>DATCLF010000459.1:0-8696 GCA_036564055.1 Spirillospora sp.
GGGCGGGGCTCCGGCGAGGCGTTCCAGCTCCAGCTCAGCGGCAGCGGCGTCGTCTACGTCCAGGCCAGCGAGAGGAAGATCTGACCGTGAGCACGTTCGGCACCCAGACCTGGAACGCCGCGACGCTTCCGTCCAACGACAACGTCAATCCCTACGCCTTCAGCGTCGACCTCAACGGGCAGTGGTTCGCGCAGAAGGGCAAGATGATCGCCTACTACGGGCAGATCAGATTCGAGTCGTTGTCGGCCGGTCCGCTGGACTCCCTCGTCGCCCACACCTTCAACTCCCCGCTCTACGCCCAGGACTGGATCGTCGCGCAGGGACAGGGCAAGCTGCTCCTGGCCGACCGCGGCTTCGACGTCAACTCCTACGACCTCGACAACGGCAACCTCACCATCCGGGCCGGGAACCTCCTCGCCTTCGAGCCGGGTCTGGAGCTCAAGCAGTCGATCATCCCGGGGTTCCTGACGCTGCTCGGCACGGGACGGTTCGTCGCCGCCTCCAACGGCCCCGTCCACTTCGTCGAGCCGCCCATCCGGGTCGACCCGCAGGCGCTGCTCGGCTGGGCCGACTGCCCCTCGCCGTGCCACCACTACGACCACTCCTACATGCGCGGCGTGCTCGGCGCCGCGCAGATGGTCTTCGGCGTCGGCGCGCGGTCCGGTGAAGAGCACCAGTTCGACTTCACCGGCGAGGGGACCGTGCTGATGCAGTCGTCGGAGGTCGTGACGAACGACGACGTGCTCCTGCGCGACCTCGAAGGCCAGATCGGGCTCGTCGGCGTCTCCGGTCTCCAGCGGCTCCAGCAGACGATCGCCCGGCGCCTCGCCGCCGAACGCGGGGACTGAGCCCGCGGCCGCGGCCGGAAGGCGACCGGAGGCGCCGACGGAGCAGCCGGTGTCCCGGCCGGGAGCGCGGCCGGGACACCGGGTCAGGTCCCGGACTCGGGCGCCGGCTTCATCACGTTGAACGGCACACCGAACGGGTCCCGGACGGAGGCGTACCGCCCGTACGGGCTGTCCTGCGGCTCGGCCTCGACCGTGCCGCCGCCGTCGCGGACCGTTCGGACGGCCACGTCGGCGTCCTCCACCGCGAACGTCGTCGTCCAGGACGGCACCGGCTCCTTCCCGCCCCCGAGGACGATCTCCGAGTCGCCCTGGATTCCGCCGACGTAGCGGCCGTCGGGTTGCCGGAGCACGACGTAGTCCATCTCGCCTTCCATCGGCTCCAGCTCGTACCCGAACAGTGTCCTGTAGAACTCGGAGGCGGACTCCGAGTCCCGGGTCAACAGCTCATTCCACACGAACGAGCCGGGTTCGTTCACAATGCGGGAACCGGGGTGCGTACGGCCCTGCCACAGGCCGAACTGGCCTCCCTGCGGGTCCTTGAGGATCGCCATGCGGCCGAGGTCCATGACGTCCATGGCGGGGATGACGACCTCCGCGCCGAGGCCCGTGGCGCGTTCGACGACGGTGTCGCAGTCGTCGGCGGCGAAGTAGACACCCCACCAGTACGCGTCGGCCTGGTCGTCGGAGTTCGGCATCATCCCCGCGATGGGCTCGCCGCGCAGCAGGCACTGGTTGTAGTGGCCCGCCTCGGGGCCCGCGTCGGCGAACTCCCATCCGAGGAGGGGCCCGTAGAACGCCTTGGCCCGCTCGACATCGGGCACGCCGATGTCGATCCAGTTGGGAGTTCCCTCGGTCGCATTGGTCGTGACCTTGGTCATCTCGCTCACTCCTTCGCGCCGTCCGCCGCACGCCGCTCACCCCCTTCCTGGCCGTGTTCAGGGCGTTCACACATCCGTCGTACATTCGTGAGCAATTCGGGCAAGCGCGGGCGGCCTTCCCGGGGCGTCGGGTGCGATGACGGGGGCGGGAGACGGGCCGCGGCATCCGTATACTGGCCGGATGGATCCGCTCCCGAACTGACAGGCCGCACAGGCGCGCCCCCGGTCGCAGGACCGCGCGGCGCGCTTCTTCGTGCCTGTCCGCCCGAGCCGTCCGTCAGGGGAGCCCTGTTCACTGTGATCATCGCCAAGGACATCGAGCTGCGCGCCGGGCCCCGTCTGCTGATCGAGTCCGCCACGTTCCGGGTCAACCCCGGTGACCGCGTGGGTCTCGTGGGCCGCAACGGCGCCGGAAAGACCACCCTCACCAAGGTGCTGGCCGGTGAGGCCGCTCCCGCACAGGGGGCCGTGACGTCCTCAGGGACGATCGGCTACCTGCCGCAGGACCCCCGCGACGTCGACCTGACGGAGCTGGCCCGCGACCGCATCCTGTCGGCGCGCGGCCTGGACCAGGTCTTCCGCGACCTGCGCGCGGCCGAGGAGGCCATGGCCCGGGCGGTGGGCGCCGACCGCGACAAGGCCGTCCGCCGGTACGGGCGGCTGGAGGAGCGGCTCCACGTGCTCGGCGGCTACGCCGCCGAGGCCGAGGCCGCCTCGATCGCCTCCAGCCTCGGCCTGCCCGACCGGGTGATGGGCCAGCCTCTCGGGACGCTGTCGGGCGGTCAGCGGCGGCGGGTGGAGCTGGCGCGCATCCTGTTCTCAGGCGCCGACACCCTGCTGCTGGACGAGCCGACCAACCACCTTGACGCCGACTCGATCCTGTGGCTGCGCGACTTCCTCAAGTCCCACCAGGGCGGTCTCGTGGTGATCAGCCACGACGTCGGGCTGCTGGAGGCGGTCGTCAACCGGGTGTTCCACCTCGACGCCAACCGCTGCGTGATCGACGTCTACAACGTCGGATGGTCGAAGTACCTGGAGCAGCGGGAGACCGACGAGCGGCGCCGCAAGCGCGAGGCGGCCAACGCGCGGCGGCAGGCGTCCGCGCTGCTCGCGCAGGCCGACAAGATGCGCGCGAAGGCCACCAAGGCCAAGGCGGCGCAGCAGATGGACCGGCGCGCCCGGCAGCTGCTCGCGGGCGTCGAGGAGGAGCGGCAGCCCGACAAGGTCGCCAGGATCCGCTTTCCGGACCCCGCTCCGTGCGGCAAGACCCCCCTCACCGCGGAGGGTTTGTCGAAATCGTACGGATCTTTGGAGATATTCACCGACGTGAGCCTCGCCGTCGACCGGGGCAGCCGCGTCGTCGTCCTCGGCCTGAACGGCGCGGGCAAGACAACCCTCCTGCGCCTGCTGGCGGGGCTGGAGGAGCCCGACACCGGGTCGGTGGTGGCCGGGCACGGCCTCCGCATCGGCTACTACGCCCAGGAGCACGAGACCCTCGACACCGAGCGGTCCGTCCTGGAGAACATGCAGTCGGCCGCGCCCGACCTGGCGCCCGTCGAGGTCCGCAAGATCCTCGGGTCGTTCCTGTTCAGCGGCGACGACGTCGACAAGCCCGCGGGCGTGCTGTCCGGCGGCGAGAAGACCCGGCTGGCACTGGCGATGCTCGTGGTGTCCAGCGCGAACGTCCTGCTGCTGGACGAGCCCACCAACAACCTGGATCCGGCGAGCCGGGAGGAGATCCTCCGGGCGCTGCGGACGTACACCGGGGCGATCGTCCTGGTGACCCACGACGAGGGGGCCGTGGAGGCCCTCGATCCCGAAAGAGTGATTTTGCTGCCCGATGGTGTGGAAGACATCTGGAGTGACGACTTCGCCGATCTGGTGACGCTCGCGTGACCTGCAGAGTGACTTCCACAGATCTTTTCTGGCCGAGTGGGTAGCCGAACCGGCGGGAATGACTGATCATGGCGGGGGATAACGCAGCGGTCACCACATCACTACGGGAGGTACTCGTGGCCGAGACCCTCAAGAAGGGCACCCGCGTGACCGGTGCCGAGCGCGACAAGCTGGCGGCGGACCTGAAGAAGAGGTACGACTCCGGCGAGAGCATCCGCGCCCTGGCAGCCGCCACCGGCCGTTCCTACGGTTTCATCCACCGGATTCTCACCGAGTCCGGCGTCAACCTGCGCGGTCGCGGCGGCGCGACCCGGGGCAAGAAGTCCTGAGCAGGCGCCGGCCCCCGGACGAGCACACCACCTGAACCGGCGCCGCGACCGACCGAGTAAGGTTCGGTCGCGGCGGCGGGGCGGGCGACGGTTCCCCGCCTCGTGGACGGCGGGGCGGGCCCGTCGTGTGCTCAACGGCAGGAAGGCGCATGATGCAGACGGACACCGCGGGAAAGCCGCACACGGAGGACCGCGCCGGGGGCGCGGTGCCGGGCGAGGGCGGGGCGCCGGACGAGACGACCCTCCGGGAGGCGGGGCTCCGCCTGGACGTGGACGGCGCCGTCGCCACCGTGACGCTGAACCGTCCCGAGCGTCGCAACGCCATGACGTTCACCACCTGGCGGACGCTCGCCGCGATCGGGCGCACCCTCCCCGCGGACGTGCGCGTGGTCGTCCTGCGCGGCGAAGGGCCGAGCTTCTCGGCGGGCATCGACCTCGGAATGTTCTCCGGCGAGGGCGGCGGAGAGCTGTCCGCCGCCGACCCCGAGGCCACCGACCGGTTCATCGCCGAGCTGCAGGAGGGGTACACCTGGCTGCGGCGCCCCGAGATCGTCACCGTCGCCGCGGTGCACGGCCACGCTATCGGCGCCGGCTTCCAGCTCGCCCTGGCCTGCGACATACGCGTGGTCGCCGACGACGCGGCGTTCTGCATGAAGGAGCCCGCGCTCGGGCTCGTCCCCGACCTGACCGGCACCAAGCCGCTCGTCGAGCTCGTCGGCCTCGGACGAGCCCTCGAACTGTGCCTGACCGCCCGCACCGTGCCCGCCGAGGAGGCCGCGCGCATCGGGCTCGCCGAGATCACCGTCCCGCGCGACGGCCTCGACGGCGCCGTCCGCGACCTGACCGCCGCGCTGCTCGCGGTGAACCCGGGCGCGTCCGCCGCGACCAAGCGGCTGCTCCGGCAGGCGCCCGGCAACAGCCTCGACGAGCAGTGCGCCGCCGAACGCCGCGAGCAGATCGGCCGGCTGCGCGAGCTGTTCGGAAGCTGAGCACGCGGTGACTCTTCGGGGGCACCCGCCCGCCGGGCGCCCCCCCGCGACACTCGCCTGGACCAGGACGCTCTGTGCGAGCCGTTCGCGGCAAGCCTGCCGCGGTCCGCGCGCGGGAGCCCGCCCGCGCCCCGTTACGCCAGGAGCGGACACGGGAAGGAGGCCTGGCGGGCTCGCGTTGTTCCCGCCGCATACTGAAGTGCTTACTTGATTACATCGATGCGCGGTGAGCGGCCCTCGCCGCCCAGCGACCTTCGGAGGCACGTGTGGGAATGCCGGGAGCGCCGGGCCACGGCTGGCAGGTGATGGCCTCGTTCCGCAGGGACAGCTCCGTCACCCGGCAGAAGCTCAAGCCCGGCACCGTGAAGCGGATCGCGGGGTACGCGCGGCCCTACGTCCGCGAGCTGACGCTGTTCCTCACCCTGAACGCGCTGTCCGCGCTGATCGTCGTGGCCAACCCGCTGCTGCTCAAGGCGATCATCGACCGGGGCATCGTGCCCGGGCGGCAGGGCCTCGTCGTGTGGCTCGCCGCCGCCGTCGCCGCCCTCGCGCTCGTCGAGGCCGTGCTGAGCCTCGCGCAGCGCTGGTACTCGGCCCGCGTCGGCGAAGGCCTCATCTACGACCTGCGCAGACAGGTCTTCGCGCACGTCCAGCGGCAGCCCGTCGCCTTCTTCATGCGGGCGCAGACCGGCTCGCTGGTGAGCCGGCTCAACAACGACGTCATCGGCGCGCAGCGCGCCCTCACCACCACGCTGTCGTCGGTGGTCTCCAACGTGATCAGCCTCGTCCTGGTGCTGGTCACGATGGTGGTCCTGTCCTGGCAGGTCACCCTGATCGCGCTGCTGCTCCTGCCGATCTTCATCCTGCCGGCCAAGTGGGTCGGCAGGCGGCTCCAGCGCGTCAGCCGCGAGCAGATGGTGCTCGACGCCGAGATGGGCTCGCTGATGACCGAGCGGTTCAACGTCGCCGGCGCGATGCTGGCCAAACTCTACGGTCGGCCCGCCGAGGAGGAGGAGAACTTCTCCGGCCGCGCCGCCCGGGTCCGCGACATCGGCGTCGTCGCCGCCATGTACGGGCGCGTCTTCTTCACCGCGCTGACCCTGGTCGCCGCGCTCGCCACCGCCATGGTCTACGGCGTCGGCGGCGTCCTCGCCGTGAACGGCGCCCTCGAGCTCGGCACGCTCGTCGCCCTCGCCACCCTCCTGACGCGCATGTACGGGCCGCTGACCGCGCTGTCCAACGTCCACGTGGACGTCATGACCGCGCTCGTGAGCTTCGACCGGGTCTTCGAGGTGCTCGACCTGAAGCCCCTCATCCGCGACCGCGAAGGCGCCGAGCCGCTCCAGCGCGCTCGCGCCCGCGGAACGGCGGACGGGATCGACGGGGCCGAGGCGCCGTCGGGCAACGGCGCGCCGCTCACCAAGCAGGGCGCGCCGTCCATCGAGTTCGACCACGTCGGCTTCGCCTACCCGTCGGCGGACGAGGTGTCGCTCGCGTCCCTGGAGTCGATCGCCCGCACCGACGTCGCCCCCGGACGCACGGTCCTGCGCGACATCACCTTCACCGCCGAGCCCGGGCAGATGGTCGCGCTCGTCGGCCCGTCCGGCGCGGGCAAGTCGACGATCACGCACCTGGTGTCGCGGCTGTACGACGTCACCTCCGGGGCGGTGCGGATCGGCGGCGTCGACGTCCGCGACGTCACGCTCGAATCGCTGCGCGCCGAGATCGGCGTGGTCAGCCAGGACGCGCACCTGTTCCACGACACGATCCGCGAGAACCTGCGCTACGCCAGGCCGGACGCCACCGACGAGGAGATCCTCGCGGCGCTGGAGGCCGCGCGGGTCGGCGATCTCGTCGCGGCGATGCCGGACGGGCTCGACACCGTCGTCGGCGACCGCGGCTACCGGCTGTCGGGCGGGGAGAAGCAGCGGCTCGCGATCGCCCGCCTGCTGCTCAAGGCGCCGTCGGTGGTCGTGCTGGACGAGGCGACCGCGCACCTGGACTCCGAGTCCGAGGCCGCCGTCCAGCAGGCGCTGCGCACCGCGCTGGCCGGGCGGACGTCCCTGGTGATCGCGCACCGGCTGTCGACGATCAGGGAGGCCGACCAGATCCTCGTGGTCGACGAGGGCCGCATCGTCGAGCGCGGCCGCCACGAGGACCTGCTGCTCAAGGGCGGCCTGTACGCCGAGCTCTACCGCACGCAGTTCGCCCACCAGCGCGGCGAGGAGCGGCCCGCCGAACCCCTCGGGGCGGACTGAGCGCCTGGGGCGGGTTGGGCGTCGGCGGCGGTTCAGAGGTCGGATTCGAGGCGGTAGCCGAGGCGGCGCAGCTCCGTCCCGGCGACCCTCTCGACCTGGGCGGTCTGCCGCGGCGTCAGACGCTCCCGCCAGGAGCCGACGCCGTGGGCGGCGCCGTTCCCGCCGCGATCCCGCCGGCCCGTGCCGGCAAGGCTGGACAGGGCCTGCTTCGACAGGGGCGCGTCCAGGTACTCGGACAGTTCGGCGCCCACGCGGCGGGGCTTGGCGACGAGCTCCTCGTAACGGACGGTGAACAGCTGGTCCTCCGGCACCTCGCGGCGCAGCTTCGCGCTGAGCCGCACCGAGCCCCTCCAGCGCAGGGCGCACTTGACGGCGGGGGCGGCGCGCGGCCACCGGCTGCGTTCGGTGTGGTCCTCGACGCCGAGGAACGGGTTGGGGAAGACGGTGTCCAGGTTGGCGAGCCCCGGCTTGAACCAGGCCAGGCAACGCTCGTCGTCCAGCATGTCGGCGACCACGTCGCGTCCGTCCCGGATCACCTGGACGAGCTGGGCGTCGGGGAAGGCGTCCAATAGGACGTCGGTGCTGTAGATCAGGTCGGGGGAGGCGTCGGCGAACCGGGTGAGCCCTTCCGGCTCCACGCACGGCTCCTCCGGGACGTCGGGAACGGGCTCTCCGCGCACGGCGGGCGGACGGGGCGGCAGGCCCGCCAGCTCCCGGCACTCGTCCGTGCACTGCGCGCAGGCCCGGCCCGACACCAGCCACGCCTCGGCGTAGGCGTCGCGGAGCACCCGTGCCGCGCCCTTGCCGCGCCTGGTCGCGATCGACGGCTGCCGCGCGAACGCGTAGGTGACGCGCAGCACCCCGGGACGTCCCGTCGTCAGGTGGAATCCGGGGGAGCGTTTGACCGCGCGGGCGAGCAGGTCCGCACCGGAGTGGGGCGCGCCCAGGATGAACACCGGGCGGCGGACCTTGGTCCCGTTGATCACCAGGATGTGGGCCGTCGACCTCATCGGGGGCAAGTTTGTCACCTTTTGAGGCCGGCCCGGTCCGTGACGCTCCGTAAGGGGCGACCGATATCCATCTGTTAGACAGGCGAGAACCCGCGGGCCGCGGGATCCGCGCGAGACGTCCGCCGCCTACCATGGGACAGATGGACGTCCCCCAGACGCTCGCCGAATTTCTGCCGAAGGCCGAGGCGATCACCGTTCTGACCGGCGCAGGGATATCCACCGACAGCGGCATCCCGGACTTCCGCGGCCCCCAGGGCGTCTGGACCAAGGACCCGGCGGCGGAGGCGATGTCCACGATCGGCGCCTACATCTCGGACCCCGAGGTGCGGCGGCGCGCCTGGCGGTCCCGCCGCGACAGCCCCGTGTGGGGCGCCGAACCCAACGTCGCGCACACCGCGCTCGTCGAACTGGAGCGGGCCGGACGGCTGCGCGCCCTGATCACCCAGAACATCGACGGCCTGCACCAGCGCGCCGGGTCCGGCGAGGAC
>DATCLF010000460.1:0-13293 GCA_036564055.1 Spirillospora sp.
GAGCCGTGCGCAGTGGCCTCACCGCCGCCCGCCTCGTCAGGAGGTTCCTCGAGAACGAGGTGAGCGATCGATGACCGCCGTACCCGCTCCGATCACCGACGGCCGCGTGCTCGTCGACCGGGCGATGCGCGCCGCCGCCGACCGGCTCGATCCGCTGACCCGCCGCGTCGTCGCCTACCACCTCGGCTGGACCGACCGGGACGGCCGTCCCGCCGAGGCGGGCGGCAAGGCGCTGCGTCCCGCGCTGGCGCTGCTGTCGGCCCGCGCCGCCGGCACGCCCGACGAGACGGCGCTGCCCGGCGCGGTCGCGGTCGAGTTCGTCCACGCGTTCTCGCTGCTGCACGACGACTTCATGGACGGCGACCGGACCCGGCGGCACCGGCCCGCCGCCTGGACGGTGTTCGGCCCGTCCGCCGCGATCCTCGCCGGCGACGCGCTGCTGGCGCTCGCGGAGAACCTGCTGCTGGACGAGCACACCCGCGGCGCCCACTGGGCGGCGCGGGCGCTGACGGCCGCGACGCAGCGGCTCATCGCGGGGCAGGCGCTCGACCTCGGGTTCGAGCACCGCGACGACGTGACGCTCGACGAGTGCCTCGGCATGGCGGCGGACAAGACCGGGGCGCTGCTCGCCTGCGCGTCCTCGATCGGCGCGATGCTCGGCGAGGGGCCCACCCGGCTCGTCACCGCGCTGACCGGGTTCGGCTCGGAGCTGGGCCTGGCGTTCCAGCTCGTCGACGACCTGCTCGGCATCTGGGGCAGCCCCGGCACGACCGGAAAGCCCGTCCTGTCGGACCTGCGGGCCCGCAAGAAGTCGCTCCCGGTCGTGTTCGCGCTCACCGCCGGGACCGCCGAGTCCGAGCGTCTGGCGGAGCTGTACGCGAGCCCGGACCGGCCCGCCGAGGAGACGCTGCGGGAGATGGCCCGTCTCGTCGAGGCGGCGGGCGGACGGGACTGGGCCGAGGCGGAGGCGGACCGGCGGATCGCCGCGGCCGAACGTCACCTCGCCGAGTCCGGTATGGACGAGCACCTCGCCGCGGAGTTCCGGGACATCGCCCGGTTCGTCACCTCGCGCGACCACTGACGACACGTCGGAACCGACACGAGGGAACCGACACGAGGGGAGAGCTCCATGACCACCACCGAGGCGCCGGGGCTCACCGGCGCGGCGGCCGCCGCCGTCGAGGCGGCGCGCGAACACCTGCTCGGCCTCCAGTCGCCCGAGGGCTGGTGGAAGGGCGAGCTGGAGACCAACGTGACCATGGACGCCGAGGACCTGCTGCTGCGCGAGTTCCTCGGCGTCCGCACCGACGAGGAGACACGGGACGCGGCGCGCTGGATCCGGTCGCAGCAGCGCGACGACGGCACGTGGGCGACCTTCTACGGCGGCCCGCCCGACCTGTCCACGACGGTCGAGGCGTACGTGGCGCTGCGGCTCGCCGGAGACTCCGCCGACAGCGCGCACATGCGGCGCGCCGCCGCCTACGTGCGGGAGGCGGGCGGCATCGAGGCGAGCCGGGTGTTCACCCGGATCTGGCTGGCGCTGTTCGGGCAGTGGTCGTGGGACGACCTGCCCGTCATGCCGCCCGAGCTGATGTACCTGCCGACCCGGGTCCCGCTGAACGTGTACGACTGGGCGTGCTGGGCGCGGCAGACGATCGTCCCGCTGACGATCCTCGGCTCGCTGCGGCCCGTCCGCGCCCTGCCGTTCGACCTGCCCGAGCTGCGCGTCGGCGTCCGTCCCCGGCGTGAGGAGCGGGGCTGGGGCCGGGTGTTCTCCGCGCTCGACCGCGCCCTGCACGTGTACGAGCGGCGGCCGGTGCGTCCGCTGCGGACCGCCGCGCTGCGCCGCGCCGCCGAGTGGATCATCGCCCGGCAGGAGGCCGACGGCTGCTGGGGCGGCATCCAGCCGCCGTGGGTGTACTCGCTGATGGCCCTGCACGAGCTCGGCTACGGCGTCGACCACCCGATCATCCGGCGGGGCCTCGCCGGCCTCGACCGCTTCCTGATCAACGACGAGCGGGGACGCCGCCTGGAGGCGTGCCAGTCGCCGGTCTGGGACACGGTCCTGGCGATGAACGCGCTCGCCGACGCGGGGACGCCGCCCGGGGACCCCGCCCTCGTGCGGGCCGCGCGCTGGGTGGTCGGCGAGGAGATCAGGGGGCCGGGGGACTGGCAGGTCCGCCGGCCGGACCTGCCGCCGGGCGGCTGGGCCTTCGAGTTCGACAACGACATCTACCCCGACACCGACGACACCGCCGAGGCGATCCTCGCCCTGCGCAGGTCCGGGCTGCCGGAGGCGAAGGAGCCGATCCGGCGGGCGGTGCGCTGGCTGACGGGGATGGCCTCCCGCGACGGCGGCTTCGGCGCCTTCGACGCCGACAACACCCGGGAGCTGTGCACCAGGCTGCCGTTCTGCGACTTCGGCGCGGTCATCGACCCGCCGTCCGCGGACGTCACCGCCCACGTCGTCGAGGCGCTCAGCAAGGAGGGGCTTGCCGAGACGACCGTGGTCAAGCGGGCCGTGGTGTGGCTGCTGAAGGCGCAGGAGGACGACGGATCCTGGTTCGGACGCTGGGGCGCCAACCACGTCTACGGGACCGGGTGCGTGGTGCCCGCGCTCATCGCCGCCGGCGTCCGCCCGGACAAGCCCCCGATCCGCCGCGCCGTGGCGTGGCTGGAGGAGCACCAGAACGACGACGGCGGCTGGGGCGAGGACCTGCGCTCCTACGACGACCCGGCCTGGATCGGGCGGGGCGCGTCCACGCCGTCCCAGACCGCCTGGGCGCTGCTCGCGCTGCTCGCCGCCGGTGAACGCTCCGAGGCGGTGGACGCCGGCGTGCGGTGGCTCGTCGACCACCAGCGTCCCGACGGGACCTGGGACGAGGACCACTTCACCGGCACCGGGTTCCCCGGCGACTTCTACATCAACTACCACCTCTACCGGCTCGTCTTCCCGATCAGTGCACTCGGCCGCTACCTGGGAGGCCGGACGTGACGGGCAGGACGGCCGCCATCGCGCCAGAGGAGGTCTGGGGACCATGACCATGCCGTTGCGTCAGAGCATCCGGATCGGGGCTCACATCCTCCGCAACAAGCTGCGCGGCAGACGGAAGTTCCCGCTGCTCCTCGAACTGGAACCGCTGTTCGCCTGCAACCTCTCCTGCGCCGGGTGCGGCAAGATCCAGCATCCCGCGAACGTGCTGAAGAAGCGCATGCCCGTCGAGCAGGCGATCGCCGCCGTCGAGGAGTGCGGGGCGCCGATGGTGTCCATCGCGGGCGGCGAGCCCCTCATGCACCCGCAGATCGACGAGCTCGTCGCGGAGCTCGTCCGGCGCAGGAAGTACGTCTTCCTGTGCACGAACGCCCTGCTCATCCCGAGGAAGATCGACAAGTTCGAGCCCTCGCCGTACTTCGCGTGGGCCGTGCACATCGACGGGCTGAAGGAACGCCATGACGCGTCCGTGTGCAAGGAGGGCGTCTTCGAGCAGGCCGTGGCCGCCGTCCGCGAGTGCAAACGCCGCGGGTTCCGCGTCACCACGAACACGACGTTCTTCAACACCGACACCCCGCAGACCGTCATCGAGGTTCTCGACTACCTCAACGAGGACCTGAAGGTGGACGAGATGATGATCTCGCCGGGGTACGCCTACGACAAGGCGCCCGACCAGGAGCACTTCCTCGGCGTCGAGGAGACCCGCGAGCTGTTCCGCAAGGCGTTCGCCGGCGGCAACCGCAGACGGTGGCGGCTCAACCACTCGCCGCTGTTCCTCGACTTCCTGGAGGGGAAGGCCGACTTCCCCTGCACGGCCTGGGCGATCCCGTCGTACTCGCTCTTCGGCTGGCAGCGTCCCTGCTACCTGATGTCGGACGGCTACGCGCAGACCTATCAGGAGCTGATTGAGGAGACCGACTGGGAGTCCTACGGCCGCGGCCGCGATCCGCGGTGCGCCAACTGCATGGCCCACTGCGGCTACGAGCCCACCGCCGTCTTCGCCACGGTCGGCTCGCTGAAGGAGTCGCTGAGGGCGGTGCGCGGCACCTGAGCGTCACGCCCTCCGGCGGCCGCCGGGCCCTGCGCCGGGCCGAGCCGTCCCCGTGCCGGTCAGGTTTTTCCTGCTCTGGCAGGGAAAAGCGGCAAAAAGGGCGAACAGTCCGTAAGGGGGACGACATGCAGCACGACCAGCTGATCGGCCAGGTCCAGGCCCGCGCCCACCTGAGCAGCCGGGGCGAGGCGGAGACCGCCTGCCGCGCCACGCTCGAGACGCTCGGCGAACGGCTGCCGGAGGGCCTGGCGGACAATCTCGCCGCCCAGCTCCCCCGCGAGATCGGGGAGCATCTGCGGCGCACCGAGGTGTACGGGGGCGCGGGGACGGGGGAGCGCTTCGACCGTCACGACTTCATCGAACGCGTCGCGTCCCGCGCCGGCTCGGACGACGCCCGGGCCGCGTTCATCAGCCGGGTCGTCCTGGAGGTCGTGGGGGAGGCCACCCAGGGCGGCCTGATGAGGAAGGTCAAGGACGCGCTTCCCGACGACATCCGCGAGCTCGTGACCGCCGGCAGCACCGGCTGACGCGGACGGGACCGACCGGGAACGGCCGAGGCCCTGGACCCGGCGCGGCGTCGGTGGGGGCCCCGCGCCGGATCTCGTGTTCCACCGGCGCCGGTCCGACGGCGTGAGAACGGGGGGCCGACACGATGACGGCGGAGATGACGGCGGAAGAGTTCACCGAGCGCATCCTGGGCGACGCGGTGACGACGATGGAGACGATGAGCATCGCGCTCGGCGTCCGCCTGGGCCTGTACGAGAAGCTCGCGGACGGTCCCCTCGACGCCCGGGGCCTGGCCGAGGAGGCCGGCGTCCACCCGCGGTACGCGCGGGAATGGCTCGAACAGCAGGCGGCGAGCGGCGTGCTCACCGTGGACCGCGACGACGAGGACCCCTACGCCCGCGTCTTCGCTCTCCCGGACGGCGCCCGCGAGGCGCTCCTCGACCCCGACAGCCCCGCCTACGCCGGGACGCTCCCCGAGATGCTCGTCTCCGTGGCCGAGCTTCTGCCGCGGCTGGCGGAGGCGTACACCTCGGGCGAGGGCGTCCCGTACGCCGAGTACGGGCGGACCGTCCGGCACGGCATCGCCGGGATGAACCGGCCCGCGTTCCGCTCCGGCCTGGCCGGCTGGGTCGCGGCGATGCCGGACGTCGAGGCGCGGCTGTCCGGCGGCGGGGGCGCGGTCCTCGACCTCGGCTGCGGGACGGGCTGGTCGTCGATCGCGCTGGCCGAGGCGTTCCCGCGGGCGACCGTCCGGGGCGTCGACCTCGACGAGGCGTCGGTCGCGGAGGCGGCCGAGCACGCCGCCGGGCACGGGCTCTCCGGCCGGGTGACGTTCACCCGCGGCGACGCGGCCGACCCGGGGGTGAGCGGACCCCATGACAGCGGACCCTATGACCTGGTCTGCCTGTTCGAGGCGTTGCACGACATGGCCGACCCGGTCGCGGCGCTGCGCTCGGCGCGCGAGGTCCTCGCCCCCGGCGGGGCGGTCCTGGTCGGCGACGAGAAGGTCGCCCCCGAGTTCACCGCTCCGGGGGATCTGCTCGAACGGCTGAACTACGGCTTCAGCGTCCTGCACTGCCTGCCCGCGACCCGTGCCGAGGGCGCCGCCGTGGAGGCCGGCACCGTGCTGCGTCCCGGCACCGTGCGCTCCTACGCCGAGGCGGCGGGCTACGCCGGCTGTACCGAGCTGCCCATCGAGCATGACCTGTGGCGGTTCTACCGGCTCGACCCGGCCTGACCCGTTCTCGTGCGCGCGGTGGCCGTTGTTCAGGGCCGTTTCGCGGTCGCGACGTCGACGATGTGCATGATGCCCCGGTCGGTGCCCTCCGGAAGCACGACCGCGCGGACGCGCTTGCCGCGGTGCAGTTCGGCGGGACGCGTCGCGAAGACCCGGAAGGTCCCGTCGCCGCGTGAGCCGTCCGCCCGGTTGCGGCCCGTCACGCTGATCACCTCGATGTTCTCGGGCGGCGCCGCCGCGGCCCAGTCGCCGAACGTGACGCTGATCCGCTGCCGCGATCCGTCCGTGTACTCCACGGTCGCCGTCCCCGTCGCGGGCCCGTTGGTCGCCAGCCCGAGGAAGGAGATGCTCGCCGCGGGAACGCCGCCCAGCCCGATGCGCTGACCGTGCGGGATCCAGTTGTCGGGCGCGCCCGGCTCGGCGCGGGGCCAGGTGAACACGATGCCGGTTCCGTCGAGGGGAATCCGCGCGCCCGGTTCCGCGCCGGCCGCGGCCAGGCTCTCCCGTGACAGGGACCAGTCGCTGAGGTCCATCGACCCCATGATCCCGTGACCGTCGGGTGTCGTGCCGACGTTGTTGCGCGCGTCGGCACCGGACGTGTAGGAGGGCGGCACGTCGCGCTCGCCGGTTCCCCAGGGGCCCGGCTTGGACGACATCCGGAAGTCGAGCGTCCCGCCCCGACGGACGAACCGGGCGCTCACCCAGGACGCCGTCCGCGGCACCCCGTTGACGCGGAGCCCGGCGGCGTAGCGCCTGCCGCGCTCGGCGCCCGGGGCGTTGATCCTGATGACCCGCCGGCCGTCGACGGGATCGATGACGATCCGGTCGAACATCGGCGCGCTGACGACGAGGTCGCCCGTCCCGTAAATCACCGGGTACACGCCGAGGTTGGCGAACACGTACCACGCGCTCAGCGAGCCCTGGTCGTCGTTGCCCGGCAGACCGGACGGGGACGTGTCGTACATCTCGGTGACCGCGCGGTACAGCACGTCGGTGGTCTTCGCCGGCGCCCGCAGCCAGTTGTAGACCCACGGCGTGCTGAAGGCGGGCTGGTTCGACAGGTAGTTACCCGTCTGGGTGTAGGCACCCGCGTCGAGATCCTCCATGAGGACGTCGAGGTCCTTCACCGACTTCGCTATGCCGCCGCGCTTGTCGATGAGGGTCGCGAGGTTGTGCGGGACGAGCCACCCGTACTGGTACCCGGTCGACTGGTTGAACTGGCCGCGGCCGCTCCCGTCCTCGCGCACCCTCAGGTCGAAGTCCCGGTCGAAGCCGGTGCGCTCCCGCGGCCGGATGTGCCGGGTCACCGGGTCGAACACGTTCATCCAGTTCTGCGCACGGGCCATGAAGAAGTCGTGCGACCTCGTGTCACCGAGACGCGCCGCCAGCCGCGCGATCGCGAAGTCGTCGATCGCGTACTCCAGCACCCGGGACGTCGCGAAGTCGCCCTTGCGGTTCTCGATCACGCCGGTGGCGAAGTACTGGTAGGCGTCCGTGCGGGTCGACCTCGTCGCGGGCAGCACCTGCGTCGTCACCATCGATCTGAGCGCCGCCCTGCGGTCGTAGTGGGTCGCGCCCATGTCGTCCAGGGTGGAGACGATCACCTGGAGGTTGTCGCCCTGCATCCGCGCCACCTCCGGAGCCCACGACCCGGTCTGCTCGGTGAGCAGCACGATCGAGTGATTGATGTCGCTCGCGACGCGGGGGAACGTCAGCGCGATGAGCTGCGCCTGGCTGCGGTACATGTCCCACCCGGACCCGGCGAAGTTCTTGTAGAAGTGCCTGCCGCGCTCGATCCGGTGGACCTTGCCGTCGTAGCCGAGGTACGTCCCGTCGACGTCGTCGCGGATGTTGGGGTGCAGGAGCGCGTGGTATAGGGCGGTGTAGAACTTGGTGCGCTGCTCGTCGGTGCCGCCGTCGATCCGGATCGTGCCGAGCGCCCGCCTCCACAGCGTCGCCGCCCGCGCCCGCACCGCGCCGAAGCCCGCCCTGCCGACCTCCGCCTCCCGGTTCTCGGCGGCGTTGTCGACGCTGACGAAGCTGAGGCCGGTCTTGGCCGTCACCGTGGCGCCGTCCTCGAAGGTGATCCAGGCGCCGGTGTCGTGGCGGTAGTCGACGTCGTGGTCGTCGCCGGACTTGCGGACGTGCGTCGCGCCGGCGGTCATCTCGCCGTCCTTCCAGACGCCGTACGACGCGAAGTCCCGGTCGTAGGTGGTCGAGAAGTACACGCGGTACCGGTTGCCGTTGTCGCAGAGGTCGGCGCCGTACGTCCAGCCGCTCACCGTGCGGGTCTTCGGGTCGATCGTGACCTCGGTGCCGAAGGTGCGGTTGTTCGGGCCGGACGCGTCCAGGATCAGGGTCGAGCCCTCCCCGTCCGGGAAGTCGAACCTGCTGACGGCCGTCCGCGCGCTCGCGGTGAGCGAGGTTCTCACGCCGTTGTCCAGCCTGACCGAGTAGTAGCCGGGCTCGGCGGTCTCGTTCTCGTGCCTGAACTTCAGGTAGTAGCTCCTGATGTCCTCGGACGGGTTCACCGGCGGCACGCCGTCCCGCAGCTCCCCGGCGTACGGGATGACCGGGAAGTCGTATCCGCCGTAGCGTCCCGTGCACCCCGACCCCGAGTACCGCGTCATCCCGAACCCGCGGATGAGGTCGGCGGTGTACTCGTACCCGCCCTTCTCGCCGACGAGCGGGTTGCCGGGCTTGTAGGTCGTCGGGCTCGACTGCACCATCCCGAAGGGCACCGCCGCGCCGGGGAAGGTGTTGCCGTAGGCGTCGTTGCTCTTGTTCTGCGTCGTGTCCATCTCGGTGCCGATGAACTGGTCGACGGCGTCGAACGGCGACAGACGCGAGACGGCGGCGGCCGGGACGGCGGTCACCGGGGGCGCCGCCAAGACGGCGAGGGAGCACATCGCGGTCGCGGCCCGGCGTCGGCCGCGGGGGGATCTCCACATCGGACGTGCACGCCCCTTTCACGCGGCGGATCGGAGGCCGCACCAGCATCGGGGGCGTGGGAGGCGCCCGGGCGGCGTCCGGTCGTCATCTAGATCAACGAGAGGTGACGCCGCGCGTTACGCGGCGGCGCGGCCGCCGCCGGAGGGCGAACGCCGGGCCCGCCCCGGCGTGTGTGGCCGGGGACGGCCGGGGACGCCGGTTACGCAGGTGGCGGGATTGTCGTAAAATTTCCACCTTGCCGTACTGCAGGGAGAGGCACGCATGGCGGACGCTCACACCGGACAGGTGAAGATCGACACGACGGTGCCGCATTCGGCGCGCATCTGGAACTACTGGATGGGCGGCAAGGACAACTACGAGGTGGACAGGCAGGCCGGGGACGCCTACGCCGAAGGCTACCCGGGGGTCTTCGCGCAGGCGCGCGAGGCCCGCCAGTACCTCATCCGCGCCGTGGAGTACCTGGCCGGCGAGGCTGGGGTGTCCCAGTTCCTGGACGTGGGAACCGGGCTGCCCACCATGGAGAACACCCACGAGGTCGCCCAGCGGGTGAACCCGCACGCCCGCATCGTGTACATCGACAACGACCCCGTCGTGCTGGTCCATGCGCGGGCGCTGCTCAAGAACACGACCCCCGAGGGGGTCACCGTCTACCTCGACAGCGACTTCCACCAGCCCGAGCAGATCATCGCCGACGCCCGGAACGTGCTGAACCTGAACGAGCCGGTCGCCGTGATGTTCATGGGCGTCCTCGGCCACGCGGAGAGCACCGAGGTGGCGCGGTCGATCATCCGCACCATGATGGACGCGGTGCCGTCGGGCAGCTACCTCGTGCACTGGGACGGCGCCAACACCAACGAGGGCCACAACCGGGTGAACGCCGAGTACAACCGGAGCGGCGCGGTGCCCTACAACCTCCGCAGCCCCGAGGAGATCGCCAGCCTGTACGAGGGCCTGGAGGTCCTCGACCCGGGCGTCGTGGACATCTCCCAGTGGCGTCCGGGCCCGAACCCGTCGCCCCCGGTCGACGGCTACGGCGCCGTCGCCAGGAAGCCCTGACCGGCCGTTCCACGACCACCGTCCCATGCCCGCACCGTCCGGGGCGGGCATGGGAGCGGCCGCGGCTCCCGGTGGTCCCGCTCAGGTCGCGAGCAGGTCGGGAAGCGCGTCCAGGGTCGTGATGCGCGCGACGTCCAGACCTTCGGGCGAGGAGCCTCCGGAGCGGTCGAGCCACACCCCGGTGAGCCCCGCCGCCGCGGCGCCCCGGGCGTCGGTGGCGAGCCGGTCGCCGACGTGGGCGGCGGCGCGCGGTTCCACGCCGAGGGCCGCGCACGCCGCGACGAAGATCTCCGCCGCGGGCTTGGCGGAGCCGGCCTCGCTGGACGCGACGACGAGCGGCAGCCGCTCCGCGAACCCGATCTCCGCGACCTTCCGGCGCTGCTGGTCCGCGTCGCCGTTGGTGATCACCCCGAGCCGCAGGCCCCGCGCCCCCAGGACGTCGAGGGTCCGCTCGGCGTCCGGGAAGGGGCGCCAGGCCTCCTCGTACCGGGCCCGGAACCCCTCCAGCCACGCGTCGGCGCGGGCGTCGTCCCAGTCGCCGAGGCCGAGGTCCCGGGCGAGCGCGACGATCCGGGCGCGGCGCTGCTCGGTGAAGGTCAGCTCGCCCGCCAGGTAGCGGTCGACGGCCCGTTCGGTCAGCTCCAGCCAGCGCGGGACGAGCCAGTCCGGGTCCACGTCGGGGAACGACCGGGTGATCGCCTCGGCCGCGGCGCCCTCGTGGTCGAGGAGCGTCCCGTCCAGGTCGAACAGCACCGCTCTGATCGTCATGGGTTCCAGAAGTAGTCGACCGCCACCCTGTCGAAGCGCCTCGCGACCAGGTCCTGCCTCCGGATCGCCCAGTTCACGAAGAAGCCTTCCCTGTCGCGGATGTCGGGAACCCAGCTCGCCAGCAGGACCCGGTCTCCCAGGTTCTCCGTTTCTCCCGCCTGGATCGCCGCCCCCTCGACGAGATTCACGTCCATGACCTCCTGGAGCGCGTGCCCGAGGTGGTGAGGCGACTCACCCGCTGACGTCGCCGACTACCGAGAGGAACTCGGCGCAGGGGGATACCGGGTCGAGCAGGTGGTCCCGGCCGCGTGCGCCGACCCGGAGCCCGGGAAACCCGGCAGTCCGGTGGGGCGGGGCGGGCTGATCGTCCGTGAGGGTTTCTACGAGGCGGACGACCGGGCGGTCCGGATCCGGCTGGAGGTCAAGGGCGTGGAACGCGTCGGCGAGAACGCCGTCCTGCGCTTCTGGGTCACCAATCTCGACGACAGGGAGGCGCATGGCTCGTCCATGTTCAGCTGGTCACGCGTCGACGACACCTTCGCCGGTTTCAGGTTGCTGGACCCGGTCGGCCGCAAGCTGTACTACCCGCTGCTCAGCGCTGCCAGATTCGCGATGGGCAGCCGCTACAGTCGGCTGCATCCTCGTGTCCTACGAGGGGCACGTGTGGTACCCGGGGCTTCCGCAGGGGGCCGACCGGGTCACGCTCCTGACGCCTGGGACGACCGCCGAGGTTCCCGGCGTGCCCGTCAGGGACGGCGGCTCGCCCCCGGACGCACCCTCGGAGCGGCCTACGGGCACGCCCGCTCCAGGCGACACGGTCGTCCTCGCCGCGAAAAAGCCGTCCGAAGCGCGTGAACGCAAGGTCGAGGACCTGTACGACATCGTCGAGGGCACGACGGCGAGCACCCTCGGCGGTGGCGGTGACGAGACGATCACCTTCCCGGCCGACGTGCTGTTCGCGTTCGACTCGGCCGCGCTCACCGGCCGGGCCCGCCGGGTCATCGCCCAGGCCGCCGCCGATCTGAAGAGCCGCAGCGATCCCGCCAAGCCGATCACCATCGAGGGCCACACCGACGGGAAGGGCCTCCTGTCCCGGAACCGGCCGCTGTCCGAACAGCGCGCCGCCGCCGTCCGGGACGCCCTCGCCCGCCACCTGTCCGGCGAGTCCCGCACCTTCCAGGTCTCCGGCAAGGCCGACAGCGAACCCGTCGCCAAGGAGACCACCGAGGACGGAGCGGACAACCCCGCCGGACGCGCCCGCAACCGCCGCGTCGAGATCACCTACGCGCTGCGTCCCTCGCAGGGCGCGGCCCCCGGCGGCGGCGCCCTGAAGCGCGGTGAGCCGGGAGAACCCGCGGCACCCCGCAGGCCCGGCGGCACGGTGGTGGCCGAACGCACCGCCACGGTCGACACCTCCAACGGCACCGGCGGTGAACGGTTCAGGCTGCGGCTCTTCCCCTCCTACAGGGACGGCGCCTACATGGTCCTGGCCTTCGAGCTCACCAACATCGGCCCCGGGAAACTCAACCGGGTCGCCGGTCTGCGCGGGTACTTCAGCGCGGACGACTTCGTCGGCGGCGACTACGGCTCGTTCCGCGTGACGGCCGCCGACGGCACCGTGTACCGCGCCGTCCGCCTGGGCGTCCCCAAGGATCAGTACACCACTCCCGGCTACCTCACCGGCAGCATCATCCTGGGCTACCCGAACGTCCCCCAGCGCACCTACATGTACGTCCCCGCCCCGCCGGCAAGAGCTACACCCTGGACGCCGGCGCGTTCGGCAAGGTCCCTGACCTCCCCATCGAATGACCATGTCCGGGGGCGGCGGGCCGCCTCGGCGAGGTGGCCCGCCGCCCCGGGTCACGCGGCGGCCCGCGGTTTGGTGGCGACCTGGACGCCGAAGCCGGCGCTGGCGAGCACGGCGGGTGCGGCGGGTTCCAGGCCGGCCCGCCGCTGCCAGTCGCCGATCTCGTCCGCCGACCAGGTGCCCGCCCGGCTGGTCAGCCCGAAGTAGAACTCGGTCAGCGCACCGTGCTGGCTGATGCCGCCGCCGGGGTCGAGGCGGAAAGGTTCGACGACCGCGAAAACGCCCCCGGGGCGCAGTGCGCGGGCGACGCGACCGGTGAGCGAGCGGTTCTGCTCGGCGTCGAGGTGGTGCGCGACGCTCACGAGCAGCACGACGTCGTAGGCGTCGGTGCCGAGGTCGTCCATCAGGGCGTTCCCCTCCCGGTGCACCACGCGGTCGCCCATCTCCTCCTGGGCGAGGAGCGGGGCGGCGTGCCGGACCGCCTCGGGCAGGTCGAGGATCACGGCGCTCAGGTCCGGGTGCCGCCGGCACAGCGAGACGGAGTAGAAGCCGTGTGAACCGCCGATGTCCAGGAGCGTCCGGGCGCCCTCGGGAACGGGAATGAGCTGGGCCGCCTCCTGCGCGGGCGCGGTCGCCATGGCCCGCATGCCGCGCTGGTAGAGCCCCCACTGGTGGTCCGTCATGTTCTCGTGGACGTCCAGGGGCCGCCCGGTGCGCACATACTCCGCGGACCGGGCGATCAAGTCCCATTCGAAGAACTGGAACAGCAGCTTGTCCGCCACGCAGTGAATGCTTTTCATCCTCGGGTGGCGGCCTGGATCTCGCGGTCTTGTAGGACGTGGATGGCCTTGGCGAGCCGGCCGGCCTTGTGTGGGCAGCAGCGCAGCTTGCGCAGGATACGCCAGGTCTTCAGCTGGGCGATG
>DATCLF010000461.1:0-14655 GCA_036564055.1 Spirillospora sp.
GGCTTGTAGATCACCGACAGCAGCCGGGCGCCGTAATCGGGCGCGAAGACCGCCTTGATGTACTTGTTCTCGACCTCGATCGTCTTGATGGTCTGCCCAACGACCTTGTTGCCGACGTCCTCGGCCCGGACCGAGACGCCGTCGTCGCTGAGCTTGTACTCATAGCGCTGGAAGACGGTCGTGGCGCGGGTGTTGACCTTCAGGTAGTCGGGACCCTTCGGGTCGAAGCCGGTCCCCCGCTCCTTCTTCTTGGGCGCCCACTTCACGGGCACGACCTCGCTGTGGGTGCTGGCCGCGCCGGTGACGTCGGTGAGCGCTCCCTTGTTCAGCGCGACTCCGCCGCGCGTCCCGCGCCGGATCGTCTCTCCGCTGTCCAGTTTGACGACGAGGCTCGACGCGTTGGGGAAGTAGGCCGCGTCGTCGCGCAGGACGTCGGCGACGTTCTTGCCCGAGGTCGTCGTGAGCCCGGCGAACTTCAGCAGCCCCCGGACCTGGTCCGCGGTGACGTTGGTGCCGCTGACCCCGGTCTTGGTCTCCACGACCGGGAGGCCGCCCGCCTTGGCGACCCGGCGGCTGAAGCTCAGCTCGATCCGGTCGCCCTCGGCGCTCACCTCGGCCTTGGTGATCCTGACCGGGGCGTAGGCGCCGCCGCGTCCCCGAACCTTCGCGCTGACGTCCTCGGTGGCGCGTCCCGCGTTCGTGGTCAGCTTCAGGTTCGCGCCGAGCGTGAGGGTCGTGGACGCGCCGAACGTCAGGTCGGTGCCGAAGTAGAGCCGGTAGCCGCGCTGCTCGGTGCTCGGAAGGTGCTCGACGTAGACGGGGTGGACGGACGCGTCCCCGTTCTGCAGCGTGATGTCGGACCCGTCGTAGGCGCCGACCGGCATCCCCGACCAGATCGTCTCCGTGAAAGTGACGTCCACCGTCCGCGCGTCCACGGCCCTGACCTCGTCGATCTCCGCGAACGCCGCGTCCTCGGCGGTGCCCTGGAACTTCACCGGCCTGGTCGACGACCCGGGCAGCACGCCGCCGTCCTCGGCGCGGAAGAACAGGTCGGCGAGGGAGTCGCCGGCTCCGTCGAACCACAGCGAGTACGACCGCTTCTCCAGGCGGACGTCGTCGCCCAGCACCACGCGCAGGGTGCGCCGGTCCGGGGTGTCGGCGGGACGGACGGTCGTGCCCGGCACCTCCGACAGCGCGCGGCCGTCCAGCGCCGCGTCCGAGCCGCCCGCCTTGCCCCCGCTGACCTTGATGAACTGGCCCGCGTAGGTGTGGTTGGCGGCGGTGAACTGCAGGATGTCCGACCCGAGCGTCTTGTTGAAGGTGATGTCGATGGACTTGTCGTCCCTGGCGGTCACCTTCGCGACGCGCAGCGACGGCTTCGCGTGCTCCTTTCCGTCGTGCACCGGGGCGGGCTGGGCCGCCGCCGGGCTCGGCAGCGCCGCGGCGGTCCCTCCGGCCATGGCGAGCGCCAGCGCGGCGACGAGCGCGGCGCCGCGCGGATACGTGCGGTTAAGCTGAATGTTCATCGTGTCCTCACGCAGTGTGTCCTCACGCAGTGTGCGAGGGCGGGCCCCGGAGCCCGGTGTGCCGGCCGGGCTCCGGGCGGCTCTCCCGCCGTCCTTCTCGTGGGGCCCGCTCGGATCTGCGGGCGGATCCGTCGCGGGCGGGTGCCGTCCGGGCTCCGGGACCACCTCCCGGACGGCGGTTCGGCGTCAGTCCTCCTCGTCGGGCCTCCTTGTCGGGCTGCGGGCCTGTGGCAGTGCGGGTTTCATGGGCGTTTCATGGGCACAGTGCGGGTTTCATGGGCATCGGCGCTCGATGTGCGGACATGGGCGACGCGACGGTTCGGGCACGGCGTGCGCCGACCGCCGCACCCGTCCGCGCGCGTCCGGCCGATCAGGGACGCTGATCGGTCAGAGTCGGCGGGGTTCTTCGCGGGGCGGGGACCGGTCAGGTGTGCGCGTCGGGGGCCCGAGACGGTCGGCCGCCGGCGTCCCCGCCGACGACGACACCGCGGCCCGCACCCGCTCGACCTCCTCGGCGCTCGGATAGGACCGGGCGCAGCCGGGTTCCCGGCACGACAGCGCCGCGGCGATGACCGCGGGTTCCAGGGCGTCCGGCGGTTCCGCCCCCGCCAGCCGCCCCGCCAGGTAGGCGCCGGCGAGCGCGTCGCCGGCGCCCGCGGTGTCGACGACCGTGACCTCGGGCGCCGCGACCCGGTGCAGGACGCCGCCGGCCTCCACCGCCGCCCCCGCCGCACCGTCGGTCAGCACCAGCTCGCGCGGGCCCGTGCCGAGCGCGGCGCGGATCCGCCCGGGCTCGTCGGTGCCGAGCACCGCCCGCGCGTCCTCGCTCGACATGATCACGATGTCGGACGCGCGGGCGAAGGCGAGGACCCGGCCGACGTCCGGGCGGAGCATCGGCCGGTGGTTGACGCAGAACGCCACCGGCACGTCCCGCTCGCGGGCCAGTTCCGCCGCCCGCTCGGCCGCGCGGGCGGCGGCCCCGGAGATCGCGAGGGAGATCCCGCTGACGTGCAGGACCCCGGCGTCGGCCAGCAGCCGCCCGTCCACGTCGTCCGGGCTCAGCCGCGTCGCCGCCGAACCGGTCCGGTAGTAGTCGAACGTGTGGCCGCCGTGCCGCACCGCGTTGACGTACACGCCGGTGGGGGCGGACGGGTCGACCTCGACCCGTCCGACGTCCACGCCCGACCGCCGCCAGAAGTCCATCAGCAGGCGCCCCGGGGTGTCCGCGCCGAGCCGGGTGAGCAGCCGGGCGCGGGCGCCCATCCGCGCGGCCATGACGGCCACGTTGGCGACGTCCCCGCCGAACCCCCGGCCGAGGTACTCGGGGGGAAGGTCGGCGCGAACGCCGACCTCCAGCAGCCCTTCGCCCAGGGCGACCAGGACCGGGGACGACCCGTCCGGCCCGGCAACGGTGATGTCATGGCTCACTCCGGCTTCCTCGCTCCCCGATGTCGGTGCGGCTGACGGCGGATGACCAGCGGATGATCAGAAGATGCTGTTCGGGTCGAGGTACCTGTCGACGTTGTCCTTGGTGACCAACGGGGCCTCCAGCGGCGTGTCCTTGGCGGGCTTGGCGCCGGCGAGGATCGCGAGCATCCGGTTCAGGCCGGCGCGGCCGATGGTGTCGGCGTTGTTCACCGCGGTCGCGGCGTAGTTGCCGCCCTTCTTGATCTCGGCGAGGGCCTCCTTCTGGCCGTCCGCGCCGACGAGGAACATCTCGTCGGCGCGGCCGGCGTCGGCGATGGCCTTCTGCGCGCCGAGGCACATCGAGTCGTTCTCGCAGAACACCGCGTCGATCTTCTTGTGCTTGGCGAGAACGTTCTCCATCGCCTTCAGGCCGCCGTCGGAGCTCCACTCGCCGAAGTCGGGCGCCTCGACGACCTTGATGCCGGGCGACTGCTTGATCACCCCGAGCAGCCCGTTGGTGCGCGCCAGCCCGATGCTGTTGTCGGCCGGGCCGCCCTTGATGATGACCAGCGTCCCGTTGCCCTTCAGCCGGTCGGCGATGTACTTGCCGTCGTTCTGGCCGATCTGGTCGTTGTTCGGACCGATCCAGGCGGTGTACTCGCCGCCGGAGAACTTGCGGTCCACCAGCACGGAGGGGACCTTCTTCTGCGCGATCGCGTTCATCGCGGCGGGCGCGGCGTTCAGCGGCCCGCCGGAGATGATGATGCCGTCCACGTCCTGGGTGAGCAGGTCGTTGACGTTGGTGGTCAGCTTGGCCGCGTCGCCCTGCGCGTCCGTGCTGATCACCTTGATGTTGCCGTACGCCTTGGCCTCGTCCTTGATGGCCTTCTCCATCGCGATGAAGTACGGGGCCTGGAGACTGAAGCTCGCGACGCCGATCGTCAACGACTCCTTCGTGGTGCCGGCGTTCTCGCCGGAGTCTCCACAGGAGGTGAGCGCCAGTGCGAGCGCGCCTGCGAGCAGGCAGCGTGCGATCTTCTTCATGGTTCTTTCCTTCGGAGGGAGGGTTGGGATGCCGCTCGGTCGGCGGCGGACGGGGCGGCGGGGGGCGCACCCGGATGACGTGCGGTGCCGGAACCGGCGCTAGGTGCCCGGTCGTTCACCGCGCCGGGCGAGGACCGCGACGGCGATGATGAGTCCCTTGAGCACCTGCTGCCAGTAGCTCTGCACGTCGTACAGGCTCAGCAGGTTGTCGATGAGGCCGAGCAGGACGACCCCGGCGAGCGTCCCGCCGATCGTGCCGCGGCCCCCGGCCAGGCTCGCGCCGCCGATCACGCAGGCGGCGATGGCGTCGAGCTCGAACGCCTGGCCGACGCTCGGCTGGGCGATGCCGACCCGGGAGGCCAGGATGACGCCGGCGATCGCGGCGCACAGGCCGGACAGGGCGTAGGCGAGGACGAGGTGCCGCCGCACCTTCACGCCCGCCAGCCGCATCGCCTCCCGGTTGCCGCCGATGCCGAGCAGCGCCCGTCCCACCGGGGTCCGGTTCATCAGCACCCAGCCCATCGCGAACAGCACCCCGGTGATGATCGCGGCCATCGGGACGGGGCCGATGTTCTGCGAGCCGAGCGTGAGGAACGCGGGCGTCTCCGGCGTGATCGGGGTGCGGGAGTAGACGTAGGTGAGGCCGCGGAACGTCGTCATGGACGCGAGCGTGATCACGAACGGTGCGAGCGAGAACCGCGCGATGAGCACGCCGTTGACCGAGCCGCACAGCGTCCCGAGGACGATCGCCGCGAGGATCGCCAGCGGCAGCGGCATCCCGTCGGCGAGCCCCGCCGACACGATGCCGGTCAGCGCCACCACCGAGCCGACCGACAGGTCGATCCCGCCGGTCACGATCACGATCAGCATGCCCAGGCTGAGCAGCCCGGTCGTGACCATCTGCCGCAGCAGGTTGGTCATGTTCCCCTCGGTGAGGAACGAGTCGTTGGTGACGCCGGCGACGATCACGATCAGGGCGGCGGCCCCGATGATCGCCAGGTTCGCCGGCGAGGGGACCGGCGCCCGCCGCGGCGCCGGCGTCGCGGGTCCCCCGGCGGCCGCGGCCGGGGTCCCGGCGGTCTTCTGCTCCGTCATGCGGCCCGCCCTTCCTGATGTCCGTTCCGGTGTCCGCGCCGATCTCCGTGCCGGTGTGCGTGCCGGTGCTCGTGCCGGCTTCCGCGCGCGGTTCCGTCGTGCCTGCCGTCGAGCCGGGTCATGCCGCGACCCCCACCGCATGGCCGAGGACCTCGTCCTCGGTGACGCCGGCCGCGGCGACCTCCGCGACGAGCCGCCCGCCGCGCATCACGAGGATCCGGTCGGAGGCGCCGAGGACCTCGGCGAGGTCGGAGGAGATCAGCAGGATCGCCACGCCGTCGCGGGTCAGCTCGTCGATCATCCGGTAGATGTCGACCCTGGTGGCCATGTCGACGCCCCGGGTGGGCTCGTCGAGGATCAGCACCCGCGGCCGGGTCAGCAGCCACTTGGCCAGCACGACCTTCTGCTGGTTGCCGCCGCTGAGGTGCCGGACCGGCATGTCCGGCCGCGGCGGGTGGATGCCGAGCCGCTCGATCATGTCGCGGACGCTCGCCGCGCGGCGCCGGGCGTCCAGCAGCCCGGCGCGGCTGATCCGCGACATCGTCGCGAACGTCGCGTTGTCGGTGACGTCCATGCCGAGCACGAGCCCGGTGCTCTTGCGGTCCTCGGTGACGAGGGCGATCCCGGCGGCGATCGCGTCGCCCGGCGCGTCGAACCGGGCGGGCCTGCCGTCCACCTCGACGGTCCCCGACGTCGGCCGGTCCGCGCCGAACAGGCACCGCGCGACCTCGCTGCGGCCGCTGCCGACGAGGCCGAACATGCCGACGATCTCGCCGGCGCGCAGGTCGAACGACACGTCCTGGAACGCCCCGTCCCGGCACAGGCCCCGCACGGCGAGCAGCGTCGCGCCCGCCGCGGGCTCCCGGTCGGGGTAGACCTGCTCCAGCCGCCGGCCCGCCATCATCGCGACGATCTCGTCCTCGGACGTCTGCTCGGGGGTCAGCGTGCCGACCACGCCACCGTCCTTGATCACGGTGATCCGGTCGGCGATCTCCATCACCTCGGCGAGCCGGTGCGAGACGTACAGGATCGCGACGCCCCGCTCCCGCAGCCTGCGGATCAGGGCGAACAGCCGTTCCAGGTCGGTTCCGGCGAGGACGGCGGACGGCTCGTCCAGCACCAGCATCCGCGGTTCCCCGGCGAGCGCCTTCGCGATCTCGACCATCTGCTGCCGGGCGACCGGCAGGGTGCCGACGCGGGCGCGCGGGTCGATGTCGGAGAAGCCGATCTCGGCGAGCAGCCTCCCGACCCGGGCGTGCGCCGCCGACCAGTCGATGAGCCCGCGCTTCAGCGGCAGCGCCCCGAGCAGGACGTTCTCGGTCACCGTCATCTGCGGGACGAGGCTGAGCTCCTGGTACACGGTGCGGAAGCCCATGGCGTGCGCGTCCTCGGGGCCGTGCAGGTCGAGCGGCTCGCCGTCCAGGAGGATCCGCCCGCCGTCGAGCGGCACCGCCCCCGCCAGGACCTTGATCAGCGTCGACTTCCCGGCGCCGTTCGCGCCCGCGATCGCGAGGACCTCCCCGCCCCTGATGTCCAGGTCGACGCCGTGGAGGACCTCGACTCCGCCGTATCCCTTGCGGACTCCGCGCAGGTCGAGTCTCATGACAGGGCGTCCATGACGATGATGGTCTTCTGTTCGGTCATGTCGAGGAGCGTGTCGTGCAGCCCCTCCCGGCTCCCGCCGCTCAGCTTCACGCCGCCGAACGGGAGGTTCTCGGCCCGCAGCGCCGTCGAGCCGTTGATCACGACGCCGCCGACCTGCAGGCGCCCGGCCAGCGAGAAGGCCCGCTGCACGTCCCGGGTGAAGATCGCCGCCTGGAGTCCGTAGGGGGAGGCGTTGGCCAGCTCGACCGCCTCCAGCGGGTCCTTGACCCGCAGCAGCGGCGCCACCGGGCCGAAGATCTCCTCGGCGACGGCCTCCTCGTCGGCGGCGACGTCGACGAGCACCGCCGGCGGCACGAAGGCGCCGTCGCGTCCGCCGCCCACCACGAGGCGGGCGCCGTTGCCGACGGCCGCCCGGACGGCCTCGTCCACGGCGGCGGCGGCCTGCTCGGTGATCAGCGGGCCGACGTCGGTGGCCTCGTCGAGCTGGTCGCCGACGACCAGCTCACGCGCCCGCGCCTCCAGCGCCTGCGCGAATCCGTCGTACACCGCGTCGTCGACGTAGACCCGCTTGACGGCGCAGCAGATCTGGCCGTTGCCGCGGGCGAGGCGCCCGAGGACGACCGCCTCCGCGGCGCGTTCCACGTCGGCGTCGGCGCACACGATCATGGCGTCGTTGCCGCCGAGCTCCAGATGCGTCTTCTTCAGCGTCCCCGCGGCCAGCTCCGCGAGCGAACGGCCGGCCGCCGTGCTCCCGGTGAGGCTGATCATCTGGATGCCGTCGGCGGACGCCAGGAACCGCGCCAGCTCGGGCCCTCCGGGGACCACCTGGTGGGCCCTGTCGGGGAAGCCGGCCCGCTCGACGATCCCGCCGATCTCCAGCAGTGTGAGCGGGCACTTCTCCGGGGGCTTGACGATGACGGCGTTGCCCGCCGCGAGCGCCGCCGCGGCCTTGTGCGCGTACAGCTCGACGGGGTAGTTGAACGGCACGATCGCGGCGATGACCCCGAGCGGCTCGCGGACGGTCACCGCCAGGTGGGCCTCCAGCCCCGGAACCGCGTCCAGGGGGATCTGCCGTCCGAAGATCCGCGTGGCCTCGCCGGCGTACCCGCGGAAGATCCTGATCGCCGCACCGACCTCCTCGCGGGTCTGCCGGATCGGCTTGCCGTTCTCCTCCGCCAGGCCGCGCGCCAGCTCCTCGGCGCGCCGCTGCAGCTCGTCGGCGACCACGTTCAGCAGCCGGGCCCGCTCGTGCGAGGGCGTCGCGGCCATCGCGGCCCGGGCGTCCTGCGCGGCGCGCACCGCCGCCCGCGCCTCGTCCTCGGTCGCCACCGGCATCTCGCCCAGAACCGCGCCGGTCCCGGGGTTGTGAACGGGCAGGGCTCGTCCGTCGATCAGCGCGTTCCCCAAGGCCGACTCCCTGATTTTCGTTCCGCTACGTAGAACGTAGTCTTGTGTGATGGAATATGCCCGGAACAGTAAGTTGCAAAGGAACGGCTGTCAATGGGTGAAGACGCAGGAAACGCACGTCGGAGGGGACGCGCGTCCTCGGCGGGGAACGCGGTGTCCAAGACTCTGAACGTCCTGGAGGCGGCCGTCGCCGCTCCGGGGCCCCGCCGGCTCGCCGACATCTGCGCCGACTCGGGCGTCCCGAAGGCCAGCGTGCACCGCATCCTGACGACCCTGACCGAGCTCGGGTTCATCGCCAGCGAGGGGGACGGCACCTACCGCGCGGGGACGCGCATGCTCGCACTCGCCGAAGAAGTCAAGGCCGAGGGCGCGGCCGGAATCGGCGACGTCCTGACCAACCTGTCCCGCGAGGTCGGACAGACCGTCCACCTGGCCCTGCGCAGCGGCGACCACGCCGTCTACGTCCACAAGGTCGAGGCCGACCAGCCCTACCGCATGGCGTCCCGCGTGGGCATGCGGCTACGGCTGCACTGCACCGCCATCGGGAAGTGCATCCTGTCGCACCTCCCGGAGGACGAGCTGGACACGGTGCTGGGCAGCGCCGGGTTGCCGTCGATGACGCCGAACACCATCACCGACCGGACGCGCCTGGACGAGGAACTCGCCCTCGTCCGGTCCCGCGGCTACGCCATCGACGACGAGGAGAACGAGAAGACCATCCGCTGCATCGGCGCCCCGGTGTTCGACCGCACCGGCACGATCTGCGGGGGCGTGAGCATCTCGACCGTGACCTTCCTCGTCGAGCCCGAGGATCTGCTGTCGTTCGTCCCGGCCCTCCAGGCGGCGGCCAAGTCCCTCGGCGCGTTCCTCAGGTAGGCCCCCGCCGTGCGGGACGACGGCCCGGCGTCACCGGGCACGCTTCAGGCCGGTTCGACTCGGTTCAGCACCGTTCAGCGCTGCACGCGGCGCCCGCGTCGTCCTTTGATCGCGGCGACGATCGCGACGCCGATCATGGCGAGGCCGATCTGGAAGACGAGCTCGATCCAGTCGATCCCCGAGGTGGTGTCCACGCCGACCGACTGCGCGCAGGCCGTTCCCGCGATCGCCGCGACGATGCCGACGATCACGGTCAGGATGATGCCGATGGGCTGGCGGCCCGGCAGCAGAAGCCGCCCCAGCGCGCCGATGACGGCGCCGATGATGATCGCGCTGATGAGTCCTGTGATGTTCATGCCCACCGTGTGCCCAATCGGCGGGCACACAGTCACGTCACCGCAGGTCGGACGCGTGCGGCGGTTCAGCCGTCATGTCTGCGCGTCACCCGCATGGGGACCGGGCCGACGGGCCGGAACGTCACCCCCGCCCGGCCCTTGACGGTCGCGCCGGGCGCCAGGTCGAGCCGGTGAGTTCTGCTGATGGACGCGAGCACGAGCACGGCTTCCAGCATCGCGAACCCCGCCCCGACACAGATACGGCGTCCACCTCCGAACGGCAGGTACGCATATCGCGGACGCTTTGCCTCGCCCATGAACCGCTCAGGCTGGAACCCCTCGGGATTGGGCCAGATCTCCACGTTCCTGTGGAGCAGATACGGCGGGACGGCGATGGTCGACCCCGCCGGAACCCGCACACCGGCGATGTCATCGTCGGCCACGGCATCGCGTTCGATCGTCCACGCGGGCGGGTAGATGCGCATGGCCTCTTCCAGGACCGCCTTCGTCCAGGGCAGCCGGTCCATGTCCTCGGCCTGGGGCTCCCTGCCCTTGAGGACCTCGTCCACTTCGCTTTCCAGCCGTTCACGCGCGGCCGGATAGCGGGACAGGAGCACCAGCGTCCACGCCAGCGCGGACGCCGTGGTCTCATGCCCGGCCAGCAACAGGGTCAGGACCTCATCGTGGAGGTCCTCTTCGGAGAACTCGCCGCGCTCTTTGAGCAGGTTCAGAAGCTCGCCACCGGACGACCCCCCGATCACCCGCTGCACCAGGCCGTCGAGCTGGGCGAGCGCACCGCTCATCCCCGGGACACGCTCATACAGAGCCCGGCTGGCGGCCGCTCCCGGCAGGAACGTCCCGACGACCGCGCCGCGCTGGAGGATCTCCAGGGAACGCCCCGTCCGCTCGGCGTCTCCCGCGAGCTCACTGCCGAACAGGGCCCGCCCCACGACGTCCAGGGTGATCCGCCGCATCGCACCCGCCGCGTCGAGCGTCACCCCGTCCGGCCACCGCCGCACGGCCGCCACGGCCGTCTCGACGATCTGCGGGGCGAACCCGACGACGTGCCGCTGCGCGAACACCGGCTGGACCACCCGCCGGTGACGCTTCCACGTCTCCCCCTCGCTGGTCAGCAGCCCGTTCCCGAGAACCGCCCGCAACGGCCGGTACGTGAACGCCTTGACGTAGTTGGCCTGGTTGGCGACGAGAACGTGCTCGGCGTGCTCCGGCCTGGAAAGCACGTAGAGCGCCCGTCCCTTCCCGAACGGCACGCGGATCGTGTCGCCGTACCGCCGCCCGAGCGCCCCGTACGTCCCGAGCGGATCCCGCATCATCCGCAGCCACCACCGGGCCGCCTCGACGGGCCCAGGACCGGCGACACGTCCATCCGCGACCAACGCCATGAACCCACCGTAACCCCCGGCTCAAGAACCGACGGGCCACCTGACCGGTAACGGGCGCCACTCACCCCACGGCCGGTTCGTCCCGGCGCCCACCGCAGCGGCGACCACAGCGCCGACCGCGGCCATCGTGGTCGGCGCTTCCGCGACCCGGACTCGCCGCCGCCGAGGCCCGCCCGGTCGCACACCGTGAGCGCGCCGGCCAGGTCGGGCCGGTGCCCACCACCACGGCGCTCCGCGACCGAAAGCGCGTTCGCCGCCGAACTCGCCGCAGTGGGCGCCCCCGACCTCGCCCACGGCCGTCCGGCGCCGACGAGCCCATGACATGCGCCGACCAGCCCGGGTGACGTGTCGGCCGACACCCTGCACGGGCGCCGTGCGAGTTCCCACAGGATCGTCATGTCTGCTGCCGACGCCGACATCACCCCGGCTTGGGCGAAGGAGTGGCTCTACCTCCACGACGGCAAGGAGCTGCACGACGAGGAAGCGATCGGCGAAGAGGCCGGCGAGTTCTTCACTACCTCGTGGACGCTCACGTTCTCGGCTACCTCCTGGTCCAGGAGAACCCGACCGAGCGCTACTCGCCGTACAACGCGTTCCTGGCGCTCACCCGAAAGGAGCGACAGGTCCAGTCGTCTGGCTAGCGCCAGACCCAAGAAGGGCCGTGGGCCCTCCAGCCATCGAGATGAGAGTCTCGACGGCCTCTTTTGCTCGCCCCGCCGACTTGCGAACAGGCGACCACGCCAGCTTCCCATCCAGTTCACCCTGAGGTTCGCCACCGCCGAATCGAGGGCGCGGTCGGCGGGGCCTGGCGCCGTTCCACGACTCCGGCGTACGGCAGCGCCACCGCTGCCCGTTCCTTGTCGACCGTGTCGGCGGAGACCTGCGCCTACAGCCGCGAGCGCAACCAGGACGCGGCGTCGGCGCCGACCGCGCTCACCCCCGGCGTCACCCGCATTTCCCTGTCATCCGCTGAGTCACGACCCGCCCGAGCCGCTGCTCGTGGGACGCGGCTGCAACCGCCGGGCCGCCGCTGAGTCCGACGACACGTTCAGTGGTTAGGGATCCCGTCACGGGGGTTACGAGGGCGGCCGGACGTCCAGCACGACCGCCGTACCCGCCACGGCTCTGTTCTCGTGCATCGTGATCACCTGGCCGGGGCGAAGACGTCGCCATCGCGACGGATCGAGCGGCGCAAGCCGCACCGAGGCCCTCCCACCCGGTTCCAGGCGCGGCGCGAACTCCACCCACAACCGGGCGACGCTGAGGACCGGTTCGCCGCCCGGGGTCCGATCGCCGATGTCCCACATCGGCCGTAGGACACCCGCGCCTGGGACGGGCTCCCGGCGTGCGCCCAGCGCGAGGTCGGCCCGGATGATTCCGTTACGAGCCTCGAAGCAGCGCCAATGACACCACGCCGCACTTCGCTCCAGACGCATCAATTCGGCCGCGGCTGCAAGGCGCTCCCAGAACTCGACCGGCAGAGAACCGACATCACCGAGCTCTTCCAAAATCCCAAGGGCCACTTCCCATTCGTCCAGCCGCAGATACTCCCAGACATCGCCCACCGTGAGGTCATCCGCAGTGGCGACACCCTTGGAAACCAGCAGAGAGGCAGCCTCCAAAAGCTCGGTGACGTCCTTTTCTTCACTCTCTGAACTTCGCGGACCAGCGGTCATGACCGCGTCTCCACACCACTGATCACGAAGCTCTCATCAAGCACCGAAACGAGCCGCTCGGCCACCTCAGGAGCGGTGACCGCCGCCCATTCTCGCACGCACCTCTGAAATCCAGAGAGATCCTCCTGCGCACTGGCGAGCAGCCCAGAAAGATCATCACGGCTCAATTCGATGGATGGAGACTCCCCCTCATCCTGCTGGAGCCGAACAACGGACCCCACATGCGTGACCCGCGGCGTAGGGTCATGGCCGAGCCAAGGAACTTGCCCGCGGACGACGTCCCACCAATCCCGCCAGTTCTCCAGGCCGAAACAACATCCCGGAGCGATGCCGACGCCGGCATCGGCATCCCGGAACCGCAACCCGCCCGGCGCAACCCACGCCCCCGATTCGGCGAGCCGCCTTTCCAATCCGGCTTCGGTCAACCCACCCGCGCAGGCAATCCCGTTGTAGGCACAGATGACGGCCATGGCCGTGCCAACGTCAACAGACGACATCCGCCCGGACAGAACAAGAAAGCCGTCCTCCGGAAGCTCCCCGACCGGCCATCCCTCGAACCCCACCGCGTCGCAGGCCTCAAGCACGACATCAACAACGACCACGCCCGCCAGTATCCATCTCCAGCACGACGGGAATGAGGTCCCCGCGACGCTCGGGTGCCCATCTCGCCGGAAGCTCTCGTACGCCCCCACCACCTCCCGGTCCGGAGCGCCCCGTCCGGACAGACGGACTCACGTCACGGCGCCCTTCCTGGCCGGGAGGCTCCGGCACAGCGGACCCCTCGACACGACACCCTCACCCTTTCCCGTCGTCCATCTGGAACACAACACCCGAAGACGACCGATCGGCAGCGAACGCAAAGATCGACCGGACAGGCCTTTGACCATCACCAGAACCCCGCAGACCGCGCCCCACGTGACAGACTGCGCCTGCCCGACGGGAACGCACTGCAGCACACCCCGCCCGCACTGGACCCTGAGGGGTCCGGAGATGCCCCACCCCCGGGACGAACGACGCCCATCCCGCCGGCACCATTTTGAACCGCGGTGACGCCTGCGCGCCGCTCAGCCGTCACCATCAGCGGCAAAGGACGCTACCCCAGCTCGCACGCCGACTGCGCCTTTGGTCGACGACCTGCCGCAAGACCCCCAGCGCATGATCAGCCGGCCCGACAGGCGTCCGCCGAACGGCCGACGTTGCAGGTCACCATCGCGGCTGCGCGTTCCGGCCCCGCACAATGCCGGAATCGACACCGATCAACCCGACGACATCGACGACGCTCGACAGGACGGCAACGATTCGTGCCCAGGACCCGTCGCACTCCAGCAGCGAGACGACCCGTACACCGCTTCAAGGAGCCATGGCATTCGGCGAGCATGTGCAGGTGCCGCGACGGCTCAGTCGCGATGTTGTGCGATGTTGAAGACGTTGCCGTCCGGGGCCCGGACGAAAAACCGGCGTACGCCCCAGGGTTCGGTGGTCAGCGGATGCGCGATCTCGTATCCGCGTCGCTTGGCGTCCTCGAACGCGGCCTCGACGTCGTCCACCTTGATCGAGGCGACCGGATTCTCCGGGGCTGTCCTGTCATGGGTGACCAGTTGGAGATGCGCGCCGGTGTCCGGGGACGTGTACCGGGCGACCCATCCCATGTTGAACTCTTCGATGCTCAGCCCGAGAAAATCCGCGTAGAAGCTCTTGGCCGACGCGACGTCGGTCACGTGAACGTCGGCGATGATGCTGTGGACACGCACCCGGTCCTCCTCTGAGCAGGCAGCTCGTCCAAGCATCTTCTCAGCCGCGGACGCCGTCGGCGGCGACCTCTTCTGGTCACAGGCCGCCTGATGACCGACTCCATCTCTTCCCGCAAGCCGCGCAAGTCCGCCAAGAACCGGCCCAGGCTGCGCGACGGCGTGATGAAGCGCGGTAGTACCCGGTCCTACGTCATCCGCGTCCCCGACCCCGAAACCGGCGTGTCAAAGCCCAAGTGGGTCGGCGGCTTCCCCACCGAGGAGGCCGTCAAGCAGGCCCGCGACGAAGGACGGGTCAAGGCTCGGCGCGGCGAGTACATCGACCGCAACACCATCACCGTCGCCGAATACCTCGACCAGTGGCTTGCTCGCCGAAGCGGCGACCATCTTCGCCGAACGGATGAACGGCGCCGCGTAGACGCCGCTGTTAGCAAACCCGTTAGCGAACGGCCCCCTTCCATGATCGGAAGGGGGCTTCGAGCTGGGAGCCGACGAGGGGACTTGAACCCCTAACCCTCTGTTTACAAGACAGA
>DATCLF010000462.1:0-5089 GCA_036564055.1 Spirillospora sp.
CATCAAGAGTCCGTTCCAGCACCACCCGACTGACAAGGAGTGCATGTCCACACGACCGCGCACCGTCCTGTCGCGCATCCGCCCGGCTCGCACCGCCATCGCCATCGGCGCCGCCCCTTGCGGCGGCCTCGCTCACCTCCGCCGCGCCGGCGGCGGCCCGGGAGCCGGCCGCCGCACCGGAGGGCGTGATCGTCGTCTTCGTGTCCGAGGGCACCCAGGTCTCCTGGGCGGGGACCAGGCTGCGGGAGTATCCGGCGTCGCCGCAGTGCCAGTCCCTGCCTCCGGGCGCGCACGTGGCCGCCAATCACAGCAACGGCAGGCTGTTCTTCTACACGGACCCGTTCTGTGCGGCCCCGGTCCCACCACCGTTCAACTTCATCCCTCCCGACTACGGCGCGCACGTCTCCCCGGGCGGCAGCTTCCGGGTCGGCTGACCGCACGCGGCGCCCCCGCCGGCTGAGCCTCCACGGCATGCCGGACGCCGGCGTCCGGCATGCCGGCTCACTTCAGTGAGGGGCAGACGTCGCGGAAGTCGATGCCGGGCGGGACGTACTGCCTCCATTCGGCGCGGGTGAGCGCGCGTCCGGCGATGGAGCAGGCGATCGCCGTGGGGTTCGGCGGCATGGCGATGTTCCACTGACGGACGACGGCCTTGTCGTCGCTGGTGATCAGGGTCTTCATGCCGGAGTCGAAAGCCATGAACGCGACCCGCTCGAAATGTCCGGCGAGAGGGGCGCCGATCTGGCTCTGTTCGGCCACGTCCCAGAGCTTGACGGCCCCGTCTTCGGCACCGGACGCCAGGATCGAGCCGTCGCGGCCGAAGGCCAGCGCGGTGATCGGGCCCTCGTGCCCGCCGATCGGCACACCGATCTGACGTCGTGTGCGAACGTCCCACAGTGTGATCACGCCGTGGCCGCCGGCGGCGAGGGTCCGGCCGTCGGGGCTGAAGGCCAGGGCTCCGATCGCGCCGGTGAGCCCGTTGATCGGCGGGGTCGCCCGCCCGTCGCCGACGTTCAGGAGGCGAATGCCGCTCCCGATGCCCGCCGCCAGCGTCCGGCCGTCGGGGCTGAAGGCCAGGGACCTCACCTCCTCTCCGGAGGAGAACAGCGGCTTGCCGCCGATCGGCGTGCGCCTGTCGAGATCCCAGAGCTCGACCCGGCCGTCGACGGGTCCGTCGGCGTCATGGACCATGTGGCCCCTGCCGGTGGCCAGGATGCGTCCGTCCGGGCTGATGGCCATCGCGTTGACCTGACCGCCCCGGCCGCTGTCGAGGCGATGCCAACGCCGGGCCTCCGGATCCCAGAGCAGGATTCTGTCGTCGAGACCGGCGAAGACGATGGTCCGGCCGTCGGGACGGACCGTCATCGAGGTCGCATCCGCCCGCCCGAGTGAATCGACGGGCGCGGCGACCGGCGGCTGGGTCTGCTTTCCCGTGGCCACATCCCAGGTGTAGAAGGCGTCGTTGCGCCCGGTCGGGGTGAGAGTGGCCATCTTCCGCAGGTCCGGGCTGATGCCCTGCCGGTGGAGCCGGTCACCGCCGGACGGCCGGGCGGCGGTGAAGGCGGCGGGGCCAGGCTGATGAACGGTGATGTCCCACAGCAGCACCGTGTTCCTGGAGAAGTCGCTCTCGGCCACGGCGACCGCGGTGCGTTCCCCGGCGAACGCGACGATCTGTATCCCCTCCCCGGTGTTCGAGGGGACGGCGCCGAGGCGTATGCCGCTCTCGACCGACCAGAATTCGGAGCCGAGGGTCACGATGCGTCCGTCGGGGCTGAAGGGCCCCACCTCCCGGTCGTCGGGCGGGTGGATCGTCGCGCCCTGCTTCTTCCCGGTCCGGGTGTCCCAGAAGTGCACGGCGGTGGACTCCTCTCATCGTCCTCCTCCGTGGCCAGGATCCGCGCGTCGGGGCTCAGCGCCACCGCCTGCCCCTTCACGGGAAGGGACCTCAGGCGACGACCTCGGGTCAGGTCCCACACCGTGACGCCGGACGACTCCTCGCCGTTGACCACGATCGAGGCGTCCGGGCTGATCAGGGAGAGCGAGTACTTCTCGTCGTCGGTCACGCTGGGAACGGCGGAACGACGGCGCCGCGTCCGCACGTCCCAGAGCGAGACCTCCTCGCCGTCGTCGACGGCCACGCTTCTCCCGTCGGACGCGAAGACCACCGACAGGGGCGCCGAGACGGGCAGGTCGCCCAAGTGCCTGCGTGTGGCCACGTCCCAGAGCCGCACGGTCCCCTTCACGGTCTTCTCGTCGATGGTGAAGCCCACCGGGTCCCTCTTCCATTCGGTTCCGGCGGCGGCCAGCGTGCGTCCGTCCGGGCTGATCGCGACCGTCATCGGGAACTCCGAACGGGTGCGTTCGAACAGGCGGAGGAGACCGCCGACCTGGCGATGGCGTCGCACGTCCCAGAGCCCGACCGTGCCGTCCTTGTTACCGATTGCGAGGAGCCGCCCGGAACGATCGGCCGCGACCGTGAGAGGGTCGCCCTTGTACCCGTCGAGGCCGCCCCGGGCGGGGTCGGTGACGACGTTCATCAGCGCGGTGCGGCTCTCGGGGGTCTCGCGGATGGTGTGGGCGGCGACGGCGAGCAGGGCCGCCTTGTCCGGGGCGGTGCCGCTGAACTGCCTGCTCTGGGCGGCCAGTTGCCGCGACGCGGCGATGTCGCGCTGGTCGGCGCTGGCCTGCTGGGCGCGCACCGCCCACCCGGTCGTCACCAGCGACAGCACCGTGGTCACCGCGAGCACGACCGCGACCGCGCGGATTCTGCGGCTGCGGGCGGTCTGCTCGCGTGTGCTCGCGTCCAGCAGCCCGCGCTCCAGCCGGTTGGGGGACGGACGGCGGTCGGGTGCGGTGGCCCAGTGCAGGGCCTCGTCCAGGTGCGCGCCGGTCAGCACGTCGGCGCGGCGCCGCCCGTGGTCGGCCCAGGTGTGCGCGGCGCGGCGGACGCGCTGGTGCACCGCCAGCCTCTCGCGTTCGCTTTCGAGCCGGCTCCGCAGCCGCGGCCAGGCCCGCAGCACCGCCGGACGGGTGAGGACGACCTGCCGGTCCGCGCCGTCGCCCGTCACCGTGAGCAGCGGATCAAAAGCCCGGACGACGTGTTCCAGCGCCTGTGCCTCGGCGGGGTCGTCCCGGTCGAGCAGCTCGGCGAGCGGCACGGATCGGACGGTCAGGTTCTCGTCCTCGCCCGGCACCACGCACCGCAGGAACACCTCCGGGACGAGAGCCTGCTCGTAAGGGGACAGGGCGGCGTACGCGTCCTCGGCGAGCTTGCCCAGCGCCGGGTCGCCGGGCTCCCACCTGAAGTGCAGGCCCCCCATCGCGGCCCCGGACGCGACCAGCTCCTGCGGATCACCGGCCCCCTTTGTCGGGTCTTCGGTGAGCGCGGCCAGGATCGTCCGCGCGGACGGCCGCTCCAGCGGGTTCTTGGCCAGCGCCGCCGCCACCAGCGGACGCATCGTTTCGGGCAGCGCGGACAGGTCCGGATGGTGGTTGTGGATCTGGTAGGCGATCTCGGGCAGCGTGGATCCGGGGAAGGCGTGCCTGCCGGTGGCCGCGAAGACCATGACCGCGCCCCACGCGAACACGTCGGCCTCGGCTCCGGCGCGCTGCCCCGCGTACACCTCTGGTGCGGTGTACCGCAGCGTCCCGGCGAACCCGCCCTCGGTGGCCGAGTGGGTGTCGAGCACCCGGGCGATGCCGAAGTCGATCAGGCGGGGTCCGTCGGGTCCGAGCATCACGTTGCCGGGCTTGACGTCGCGGTGCACCACCTTGGCCTGATGGATGGCGGTCAGCGCGGTCGCGATGCCCACCCCGAGACGGACGAGGTCGTCGCCGGTGAACAGGCGTCCCGGGCGTCCGTCCGTGCCGATGACGGTGTCCTGGAGGCTCAGCCCGTCGATGTACTCGCTGACGATGTAGGGCTGCGGCGGTTCCAGCCGCACCCGCAGGATCCGGGCGGTGCAAAAGGAGGCGACCCGCTGCGCGGCGCGCGCCTCGGCGGCCATGAGCTCCAGCTCCCGGGAGTCCTGCACCGAGTGCAGCACCTTGATCGCCACCCTGGTCCCGTCGGGGGCGTAGGCGTCGTAGACCACGCCCTGGCCTCCGGCGCCCAGGCGTCCCGACAGCCAGAACTCACCAATCCGATCGGGATCCCCGGCAATGAGCCGTTCCGACATCCGTTCATCCCGTCCAGCGTCACCGGCGGCCGCGAGCCACCGTCATCCAACTGATCGACCTCGCGCGAGCGCTGGGTATGACGGCGTCCGCACGGGGGGAGTTCGGCACGGCGGGGCCGCGGCGGCATCCCCTCGTACGGACGCCGCGCGCGGCCCCGGGCCGTCCGTTCGGGTCAGAAGGTCACCAGGGGGTCCCCGACGAAGTCGGCGATGAAGTTGAGGAAGAAGAAGCCGAAGAACAGGAAGTTCAACGTCAGGACGACGTAGTGCCACGGGCGGGGACGGGCCGGGCGCGGCAGCCGGGAGTTGAGGTACATGAGCATGAACGGGAAGATCAGCGCGCCCAGGTTGGACATGTTCGCCGACCACTGCACGAGGCTGACCGGCAGCGCGAGGTGCAGGATGACGGCGATGACCGCCAGCAGCAGGAGCATGAACGGGTAGTAGAAGCGCCGCGGGTCGCCCTCCAGCAGGGCGCGGAGCCGCGGGCTCATGGCGTGCGCGGCGTCGGTGGTCACGCGCACCATCGCCTCGAAGATGCCGAGCTGGGTGGTGAACAGGACGAGGACGCCGAGAAGGAGCGCGACGTAGAACAGCCAGCGGCCGTACTCGGCGTCCAGCGCCGACGCCACGAACGTCGGCACGTTCTCCTGGGTCACCTTCTCGCCGGAGAGCTCCGCCGCGCGGGCCATCAGGATCGTCGGCAGCAGCATCCCGACGATCGCGCCGACGAAGAAGACGCCCCACATGTCGGTGAGCAGCAGCCGGTACCAGCGCTTCCACAGCGCCCCGTTCTTGTCGTCGTCGGGGAAGGTGACGCCGCTCGGCAGCATCTCGACGCGTTCGCCGCGCAGTCCCGCGATGAATCCGACGCGGTGGCCCATGCCGTAGCCCTTGTCGCGGTAGTGGCC
>DATCLF010000463.1:0-6687 GCA_036564055.1 Spirillospora sp.
CACGGACGCCGTGCCGCCCGGGCCGCGAGCCCGCGGCGGGCACGGCGTCGAGCAGCGCACGCGTGTACGGATGGGCGGGTGCGCCGCACACGTCTCCCACCGATCCGATCTCGACGATGCGTCCCGCGTGCATGACGGCGACGCGGTCGGCGAGCCGCCGGACGAGGCCGAGGTCGTGGGTGACGATCAGGCACGCCATGCCGAGCCGGTCACGGAGCCGCTCGAGCAGTGCCACGACCTCGGCCCGTGCTGCGGCGTCCAGGGCCGTGACGGGCTCGTCCAAGAGGAGCAGCCGTGGATCCAAGGCCAACGCTCTGGCGATGCCCACCCGCTGCCTCTGCCCGCCCGAAAGAGCGTGGGGATGACGCTGGGCATGGCCGGGCTCAAGGCCCACCAGCTCCATCAGCTCTGCGACGCGCGTTCTGGCCCGGACCTTGGACACGCCATGCGCGGTCAGCGGCTCGGAGAGGATGTCGGCGACGCGCATGCGGGGGTTCAACGACGAGGACGGGTCCTGGAACACGGCCTGGACCTCACGGCGCAGGGCCTTGCGGTCGGGGGCGCGCAGGGTCGCGGTGTCCCGGCCGAGAACGGTGACGCGTCCGCCTTGCGGGCGCGACAGCCGGAGGATCTCCGTCAGCGTGGTCGTCTTGCCGCTCCCCGACTCGCCCACCAGCGCCAAGGTCTCGCCCTCACGGACGTCGAACGTGATGCCGTCCACCGCGCGCACCACCCCTGTGCGACGGGAGCGCAGCAACCCCGGGGGGACGTGGTGACGGACGAGACCGCTCACTTCCAGCACGGTGGGACGTTCCGCCCGCCGCGAACCCGCCGACACGCCGGATCTCGGCCGGACGGCGGGAGCGTTTCGGAGACGGCGGAAGATCTCCGGCCGTCCCGCCTCCTCCGTGCGTCCCGCCCGCATGACCACGACGCGGTCGGCGACACCGCTGATGACGTCCGGATCGTGGCTGATGAGCACGACCGCGGCGCCGCCGGCCTTCCCGGCGGTGCACAGCGTCTCCAGCACCGACGCCCGAACCGTCGCGTCGAGCGCGGTCGTCGGCTCGTCCGCGACGATGACGGCCGGGTCGTGCGCGATGGCCGCCGCGATCACCGCGCGCTGCCGCATGCCGCCGGACAGCTCGTGCGGGTAGGCGCGCGCGACCCGCCGCGCATCGGGGATCCCGGCGCGGCCGAGCAGCTCGGCGGCCCGCGCACGCGCCGCCCGGCGCGAGACCCGGGCATGGATCCGGACGCATTCGGCGAGCTGGTCGCCGATGGTGCGCACGGGGGTCAGCGCCGACACCGGGTCCTGGAAGACCATGGCCAGGTCCCCGCCGCGCACCCGCGACAGCTCGGCGTCCGGCCGTCCGAGCAGCTCCCGTCCGCCCAGCAGGACCGACCCGGTGGCGCGGGCGCCTTCGGGCAGCAGGCCCATCACGGCGAGCGCGAGCGCCGTCTTGCCGGAACCCGAGGCGCCGACGAGCCCCAGCACCTCGCCTCGCCGCACCGCGAGGCGGGCCCCTCGCACGGCGTGGACGCCGGCCGGGTACCGGACATGCAGATCCGTGACCCGAAGGACGCTCACCGTCCGCCCCCGTCCGGGGCGAAGGCGTCCCGCAGCCCGTCGCCGAGGAGGTTCACCGCGAGCACGACGAGGACGAGCAGACCGGCGGCGAACCCGAACGGCCAGGGGTGGGCGGCGGCGTCCGCCTGCCCGTCGGCGATGAGGGTGCCGAGCGACACCTCCGGCGGGCGGACGCCGAAGCCCAGGTAGGACAGCCCGCTCTCGGCGGCGATCGCGAGGCCGACGTTGAGGCTCGCGTCCACCGCCAGGAGCGAGGCCAGGTGCGGCAGGACGTGCCGGACGACGATCCGGGGCGCGCTCACCCCGGCCGTCCGGGCGGCCAGCACGTGGCCGCGGCGGCGCAGCGACAGCGTCATGGCCCGCACCGCCCGCGCCGTGACCATCCACATGAGGGCGGCGACCACGGCCATCAGCACCGGCGGCCCGCCCGGCAGCCGGGGCGCCAGCACGGCCACGACGAGGAAGGACGGCAGGACGAGCAGCAGGTCGGTGCCCAGCATCAGGACGCGGTCGACCCGGCCGCCCGCGTATCCGGCCACGGCGCCGACGACGGCGGCGAGCCCGGTCGCGACCACCGCGACCTCCGCCCCGGCCAGCATCGACGTCCGCGCACCGCGCAGCGTGAGGGCGAACACGTCCCGGCCGCCCTGCGTCGTGCCGAGCCAGTGCCGCGCGGAAGGACCCTGGTGGAAGGCGGTGACGTCCACCTCGTCCCACGGCGAGGGCGCCGCGAGCGGCCCGCCGAGCACCAGCGCGACCAGCGCGACGAGCAGAACCAGCCCGGCGAGGACCCTCCGGTTCCCGGCGCGGCGCACGGCGATCACGACGCGCTCCGGACGCGCGGGTCGAGGACGCCGTTCAGCACGTCGGACGCGAACCCGGCCAGCAGCACAGCGCCCACGGCCGCGCAGCCGACCCCCGCGACCGCGTTGACGTCGCCGCGCGCGACGGAGACGGCCAGCCACTCCCCCACTCCGTGCCTGCCGAAGACCTTCTCGGTGAACAGGCCGCCGAGGATCAGCAGCCCGGACGCGTACGCGAGATAGGTCGTCATCGGGACGAGCTGCGCGCGCAGCCCGTGCCGCAGCAGTGCGCTCCGTCTTCGCAGGCCCCTGGCCCGCGCGGCGCGGACGAAACCGGCGTCCAGGACGTCCAGCATCAGCGCCCGCTGGTAGCGGCAGCAGACGCCCAGCTGCGCGAGCGCGACGGCGGCGGTCGGCAGGAGCAGGTGCCGGAGCCGGTCGGCGACGCCGGCCGTCCCGTCCGGCGCGTCGGACGCGGTCTCGCCCACCCAGACGAACGCGCGCACGCCCATGGCGTCGTTGGCCTTCACGGCGAGGATCTGCAGGAGCGTCGCCAGGACGAACAGGGGAACGGCCGGCAGCAGGCACGACCCGAACGTGATGATCCGGTCGGCCGCCCGCCCGTGCCGTGCCGCCGCCCAGGTGCCGAGCAGGACGCCGAGCCCGCAGCCCAGCACGGCGCCCGGCAGGACCAGCCGCGCGCTGACCCCGAGCCGCCGCCGCAGCTCGGCGCCGACCGGTTCGCCGTCCCAGGTGCGGCCGAGGTCGCCGTGCAGGACGCCCCCGGCCCAGATGAGGTATCGCTCGGCGAGGGGCGTGCGGTCGTTGAGGTTGAGGGCGGTGAGCCGGGCGTCGACGACCGCCTCGGGCGGACGCGGCGCCCGGCCCTCGTAGCCCGCCCGCGGGTCGAGCGCGACGGCGGCGAGCAAATAGGTGAGGCTCATGGCCAGCACGGCCAGCACCAGGTGACGCGTCATCCTGCGCAGCACGAACGCCGCCATGTCCCCCCTCCGGGCCGACCGACACGAGCACAGAATGCTACTGGGCGATTACGCACGGCGTCGGGAAAAGCCCGGAGTTACCGTCGGATGTCAGGCCGCGGCGGGTTCGCCGTCGCGTGCGCCCCCGCGTGCGGGGCGTCCGCGCAGGGCCCCGACGGCCAGCAGGGCGAACCCGGCGGCCGCCCAGACCGACAGGACGGCCAGCGGCGCGGCGGCGCCGGCACCGTCGAAGAACGCGACCGACCGCAGCAGCGTCGCCGCCGCGCCGGGCGGGAGGAGCTGGCCGATGTCGCCCCACGGCTGCGGCAGCAGTTCCGGAGCCGACGTCGCGGCCGACAGCGGGTTGCCGAGGAGCAGCATGGTGAGCGCGCCGACGGCGATGCCGGCGCGGCCGATGGCCGCGGCCAGCCCGACGATCGCGCCGCTCACGGCCAGGATCGTCAGCATCATCACCCCGGCGACCGCGAGGTAGGAGCCGGGCAGCAGCGACAGCCAGCCCTGCGCGACTCCCGCCACGGCGAAGCCGCCGAGCACCGCGAACAGCACCGCGCCGGCGGCGCGCCATCCCGCGGCGGGGATGGCGAACGTCAGCAGGATCGCGGCGGCCAGACCGGACATGACCAGCGGCAGCGCCATGGCCCCGAAACCCGCCCCGCGGGGGTCGTCGCCGTCGGCGGGAACGACGTCCTCGACCGGTGCGGCGGGCGCCGCCCGGTTCCCCGAGAGTCCCTGGGCCACCGTGCCGAGCTGCTGGGCGACGACCGGTGAGGCGGCGGAGGCGGTCAGCACCTTCGGCCCGGAGGGGGTCGTCACGATGGCGGCGTAGGCGTCGCGGCCGGTGAGCGCGTCGCGGGCGGCGGCCTCGTCCGGCAGGGTCCGCACGTCGAACGCCCCCGGCCGGGCCCGGTCGAGCTGCTGCGCGACGACCGCGGCCTGCGGGCCGGTGACGACGATCGGCACGTCCCGGGGCTCGGTCCGCACGGCGGGCCAGGAGAACGCGGTGATCATCAGGAGCTGCAGCAGGGCGGCCGCGACGGCGACGCCCAGGGTCCGCCACGCCAGTGATGTCATGACATCTCCGAAAAACGAATATCCGTTCTCTTTTCGGGTCCAGGCTCACACCGCCGCGTCGGGGTTGTCAAGAACGAACATTCGTTTTACATTCACGTCATGCCGAGGGTCAGCGAGGAGCACCTGGAGAGGCGGCGGCGTCAGATCATGGACGCCGCGCGCGCCTGTTTCATCCGCAAGGGCGTGCACGCCACGTCGATGCAGGACATCTTCGCCGAGGCCGGGCTGTCGGCGGGCGCCGTGTACCGCTACTTCAAGAGCAAGAACGAGATCATCGAGGCGATCATGTCGACGGTGCTCGGCGACATGCGGTCGTTCCTCGGGGAGATCGCCCACAGCGACCCGCTGCTCCCGCTGGACGAGGTGGTCGAGCGGCTCGCGGCCAAGGTCGCCGCCCTGGCGTGCGACGAGGGGCCGTTCCGGCTCGCCCCCCAGGCGTGGGCCCTCGCCATGCACGAGCCGGAGATCGCCGGGTACGTCGTCGCCAACGTCACCGACCTGCGCGACACCTGGGCGGTCTACGTGCGGCGGCTCGTGGACGCCGGTCGGCTTCCCGCCGACACCGATGTCGCCGCCACCGCGAAGACGCTCTTCGCCCTCACCCCCGGCTTCCTGCTGCAGCGTCTCTTCTACGGGGAGTTCTCACCCGACGAGCTGCGGCGCGGCGTGCGGGCGCTCAGCCGCGAGAGCATCGTGTCCCCGCCGACCTGACCGAGCCCAACGCCGGCGGGGGATCCGGCCGAGGAACCCGACCGGCACACGACCCCAGGGCCGGTCGCGACCGTGCCGGCGCGGCGGCGATCCGAACCCGCCCCTGTGAAGGGCTCAGAACCGCCGCCCGCACCGAGTGCCGGACGCCGGCGGGCGACGCGGCGATCACCGTCCGTCATGCCCCGGAACGTCGCTGACCTGCGTCTTCGCTTCTCTCCACCGGAATCCGCGGTTACCATCACGGCACGCGCCGCCGCGCCGTGACGAGGGACATTGTCCGCGGAGGGAGGTCCCGGTGTCCTGAGGCGGACGCCCCGAGCACTGCAGGACCGGCGGCGGGACGCTCTAGCATTCCAGTACTTTTCGATCTGGGGTGGGCATGGTCGACACGGCACGGCGGGACGGCGGGGCGGCGCGCCTCGCGGCACCGGCCGCGCTCGGTGCCGTCACTCTCGTCGCGACCTCGTTCGTCCTCGGTTCGCGGCTGCCGCCGGACGCGCGGATGGTCTGGTGGCATCCGGAGGTCCTCGTCGCGGTCGCGTGGACGCCGGTGGCCGCGATTCTCCTGCGGCACCGGCCCGGATTGACGGTCGGCTGGCTGATGCTCGGGTCCGGGTTCAGCGCCTCCGTGTACGTCCTGTCGCTCAACCTGGCCCCGTGGTCGGAGCTGCACGGCTGGCCCGTGGCCGGTTTCGTCGGGTGGCTCAGCACCTGGCTCTGGGCCGTGGACACCTACGTGCTCACGCTCGTCCTGCCGCTCGTGTTCCCGGACGGGCGGCTGGTCTCGCCGTGGTTCCGGCCGGTGCTCGTCACGGCCTGCCTCATCCCGGTGATCGTCTGCGTGCATCTCACGGTCGACCCGGATGCGCGGCGGTGGCACAACGGCGTCGCGGTGTACCCGTTCGACGAGATCCCGGTCGCGATCGCCGCGGTCATCATCGGGACGCTGGCGGCGGTCCTGTGCTCGCTGGCGGCGCGGTTCGTGGTGTCGCCGCCGGACGTGCGGCGGCAGCTCGCCTGGATCATCTATCCGGGGCTGGTCGCGGAGGCGGTCATCTACGCTGGGGAGAGCACCCCGGTCTGGGAGCCGCTCCGCAGCGTCATGATCGTGGCGGTCCCGGTCTGCATCGCGATCGCGATCACCCGGTACCGGCTGTACGACATCGATCTCGTGATCAGCCGGACGCTGGTGTACGCGTGCCTGCTGGCGTTGGTGACGGGGCTGTACTTCGCGTTGGTCGGCGGTGCGAGCGTCCTCGCGCACGACGAGGGGACGCTGTCGGGTCTGGTCGCGGCGATCGTGGCGGGCGCGGTGTTCGAGCCGGTCCGGCGGCGGCTGCAGCGGGCGGTGGACGGGGTCATCCACGGTGAGCGCGACCCGTACCGGATCGCGGACCGCCTCAACCGGAGGCTGCAGACGGCCGCGGATCCGTTCGCGGCGCTCGCGGTGGCGGCGGAGGCGGCGCGTTCGGCGTTGCACGCCACGGGCGTCACGATCGAGGTGCTGGAC
>DATCLF010000464.1:0-4816 GCA_036564055.1 Spirillospora sp.
GCCCGTCTCAGCTCGGCGAGCGCGCGGACCGGGTCGCGCACCGAGCAGAGCACGAGCGACGCCACCGCCACGTCGAAGGACCCGTCGTCGACGTCGAGGTCCTCGGCGACACCGGGCCGCACGGTGACGGGGACGGGCGCCCGGGCGGCGAGGACGTCCGCCTTCGCGCGCAGCCGCGGCTCCGGCTCGACGGCGACGACCTCGGTGACCTCCGGCGGATAGTGCGCGAAGTTGGCGCCGTGCCCCGCGCCCACCTCCAGCACGCGGCCGGCCGCCCCCGCGAGGAGCTCGTCGCGGTGCGCGGCGCCGCCGGCCTTCGCGGACGCGGCGTCGAGACGAGGGTAGAGCCAGGCGAAGATCGGATGACGCACGTCGGTCATCACCGCAGTCTCCGCCGCCCCGGGGATCACTGCAAGATCGCAGTCGTGTGCCGCCGGGTGATACCTGGGTGCCGGTGAGGATCTCCCCCTGCGGGGTCAGGCCGTTCCGGCGCCGCACGGCCTAGGCTCCAGGGCAAATGAACGCACCCGCAGATCGCATCGCGCCGGACACCCGGTCCCGGCTGCTCGTCGGCGTCCGCTCGGCGCTCGTGCCCGGCGAGCCGGCCGTCACCCTGCTGCCCAGACGGCTGCTGCTGCGGATCCCGATCCTGGCGGTCCTGTCCGCGCTGACGGTCGGCTTCACGGGCGGGTCCATCGCGATCCTCATCACCCAGGACGGGGTCGACCCGGGGATCGCCTGGCCGCTCGGCGTCCTGCAGGCGGCGCCGCTGGTGTTCGCGGCGCGCTGGGCCCTGGCCGCATGGCGGATCGCCGCGGCGGGGATGCTCCTCACCGTCATCGTCCGGCACGGGGACGGCTTCATGCCGTGGCCGGTCACGGCCGTCCTCGCCATGCTCGTCATCCTGTTCTTCACCGGCGTCGGCGCCGACCGGCAGACCACCGTCGGCGTCGGCGCGATCATGATCGTCGGGATCGTGACGCCCGCCGTGGTCCTCGGGATGCCGGGCTGGTTCGGCATGATCCTCGGCGGGCTCATCGCGCTGGCGCTGACGTTCGGCGACGCGGTCGGCGGGCGGCACTCGGCCGTTGAGGAGCTGCGCAGGCGCGAGGAGCAGCACCGGCAGGACCTCGCCCGGCAGGCGGTGCTGGAGGAGCGCGCCCGCATCGCCCGCGAGCTGCACGACGTGGTGGCCCACCACATGTCGGTGATCGCGATGCAGGCGGAGGCCGCCCCCTTCAAGATCCCCGACCTTCCCGACGCGGCGCTGCGGACCTTCGAGGTGGTGCGGGACTCGGCGCGCGAGGCCCTCACCGAGACGCGCCGGGTCGTGGGGCTGCTGCGCGCCGACGACGAGGACGCCGAGCGCACGCCGCAACCGGGCCTGGACCGGCTGGACGAGCTGGTCGACGCGGCGCGCCGCTCGGGGCTGTCGGTCTCTGTGGTCGTCACCGGGGTGCCGCGCGCGCTGGACGCGGGGGTCGACCTGTCGGCGTACAGGATCGTGCAGGAGTCGCTCAGCAACGCGTCGCGCTACGCGCCCGGCTCCAAGGTCCACGTGTCGATCAGGTACGGCACGCGGACGCTCGTGGTGTCGGTCGTCGACGACGGTGCCCGCGACGCGCCGCAGCAGCCGCGCGGCGGCGGGCACGGCCTGGTGGGGATGCGCGAGCGGGTGGCGATGCTCGGCGGCGAGCTCACCGCCGGCCCCCGCGACGACGGCGACGGCTGGTCGGTCGTCGCCGAACTCCCCTACGGCGATCCTGAAGGATCTCCGGCACCGTCCCCGGCCCCATAGGGTTGTCCCGTGACGATTCGGGTGCTGATCGCCGACGATCAGATCATGATCCGCGACGGTCTCGCGGCGCTGCTGTCCTCCGACCCGGACATCGAGGTCGTCGGGCAGGCGGGCGACGGACGCGAGGCGGTCGAGCTGGCCCGCCGGCTCGACCCGGACGTGGTCGTGATGGACATCCGCATGCCGGAGATGGACGGGCTCGCCGCCACCGCCGAGCTGCTCGGCGACCAGGACCCCGGCGCCGACCCGGCGGACGCCCGGCCCAAGGTGCTCGTCCTCACCACGTTCGACCTCGACGAGTACGTCTACGAGGCGCTCGGCGCGGGGGCGAGCGGCTTCCTGCTGAAGGACGCCTCGGCCGCCGACCTGGTGAACGGCGTGCGGGTCGTCGCGGCCGGCGACGCGCTGCTCGCCCCGTCCATCACCCGGCGGCTGATCGGCGACTTCGCGCGGCGGCGGCGCCATCAGCGGCCGAGCCCGAACGCGACCGCGAACCTGACGCCGCGCGAGCTCGACGTGCTGCGGCTCATCGCCCGCGGCCTGTCCAACGCCGAGATCGCCGCCGAGCTGGTGCTGGCCGAGCAGACCGTGAAGACGCACGTCGGGCACGTGCTGACCAAGCTCGGGCTGCGCGACCGCACCCAGGCCGTCGTCTACGCCTACGAGAACGGCCTCGCGGGCTGACCGCCCCGGCGGCGCCGCGGCCGTCTTCCAGCGGGCAGTCCCTAGCGTGACGGGTCGAGGACGAGCTTGCCTGTGGTGCGGCGGGCGCGCAGGTCCTCGTGGGCGCGCCGGGCCTCGGTCAGCCCGTACTCGCCCCCGCCGACCACGCGCAGCCGCCCGTCGGCGACGAGGCCGAACAGCTCGTCGAGCGCCTGGCGCATGACGTCGCCGGGAAGCCGGAAGACGTGCGCCAGCCACATGCCGCTGATGGTGGTGGAGTGCCTCATCAGCGCGGCGGGCCGCACGGGCGAGGGTTCCTTCCGCGACGCCATCCCGTAGAAGGCCAGGCGCCCGAACGGCGCGAGGGCGCGCAGGCTCCCGTCGGTGACGCTTCCGCCGGTCATCTCCAGGACGACGTCCACGCGCCTGCCGCCGTTGGCCTCGATCAGGGCGTCGGTGAGATCGGGCCGGTCCGGGTCGACGGCGGCGTCGGCGCCCAGTTCGAGGGCGAGCTCGCGCTTGTGCGGGGACGAGGCCGTGGCGATCACCCGTCCGGCTCCCCAGGCCTTGGCGAGCTGGACGGCGATGCTGCCGACGCCTCCCGCGGCGGCGTGCACGACGACGGACTCCCCCGGCGCCAGGTGGACGCTGCGGCGCAGCAGCACCCACGCCGACGCGCCCTGGACGACCATGGCGAGGGCGGTGACGTCGTCGATCCCCTCGGGGACGTCCCACGTCTGCGCCTCGGGCGCCACGGCCTTCTCGGCGTAGCCTCCGGTGCCGACGAGCGCGACGACGCGCCGGCCGTCCGCGGTGGTTCCGACGACCTCGCCGCCCGGGACCAGCGGCAGCGTGGTCTGCGACAGGTAGCTGTTCTCGGCCTGGTGGGTGTCGGCGTAGTTGACGCCGGCCCGCGAGACGTCGACGAGAACCTGCCCCGGCCCGGCGACCGGGTCGGGAAGGTCGGCGACCCTCAGCACCTCGGGCCCGCCGAACTCGGTGATCTGTATGGCGCGCATGCTGTTCTCCTGTCTCGTCTCCTGTGTCGGAGCGGCCGTTCAGCGGGGACCGGGGACGCCGCGGAACCGGAACGGCTCGGACGGGCGGCCGGGGACCACGAACCAGGCTTCACCGGTCCCCTCGGCGCCGAGGACCTTCATGAACGCCTCCACGACGTCGTCCACGTGCAGGATCGGGAAACCGGTCTTTTCGAGCCGCTCCTTCATCGGCGTGAGAATGGCGGTGTCGGCCCACGACGGGCACAGGGCGTTCACCCGGATTCCCTCATCGGCGTACGTGGGGCCCAAGGCGCGGACGAGGCCGACCACGGCCGCCTTGTTCGCCCCGTAGACGGGGTCGAACGGCGTCGCGGTGAGGGCGGCCATGCTGGCGGTGGCGATGATGTCGCCGCCACCGCGGGCGCGCAGCGCGGGCAGCGCGGCGTGCACCCCGAACACGACGCCGTCGAGGTTGATGCCCATGGCCCGCCGGTAGGCATCGAGGTCGAACCCCTCGTCCAGGTCACGCCCGTAGGCGACGCCTGCGTTCAGGAAGGCGATGTCCAGCCCGCCGAAGCGCTCCACGGCGACCGCGACGGCGGCCTTGTTCTCGTCGAACTCGCGCACGTCGCAGCGGACGAAGACGCCGTCCAGCTCCTGGGCCAGCTCCGCCCCGGCGTCGGCGTCGACGTCGGCGAGGACGACCCGTGTCCCGTCGCGGGCGAGCCGGCGCGCCACCGCGGCCCCGATGCCGTTCGCCCCGCCCGTGATCAGCGCGACCTTGCCGGAACCGTCGAAGGCTGCCATGGGACTCCTCCCGCCAAGTAACTTACTCGTCAGTTACTCTAGCCCCATGGACTTCGGCTTGAGCGAGCGCGCCCAGGACTATCTCGGCCGCCTCCAGGAATTTATGGACTCGCACGTGTACCCCGCGGAACCGGTCTACGAGGCGCAGCGGGCGGAGCTGCGCGCGGCGGGGCGGGAGCACCACCTGCCCCCGGTCGTGGAGGAACTCAAGGCCGAGGCCCGCAAGCGCGGCCTGTGGAACCTCTTCCTCCCCGCGAACCAGCCGGGAGGGGTCGCCCCCCTGCACCCCCCGGTGAGCGAGGACGAGACGCCCTCGCACGGGCTGACCGTCACCGACTACGCGTCCCTCGCCGAGGTGACCGGGCGGTCCCTCGAACTCGCGCCCGAGGCCACCAACTGCGCGGCCCCCGACACCGGGAACATGGAGGTCCTGCACCTGTTCGGCACGCCCGAGCAGAAGAGGCGGTGGCTCGTCCCGCTGCTGAGGGGCGAGATCCGCAGCGCTTTCGCGATGACGGAGCCGGACGTGGCCAGCTCCGACGCCCGGAAC
>DATCLF010000465.1:0-1655 GCA_036564055.1 Spirillospora sp.
GCTCACGGCCGACCTGGGCGCACTCCAGGGAGTGGGTGAGCCGGGTGCGCAGGCTCTGGACGGTGTCGACGGCGGGGTCCGCACCGGGCGAGGCGACCTGCGTCTTGGCGGCCAGCCGGCGCAGTGCCGCGCTGTGCAGGACCCGGGCGCGGTCGCGTTCGAACGCCGTCCGGTCGCGCCGCTTGGGAGGCTCGGGAGCCCAGCGCCGCATGTCGCGGGCGGAGTAGTGGCCTGCACCGCCGTGGGTGGGATTGGTCATGGCCCTATCCAGGGTAAGCGGGCAGGGTGGCGTTCCGCTGACGCCGGGTCGCCCGGAGTGTCAGCGGCCGGCCGGCGTCTGCGGCGACGGCCGGCCCGTGGGCGCCTGTGTCGGCTGCTGCGGGGGCGTCGTCGAGGAGGGGTCGAGGTGGATGCTCTTGATGGTCTCGCTCGGCGTGTGGACGCTCTTGCCGAACAGCACGTACGACAGGTACCCGCCGGTCTCCCGGACGATGTAGTGGAACTGGGTCTCGCGGGTCTGGACGCTGGGGCCGCTGCGGGTCGGCGAGGCGGCGGCCTTGATGCCGTGGTCCTCGGCCATCTTCTTTGACCGCAGCCCGTGCCACGGATCGGTGACGATCACTCCCGAGGACCAGCCCCGCCGGTCGAACTCGGCGCCGAGGGCGCGCATGCTGCCGAGCGTGTCGCGTCCGACGGGCACGGCGACGACCTTCGCGGGCGGCACCCCGCCCCTTTCGATCAGCCAGGTGCGGCCGGCGTCGGCCTCGGTGTAGTTGTCGCCGGGGGCCTTGCCGCCGACGGTGACGATGACCGGCGCGACGCCCGCGCGGTAGAGGTCGAGGGCGTGCTGGAGCCGCCACTGCAGCGTCGGGGACGGCCGGCCGTTGTACTGCGCGGCGCCGAGAACGATGATCGTGTCGGAGCGGGGCCGTTCGTCCTGGCGGGCCTGGTACCAGATCCGGGCCCCGACGGTGAGGGGCGTCAGCACCGCGATGAGGAGCAGCCCGATGATGACGGCGGCGGGAATCGTGAGCCAGAGCCGCCGCCGGCGTCGTCCGCGCCGCCGGTCCCCGGTCTCGTCCGGATCGTGGTCCTCCTCGTGAGGCTCCGGCGGCTCGGGAGACTGCGGTATCTCGTGGGGTTCCGGCGGCTCGTGGGGCTCCGGCACATGCATTTCCACCGTCTTCGATTCGGCCACGCCCGTTAAGATGGCCGGCCGCCCGCACGGGTTCCACGTCCCGGGCGGGATCTCCCGCGCGGAAGGCACGGGAGATCCGGCGGACGTCAGCGGGTGTCGCCGCCCTGCGCCGCACCGGCCGCCTCGATCGCGGCGCGGCCGGCCTCCAGCCGGGCGACGGGGACGCGGAACGGCGAGCAGGACACGTAGTCGAGCCCGACCTCGTGGCAGAAATGCACCGACTCGGGGTCGCCGCCGTGCTCGCCGCAGATGCCGAGCTTGAGGTCGGGCCGCGCCCTGCGGCCCTCCTCGGCGGCGATCCGGACGAGGCGTCCGACGCCGTCGCGGTCGAGGGTCTCGAACGGCGACACCCCGAAGATCCCGAGTTCCAGGTACCGGGCGAAGAACGACGCCTCCACGTCGTCGCGGGAGAAGCCCCAGGTGGTCTGGGTGAGGTCGTTGGTGCCGAAGGAGAAGA
>DATCLF010000466.1:0-10384 GCA_036564055.1 Spirillospora sp.
ACCCCGTACAGCATCGGGTAGATGAACAGCAGCCCGATGACCAGGACCGCGGGCAGCAGCAGGAGCAGCACCCGGTCGACGCCGCGTTCGGCCAGCCGGTGCCGCAGGCCGCTGCGCCGCGGCGCCGGCGCCCGCGGGGGACGCGCGGGAGCCTCAACCGCCATCGCGCACCCCGATCTCCGCGGCGGCGGGGTCCTCGAACGCCTCCGCGGCGTCCCGGACGCTCTCGCCGAACACGAGAACCCGCTCGGGCGGGACGGTGAGGGCGACCCGCTCCCCCGCCGCGACCCGTCCGGGCGACCGGAAGTGGATGACGCGGCCGTCGTCGGTCACGCCTTCGGCGGCGACCTCGCGGCCGTGGAACTCCGACACCTCCACCCGGACCGTCACGGTGTTCTCCCCCGTCGCCGCGTCGGGCGGCCCGGCGACGCGGAAGTCCTCGGGCCGGACGGCCGCGACCGCCCGGGCCCCGGTGACCGGCTGCCGCGCCCGCCCCGTCAGCATGAGGCCGCCCTCGTCGCCGAGCGTCACCCGGGCGCCGCCGCCTTCACCGCCTCCGCCGTCCCCGCCCGCGAGGACGGGCAGCTCCAGCAGGTTCCGGTAGCCCATGAACCCGGCGATGTAGGCGCTCGCCGGATGGGTGTAAACCTCCTCCGGCGTCCCGACCTGCTCGATCGTCCCCGACCGCAGGACCACGACCCGGTCGGCGAGCGCGAGCGCCTCCTCCTGGTCGTGCGTCACGTACACGGTGGTCAGCCCGAGGTCCTGGTGGATGCGGCGGATCTCGGTGCGCATCTGGACGCGGAGCTTGGCGTCCAGGTTGGACAGCGGCTCGTCCATCAGCACGAGCCGCGGCCGCAGCACGATCGCGCGGGCGATCGCCACGCGCTGCTGCTGCCCGCCCGACAGCTGGCCGGGCAGCTTGTCCGCGTGCTCGGTCAGCTCGACCATCCGCAGCGCCTCGTCGACCCGCCGGGCCGTCTCGGCCTTCGGCACCCGCCGGACCGACAGGCCGAACGCGACGTTCTTGCGGACCGACAGGTGCGGGAACAGCGCGTAGTTCTGGAACACCATCCCGAACCCGCGCCGCTCCGGCGGCAGCGTGTCGATCCGCTCCTCGTCCAGCCAGATCTCGCCCTCCGACAGCGGCAGCAGACCGGCGAGGCAGTTCAGCGCCGTCGACTTGCCGCATCCGGACGGGCCGAGCAGGGCGATGAACTCGCCGCCCTCGATCCGCAGGTCGAACCCGTCCAGCGCGGTCGTCCTGCCGAATCGGCGGGTCACTCCGTTCAGGCGCAGGTGCCCGAACGCGGCGCGCGGCTCCTTCTTCACCGCGGTCTCCGTCGTCATGACGCACCTCCCGGGGACGCGGAGCCGCCCCGCGTCCGGCCGGCGTCGCGCGTCCCTGCGACCGCGTCACGGGTCATGGGTTCCTGACATGTCATGGTTCTGTGGGCCTTCGCTCGTGGGCCTTCGCTCGTGGGCGCCGTTCCGGCGGCCGCTACTCCTTGACCTTCTGTCCGCCGATCTCGCGGTCCCAGCGGTCGAACGCGGCGACGAGCTGCTTGGCGTCCAGCGGCGGGGCCTTCGGGTTGTCGGCGATGAGCTTGTCGTACTCGGGCCGTCCGTACTCCTTGATGGCCTTCTGGCTCTCGGCCGGCGCCATGTCCAGCGTCACGCCCTTCACCGCCGGGCCGGGGTAGAAGTAGCCCTTGTCGTAGGTGATCGCCTGCTGCTTCGGCTGGAGGGAGTACTTGATCAGGTCGAGGATGACGGCGAGCTTCTCGCCGGAGATGCCCTTGGGCACGACCATGTAGTGCGCGTCGGTGACCCAGGTGAAACCCTCCAGCGCCTGGATCTTGACGTCCTTCGGTACCTGGCCGAGGACTCGCGGGTTGATGTCCCAGCCGGTGGTGCTGAGGATGATGTCGCGGGTGCCCTCGCCCAGTTCCTGCATCGTCTGGGTGGTGCCGCTCGGGTAGTACTCGATGTACTTGTCGAGTTCCTTGAGGTACTGCCAGGTCTTGTTCCACCCGTTGATCGGGTCCACGGGGTCTGAGTCACCGAGGATGTAGGGCAGGCCCATGAGCCACGTCCGTCCCGGCCCGGAGTTGGACGGGCGCGCGTACATCAGCTTCTTGGGGTTGGCCTTGGCCCACTCCAGCAGTTCCTCCGCCGTCTTCGGCGGATCGGAGACCTTCTTCGGGTTGTACTCCAGCAGCGGCCCGGACGGGTAGTACGTCACCACGACGCCCTTGCCCTGCGCGAGGTCCTGCATCTTGGACGCGGGCTCGAGGTACTGCGACTTCAGGTCGGGGAGCTTGTCGGAGTACTTGCCGAGCAGATCGACCCACAGCCCCTGCTCGATCCCGGCGGACAGGCCGTCGGTGCCGGTCAGCACGAGGTCGATGTCGAGGCGGCCTGCGTCCTGCTGGGCCTTGACCTTGCCGGCCAGTTCCGGCGACGTCGCCTTCGTGTAGGTGATCCTCCTGACGAGCTTCGGGTGCTCCTTCCTGTAGTTCTCGAAGATCTGCTCGGTGAGCTGGAGGTTCCCGGCGACGTCGATGATGTTGAGGGTCACGGGTTCGGACGGCGGTTCGACGTCCGCGGGGGCCGGCTCGGACGCCCCGCCGCCGCCGGAGCTGGGGGCGCCGCAGGCGGCCAGCAGGAGGCCGGCGGCGGTCGCGAGGGTCAGGAGTGCGGATCGAGGAGTTCTCATGGGGTGGGTCCTCCTGGCAGGACGGGGTGGTCCTCCTGGCCGAGCCGGGCTCACACCGGCCCGGTGGTGCCTCGGATGAGGAGTCGGGTCGCCAGCTCCGCGGCCGGCGGCAGGGGAGGCGGCTTCGGGGCCGCGGGGTCGAGCAACGCGTGCATGGTGGCGGCGGCCGCCCGTGACAGCGCGTTCACGGGGATGGACACCGTCGTGAGAGGGGGGTTGGTCATGGACGCCATCGGGATGTCGTCGAACCCGACGATGCTGATCCCCTTCTCGCCGGGCTCGCCGGGAACGGGGACGCCGCGTGCGGTGAGCCGCGACAGCACCCCGAGCGCCACCAGGTCGTTGTAGGCGAAGACCGCGGACACGTCGGCGGCGAGCACCTCGTCCGCGGCCCGGAATCCGTCGGAGAAGCGCGGCTCGTACGGGCCGAAGTCGACCAGCTCGATGCCGCGTTCGGCGCAGGCCGCGCCGAGGAACTTGCGCCGCTGCCGGTTCGACCAGGAGTTCGCCGGGCCGGACAGGTAGGCGCACCGCCGGTGGCCGAGGGCGTGGATGTGCGCGGCGGCCTGCTCGATGCCGGGCCGGAAGTCCTGCAGGATCGACGGGGCCGTGCGGCTCGTCCGGTTGGCGAGGACCACGGTCGTCTTGGACGCGATGGCGCGCAGCCGCGCCGCCGTCATGCGCGGGGCGCACAGGATCAGCCCGTCCACCCGCTCGACCATGGCCTCGGCCAGCCTGACCTCGGTCGCGGTGTCCTCGTCGGTGTCGGCCAGGAACACCGCGTACTCGGTGTCCCTGAAGTAGGCCTCCACTCCCTTGATGAACGGCGCGAAGAAGGGGTTGGCGATGTCGGGGACGATCAGCCCGACGTTGCGGGTCCGCCCGAGGACCAGCGACTGCGCCGCGCGGTTCGGCTGGTAGCCCAGCCGCTCGGCGCACTCGAGCACGCGACGCCGGGTCTCGGCGTTCACGAGCTCCGGGGAGTTCAGAGCGCGCGAGACGGTGGAGGGCGAGACTCCCGCGAGGCTCGCCACGGCCCGGATCGACGCCCGGGTGCTGTCCGCGCTCATGGCGACGAGTATGAAAACGTTTGCGGAACAGTGTCAATGGGCGGCGTGGAGAAACCTCGCCCGTGACGGACCCGTTACCGGAAGCCGAACGGCGTGAAGGACGGGCGAAATCGCCCACGCGTCGGCGCCCGCCCGCACGTCAGGCGCGCGGCGGGGCCGGTGGCCGTCGTGCGTCAGCGCGCCGTGCGGTAGTGGTACTCGCTGAGCTCACCGAAACCGGCGCGCCGGTAGAGCCGGACGGCCGCGGTGTTGTCCCGCTCGACCTGGAGATACATGCGGCCGGCCCCTCGGGCCGCGGCCCAGTCCGCCAGTGCGGCCAGCACCGCGCGCGCGGCGCCCTTCCCGCGCGCCTCGGGAAGGGTGGCCATGCCGAAGACCCCGGCCCAGCCGTCGTCGGCGACCGTCCGCCCGACCGCCACGACCTCGTTTCCGCTCAGCACGCGGGCATAGGCGCAGGGCCGCTCGATCCGTTCGAGGAGCCGCCATTCGGAGCGGGCGTCGCCGCCGTGGACGGCGTGCCATGTCCCGAACCACGCACGCGTCGCACGCTCGTCGACACGGACCCGCAGCGCACCCGCCGGCCTCCCGGCCTCCAGCACGCGTTCGGTCGTCGCGACCTGCAACGACATCGACCCGTCCCGCCGGTATCCGCGGCCGGCCAGAAGGTCGTCCAACACGTCCGGGCACGCTCCCGGGGTGATCTGGAACCGGGTGACGACGTCGTGGCGGGAGGAGAACTCCTCGGCTTCGGTGATGCGGCGCGCCAGTTCCTCCGGTTCGCCGTCGCCGTGCGGCAGCACGGTCCCCACCCACCAGGAACAACCCGGCGCGTGACGCAGCCACCATCCGCCGATGCGCTCGACCCGTTCCGCGGGCAGCGCCCGCGCCGCCCGCTCCTGCAACTCCCTGATCATTCCGGGGACGATTAGAGCAGGCTCACCGCGCCAGGCTCACCCCGATCGCGCGATGGCCACGGCGGCCTGTCCGAGACTGATGCCGCCGTCGTTGGGCGGGACGCGATGGTGGGTCAGCACCTCGAAGCCCTCCCCGGTGAGTCCGGACACCGCGCGTTCCAGGAGGAACATGTTCTGGAACACGCCGCCGGACAGGGCGACCGTCTCCAGCCCGGTCGCATCCCTGAGGCGGACCGCGGCGTCCACGATCAGGGCGGCGACGCCGTTGTGGAACCTCGCGGCGATCACCGGGACGGGCACGCCGGCGCGGAGGTCGGCCACGACGGCGTCCACCAGATCGGCCCCGGCCACGGTGAACGGCTTCCCGTCCCGGATGCACGCCCGGTAGGCGGTGGTCTCGGACGCCGCGGCGCACTGCTCCAGCTCGATGGCGGCCTGCCCCTCGTACCGGACCCGGTCGCGGACGCCGAGCACGGCGGCGACGGCGTCGAACAGGCGGCCCATGCTGGAGGTGAGCGGCGCGTTGACGCCCCGGCGGGCCATGGCGCAGATCGCGGCCCAGGCGGGGCGGCGGGCCACCGGCAGGTCACCCGGGACGCCGTACGCGGCCGCCATCCGCCACGGCTCGCGGATCGCCGCCGTCCCGCCCGGCATCGGCACCGGCTCCAGGTGACCGGCGCGTTCGAAGCCGCGCAGGTCGGCGACGAGGAACTCGCCGCCCCAGAGGGTGCCGTCCGTCCCGAACCCGGTGCCGTCGAACGCGACGCCGATGACGGGACCGTCGACGCCGTTGTCGGCGAGGCAGGACGCGATGTGCGCGTGGTGGTGCTGCACCGCGATGGTCGGCAGGTCCCGGTCGAGCGCGTGCTGAAGCGCGTACTTGGTCGACAGGTACTCCGGATGCGGGTCGTGGGCGAGGAGTTCGGGCGTGATGCCGAACAGCCGCCGGAAGTGCGCGATCCCGTCCTCGTACGCGCGGAGCGTCTCGTAGTTCTCCAGGTCGCCGATGTGCGGGGACAGGAACGCCCGGCCGTCACCGGCCAGGCAGAACGTGGCCTTCAGCTCGGCTCCGCACGCCAGGACGGGCGGTCCCTCAGCGATCGGGAGGGGTTCGGGCGCGTACCCGCGGGCGCGCCGCAGCGGCAGGGTCCGGCCGCGGAAGACCCGGACCACCGAGTCGTCGGCGCGTGCGTGGATCGGGCGGTCGTGGAGCAGGAACGCGTCGGCGATGCCGGCGAGCCGCTCCAGAGCGTCGTCGTCGCGGTGGGCGATCGGCTCGTCGGACACGTTCCCGCTCGTCATCACCAGCGGCTCGGTGACGAGCAGATGGTGGAGCGGCGTGTAGGGCAGCATGACCCCGAGCGAGGCGTTCCCCGGTGCGACGTTCTCGGCCAGGGGCGCTCCCGGGCGGCGGCGCGCCAGGACGATCGGCCGCCGGGGGCCGGTGAGCAGCGCCTCCTCGGCGTCGCCGAGGAGGCACAGCGCGCGGGCGGACTCCAGGTCGGGGACCATGACGGCGAACGGCTTGTCCTCGCGGCGCTTGCGGGCGCGCAGCTCGGCGACCGCGTCCCCGTCCGCCGCCCGCACCGCCAGGTGGTGGCCGCCGAGGCCCTTGACGGCGAGGACGGCGCCGTCCGCGAGCAGCTCCCGCGCGCCGTCGAGCGGGGCGTCCGCCCGGACCTCCCGCAGGGGTCCCGGCCGGGCCGGGGACGGGACCAGGGACAGGGACGGCCCGCAGGCGGGGCAGCACACCGGCTGGGCGTGGAACCGGCGGTCGGAGGGATCCTCGTACTCGGCGGCGCACGCATCGCACATCGCGAACCCCGCCATGGTCGTGTTGGGACGGTCATAGGGGACGTCCGTCACGATCGTGAAGCGCGGCCCGCATCCGGTGCAGTTGACGAACGGGTACCCGTACCGGCGGTCGGCGGGGTCGCGCAGTTCGCGCAGGCAGTCGTCGCACGTCGCGCAGTCCCAGGAGACCGGTGCGCGCCGCGGACCGGACTCCCGGCTGACCACGATCTCGAAGCCGCGGCGGCCCAGCGGGCCGAGGTCCCGTGTGGTGACGCGCTCGATGACGGCGAGACGGGGCGGGCGCGTGCGCAGACCGTCCAGGAAACGCCCGATCGCGTCGGGAGCGCCCTCGACCTCGATGAACACCCCGGCCGCGTCGTTGCCGACCAGTCCGGACAGTCCGAGGTCGGTCGCGAGGCCGTGCACGAACGGACGGAAGCCGACTCCCTGCACGACCCCCTCGACACGGACCTCGACCCTGACGTCCATTCCGCCATCTTGCCTGGTCAGATCCCTGAGGAAGCGGAGGCGCCCGCACGACGCGTGTCGCCGCGAGGTCTCGGAGGCGCACGCCGCGGCGCCGGGCCCGGTGCACGCCGCGGACGGGTCCGCGCACGGGTCGGGCGGGGCTCCGGCTCAGGCGCGGGCGTCGCTGTGGAATCCGCCGCTCGTCTCGGCGGACGCGGTGTCGGGAACGTCCTCCCCGGCCCGCACCGCCTGGATCTCCAGGGCGATCGCCACCTCGTCGCCGAGCATGACCCTGTCGCCCTGGAGCGGGACGTTGAACTCGATGCCGAAGTCGCGGCGGCTGATGGACGTGGTGGCGGTGAAGCCGGCGCGGGTGCCGCCCCACGGGTCGGGCCCGACCCCGTGGAACTCGGCCAGCAGCCGGACGGGTCGGGTGATGTCCTTGATCGTCAGGTCGCCGTCCACGTGGAAGCGCGGGTTGCGGGCTCGCCGGCCGATGCTGGCACGTTCCACATTGGTGGCGGCGAACGTCATGACCGGATGCGCCTCCACGTCCAGGATCTCCGGCGAGCGGACGTGCGCGTCCCGCTCCGGGTTGCGGGTGTCGATCGACGCCATCCTGATCTCGGCGGCGGCCCTGGAGTCGAGCGGGTCCTCCCCCACGATCACCTCCCCCTCGAAGTCCGGGAACGAGCCGCGCACCGTGGTCATCAGGTGCCGGATCATGAACGTGATCTCAGAGTGCGCCGGGTCGATCGTCCAGCGACCCGGTGCGAGGTCGGACACCTCGGCCCCCATACTCAACCCCCCATACAAGTGACAACCAGCAAAAACTACCGCAAACCTCCTCTGGTCTGATCCGGCCCATCGGGGGAATGCTGGAGCACATGATCGACAACGGGCCGCGCGAGCGGGACATCGGCGGCGGAGCGCGGGTCGCATGATCGGCGACCACGTCCTCGCCGGATACACGGGCGACGCCGGCGGCAGGGAGGCGCTCGACCTGGCGGCCGCGATCGTCGAGCTGACCGGCGGCAGGCTGAGCGTGGCGACCGTCTACCAGCCGGGCGTCCCGGCGGCGGCCGGCGAGGCCCGCGCACTGCTGGAACAGGTGCCCGAGCTGCTCGACGACCGTCCCGCGGACCTGCACGCCCATGAGGGACGCAGCGTCGCCCGCGGGCTCAGCGTCCTCGCCAGCCGGATCGGCGCCGACCTCATCGTCGTCGGCTCGCCCGAGGGCGGCGCCCGCGGACGCATCGTCATCGGCGCCGCCGCCGACCATCTGCTCCACTCGGCGACCGAGGCCGTGATGCTCACCCCGTCCGGCTACACCCCGCCGCCCGCGCTCGGCCGGATCACGGTGATGTACGTCCGGCGGCCGCAGTGCGACGACGCGGTCATCCGCGCCGCGCAGGCCGCCGAGCGGCTGGAGGTGCCCCTCCGCCTGGTCACCCTCGCCGTCGGCGACGTCGGCGGAGAAGGCGGCGCCGAACGGCTCCGCGACGACCTCGCCCTCGCGATCCGCCTCGCACTCGACTCCTCCGAGCTGCTGCCCGAGGAGGTCACCGCCGAGCTCGCCGAAGGCGACGACGTCGCCGACGCCATGGACGACGTCGACTGGCCCGAAGGCGAGATCCTCGTCCTCGCGTCCAGCGAGGACGCCGCCGCCCATCGCGTCTTCCTTGGCGAGGTCGCCCTCAAGGTCCTGCGCGCGGCCCCCTGCCCCGTTACCGTCCTGCCCCGGGGCTACTTTTGAGTAGCCCGTTTTGACCGGTTCTGCCGAACAGGTTGCCGCCCCGGGTTTACCTCCGCTACATTCCGTCGAGATCAGAACGTGACCTTGGCGCGTGACGGCGACGACGCACGTCACGGTCCCGAGAGCACGCAACTGCAGGCGCACGTTCCGTCCCCCGGCCGGGTTGCACAGCCCGAGGAGCGAGGCGGCAGGGAGCGAGATGGACCCCATCGGCAAGAAGCTGCTCGACATCGCCAAGAAGGAGCTCGGCTACACCGAGAAGGCCGACGGTTACACCAAGTACGGCAACTGGTGGACCGAGAACGTCGACGGCGACCACGACGACTACTTCAAGACCGCTCCCTGGTGCGACATGTTCCTGGCCTGGGCCGCCGACAAGGCCGACGTCACCGACCAGGTCGGGCAGTTCGCCGCCACCGTCGACCACGCCAAGTGGTTCGACGAGCACGACGCCTTCGGCCGCGAACCCGAACCCGGCGCCATCGTCTTCTTCGACTGGAACGGCTCCGACGACATCGACCAGATCGACCACGTCGGCATCGTCGAAAAGGTCGACGGCGACACCCTCCACACCATCGAGGGCAACGCCGACGGCTACAAGCTGATGCGCAAGACCCGCGACATGGACACCGTCGTGGGCTTCGGCTACCCGTCCAAGGTCAAGGTCGAGTCCAAGCCCGCCGAGAAGAAGTACGTGCCGAAGCACGCCAAGCCCGCGCCCACCGTCGACAAGGTCGGCGCCCCCGCCTCCTCGACCACCACCCACGAACAGGAGACGGCCGCCCCCGAGGAGCACCTCCCCGCACAGGAGATCGCCCTCGGCAGCGTCCTCGCCTTCGTCCTGTGCGGCACCTTCGCCCTCGCCGCGGGACGCGCCGCCGCGGCCAAGGCGCCCAGCTCGTCGCCCATCCGCATCCGCAAGCGCGGCAAGCACCACCGGCCCTCCAAGCCCGTGTCGCTGCCCGCCGACATGACGCCCGCCGACCTCGACCGCGCGGACGCCGGCACCGTCGTCATGCCCGCCCTCTCCCAGGCCGCCGCCCACGAAGCCGAGGACCGCGAGTTCTGGGGCCGCATCGCCCACCTCGAGGAGGACGCCGAACTGGCCTTCTGGAACTCCCTGCACGACGAAGTCAGCGAGACCAGAGCATTCAAGTACGCAACCACTCCAGAGTTCCGCTAGAGTTGTGCATGCACGCCGGAGGAACACCTCCGGGGAGCACGCGGACGTGGCTCAGTTGGTAGAGCATCACCTTGCCAAGGTGAGGGTCGCGGGTTCGAATCCCGTCGTCCGCTCTAAGAGGCCCCCGAAACCGGCCTCGCTCTGGTGGAGTGGCCGAGAGGCGAGGCAACGGCCTGCAAAGCCGTGTACACGGGTTCAAATCCCGTCTCCACCTCGCAGCATGCACGGGCGATTAGCTCAGTGGGAGAGCGCTACCTTGACACGGTAGAGGTCACTGGTTCGATCCCAGTATCGCGCACCATCTGTTTTTGCAGGTCAGCGCCTTGTCTCTGCTCATGAGGACAGGGTCTCAGTGAGAGAGTGGCGATCGCCATCAAGGGTTGCGCCACTGACGCCCTCCACCGCGCCTTTCAGATCCTGATGCTCTGGTTGAGCATGCCGGGGTGTGCGCGCCCTTCACCTTGTAACTCAGTCTGGCCC
>DATCLF010000467.1:0-6828 GCA_036564055.1 Spirillospora sp.
GTGCTGGGATCGACCGCCCTGCTGGCGGTGGCCTTCACCCAGCGGCACCACCAGCCCGCCGCGGTCGCGTGGGTGGAGGCCGCGGTCGCGGCCGGCAGCATCCTCGGCGGCCTCGCCTACGGTGCGCTCAGCCGGTCCCACCCCGGACACGGCCGTCTGGCCGCGCTGCTCGCCGCACTCGGCGTCTGCCTGGCGACCATGGGCCTCGCACCGTCCGTCGCCGTCCTGACCGTGCTGGCGTGCGCCACCGGATGCTTCGTCGGCCCCACCCTCACGGTCGCCTACCTGATCGCAGGCGACGCCGCGCCGCCCGATGCGCGGACGCGCACCACGGCCTGGGTGAACACCGCCCTGAACCTCGGCTCCTCCGGAGGGACCGCCGCGACCGGAGCGCTCCTGGACCTGCTCCCGCTCCCGGCGTGCTACGCCATCGTCGCGGCACCGGCCGTCCTGGTCCCCGTTCTGCTCGCCGTTTTGCCGGAACGGCAACACAGCTCGCACGAACGCGACGGGAGGACGCACCATCGGCCCATGGGAGACACCCTTCAGGAATTCTGGGACGCGCGTTACGCCGAGAAAGAGTGCGTCTGGAGCGGCGAACCCAACGCCGTCCTCGTCGAGGAGACGTCCGAGCTGGAGCCCGGCACGGCCCTCGACCTCGGCTGCGGCGAAGGCGGCGACGCCATCTGGCTCGCACGCCGCGGCTGGCGCGTCACCGCCGTCGACGTCTCCGGCGTCGCCCTCGAACGCGCCGCCCGCCACGCCGCCGACGCCGGCGTGGCCGACCGCATCCGCTGGGAGCGCCGCGACCTCGCCGAGTCCTTCCCCGAGGGCGCCTACGACCTGGTCTCCGCCGCGTTCCTGCACTCGCCCCACGAGGACATGCCGCGCGAGCGGATCCTGCGCAGCGCCGCCGCGGCCGTCGCGCCCGGCGGCGTGCTGCTGATCATCGGGCACGCCGGGCCGCCGCCCTGGGACCCCCATGCCCACGGCGGCGTGCACCTGCCCACCCCCGAGGACGTCCTGGAGTCCCTGGACCTGCCCGACGACGAATGGGACGTCCTGCGCGCGAGCGAACACGAACGCGTCCAGACCGCGCCGGACGGACGCGTCATGACCCGCACCGACAACGCGGTCAAGCTGCGGCGCCGCCCGCGCCCGGCCGCGTGACGCGTGCCGCCCGGTCCACGAACGTTCAGGACGTGCCCGCCGTGCGCTCCATCAGAGCGGCGAACTCCTCCAAAGAGATCTTCCCGTCGCGGTTGGCATCGGCCGCCACGACCACCTCGACCGCACGCGTACTGGTGATCTCCTCGCCGAGCGCCGCCATCAGCTTCTTCACCTCGTCGGTCGTGATGTAACCGTCGCCGTCGGCGTCCACCAGCTCGAACGTCGCACGGTACTCGTTCACGTCCGCCATGCGTGTGCTCCCTTGTCGATCGGTGAGGCTCCGACCGTAGCAGTGGGCGGCTCACGACCCGGCGCCTTTACGTAGTAAGGTCAGACTTGGAAGCGAACTCGACCATAATCGGAGGGGTGCGCCGCTCGTACGAGTTCCTCGACCATCCCACGCCCATCCCGTTCGCACACCGCGGTGGCGCCGGCGGCGGGCCCGAGAACTCCATGGCCGCGTTCCAGCACGCCGTCGACCTCGGGTACCGGTACCTGGAGACCGACGCCCACGCCACCGCCGACGGCGTCGTGGTCGCCTTCCACGACCGCACCCTGGACCGCGTCACCGACCGGACCGGGGCCATCGCCCGGCTCCCCTACAGCGAGGTCGCCAAGGCCCGCATCGCCGGCACCGAACCCATCCCGCGCCTGGAAGAACTCCTCGGCGACTTCCCCGACGTGCGGGTCAACATCGACATCAAGGACGCCCCCGTCATCGGTCCCCTCGCCGCGACGCTGCACCGCACCAAGGCCTGGAACCGGGTGTGCATCGCGTCGTTCTCCACTCGGCGGCTGGCGCAGATGCGCGCCCGCCTGTCCCTGTTCACCGACGGCGGCGTGTGCACCGCGCTGGACCCGCGCGGCGTGATCGCGTTGCGCGCCCAGTCCTACGGCGGGCCCGCCTCGAAGCTCATCCGCCTCGCGGCCACCGGCGTCGCCTGCGCGCAGGTCCCCTACGAACTGGGGCCCGTCCCGTTCATCACCGAGGCGTTCGTCGCGCGGGCCCACGAACTCGGCCTCCAGGTCCACGCCTGGACGGTCAACGACCCCGCCGCCATGAAGCGGCTGCTGGACCTCGGCGTCGACGGAATCATCACCGACGAGATCGCCGAACTGCGCCGCGTCCTGGAGGCCCGCGGCCTTTGGCAGGGCCGCCCCTCCCCCGCCTGACGTCCCGGGCGGGCCGCGCGTTCGCCCGGTCCGGTCAGCGGCTGAAACCGGGCGGACGGTACTCGGCCGCGATGCGCAGCGGGGAGGACGCGGGCGGCTCGGGCGACGGCGCGGACTGCCCCAGCTGCGTCTGCGTCAGCTGGACGTGCTGCGACCGCAGCTGCTCCAGCAGCTCCAGGTCCTCCGGGGACACCAGGGCGGCCATGACCTTGCCGCGGCGGGTGAGCCGCACCGGCTCGCCGGTGTAGGCGACCCGGTTGACAAGGTCCGCGAACTGGGCGCGCGCTTCGGTAACCGGAACATCCACGCGATTCATCGTATAGCGAAACACCGGCCCCTCCTCTGGCCCCGGTTGCCCGCTCCCGCTAGTCTCCACATGTACGTAGTGTACGTAACGTACATCTGAGCAGGACGTCTGAGTCGGCGTACATCTGAGGTCGGAGGTGCACGTGAACGGCGAACCGGGGAACGGCGCGCGCAGGGCGGAGACCTACGTCGGCAGGTCGCGGGCCAGCGTGGGCGAGCTCACGCAGCTCACGGACGTCCAGCTGTACGGGCGGCTGCTGGAGCAGAGGATCGTGTTCCTCGGGAGCGAGATCGACGAGGAGGTCGCCAACCGGGTCAACGCGCAGCTCCTGCTGCTCGCGGCGCAGGACGAGGAGCGCGACATCACGATCTACATCAACTCGATCGGCGGCGCCGTGGACGCGGGCATGGCGATCTACGACATGATGCAGTTCGTCCCGAACGACATATCCACCGTCGTGATGGGAATCGCCGCCTCCATGGGACAGATGCTGCTGTGCGCCGGCACCAGGGGCAAGCGGTACGCGCTGCGGCACGCGCGGGTGATGATGCACCAGCCCCACGGCGCGATCGGCGGCACCGCCTCCGACATCAAGATCCAGGCCGAGCAGTCGCTGTACCTCAAGCGGACCCTGGCGGAGCGGACCGCGTTCCACACCGGGCAGACGCTCGAGCGGATCGAGGCCGACAGCGACCGCGACAGGTGGTTCACGGCCGAGGAGGCCCGCGACTACGGTTTCGTGGACCACGTCATCGACAGCACCGACCGGGTAGGCACATGACACGCGGAGAACGGCGCTACCTCGTCCCCGAGTTCGAGGAGCGCACCAACGTCGGGCGCAAGGAGACCAACCCCTACGACAAGCTGTTCGAGGACCGGATCGTCCTCCTCGGCTCCCCCGTCGACGACACCAGCGCCAACGACGTCACCGCGCAGCTCCTCGCGCTGGAGGGCATGGACGCCGACCGGCCCATCTCCCTGTACATCAACTCGCCGGGCGGGTCGCTGACGGCGATGCTGGCGATCTGCGACACGATGCGCTACGTCGCGCCTCCCGTCGAGACGACCTGCGTCGGACGGGCGGGGTCGGCGGCGACGGTGCTGCTCGCGGCCGGAGCGCCGGGACGGCGGGCGGCGCTGGCCGGCGCGCGGATCCAGCTCGAGGAGCCGGCGATCGAGGTGGCACGCGGCCACGCCACCGACCTCGACATCCACGCCCGCGAGCTGCTGCGGCTGCGGTCGCAGACCGAGGCGATCGTGGCGGAGGCGACCGGGCGCAACCCCGAGACCGTCCGCCGCGACCTGGACCGGGCGCGCTTCTTCACCGCCGACGAGGCCAAGGACTACGGGCTCATCGACGAGGTGATCGTCTCACGGGCGTAGCGCCGCGCGGCGTGCCCGCCGGCCCCTCCCGCAGGCGCCCGACGATCTGCGCCGGGCCTTCCCGGCGGCGGCCCGGTGCGGCCGGAAAGAGCAGGGTTGGATCGCGCCGGGCACGGGAATCTTGCAGTGGTACTCAGCGTTGGTCAGGGCAAGACCGCAAGCCGTCTGGGAGGCACGTGACGATGGCCGAGCGCGCACTTCGCGGCACCCGACTCGGAGCGACGAGCTACGAGAACGATCGCAACACCGATCTCGCCCCTCGGCAAGAGGTAGATTACACCTGCACCAAGGGCCATCGGTTCACCGTGACGCTCGCCGCCGAGGCCGAGGTGCCGATGACGTGGGAATGCCGCAACTGCGGCGCCACGGCCCTCCGGGTCAACGGGGAGCTTCCCCAGACCAAGAAGGGCAAGCCGCCGCGGACCCACTGGGACATGCTGATGGAGCGCAGGACGATCGAAGACCTGGAAGAAGTCCTGGCCGAACGTCTGGCGATCTTGCGGGCGGAACGGAAGAAGTCCGCCTGAGCGGACCGCCTGAGCTGCTGACCGATCGAACGGGCTGGGGCTCGCGCCGGCGAACGGTGCGAGCCCCGGCCCGTTCTCGTCACGGATCTGTTCTCGCGACGCCTCTGCTCGTGACGGGCGTCCGGAGGCACGCCGCACAGGCCGGCCGCGCCGCCGCGGGGAGGGTCAGGCCCGGGACGGAGGGTCGTCGTCGTGGACGACCTCGCCGCGCACCACGGGCCCGGGCGGCGTCTCCACCGGCTCGGCGTCGTGGTCGCGTCCGAAGGGGTCGAACGCGGCGCCGAAACCGGCCGGCGGGAAGATCGTGGCGGCGCGCGCCTCGGCCGAGCGCATCCGGCGCTCCGCGAACGCCCCCAGCGCACGCCGCAGCGGCGGCCGGGTGAACGGCAGGACCAGCGCCGCGCCGGCCAGATCCGTGACGAACCCCGGAAGCAGGATCAGCACGCCACCGGCCATCACGAGGACCGCGTCGCCCAGCTCCCGCTCGCGCAGCATGCCGCTGCGGACGGTTTCGAAGAGCGCCTCCCAGGCGCGGCGGCCCTCCCTGCGGACGAGCCACGCGCCGAGCACGGCCTGGGCGGCCAGCAGGCCCAGGACCGGCCAGAAGCCGATCATCTGGCCGACCTGGATCAGCACGAAGATCTCCAGGGCCGGCAGCAGCAGGAACGCCAGGATGATCAGCAGCGGCAGCATGGCTCCATCTTCGGGGTCGTCGACGGCCTCACCGTTTACAACGCGACGGCGCCCCCGTTCGTTTCCCGCGGGTCCGTCGCCGCGGCGGACGCCGGTCATGCGCGCCCGGCCCGGCGGACGAGAGGCCGGCGAGGCGGAAACGGCGGGCGTGCGCGGGTCAACGGGACGAGCGGAACCGGGCGGCGCGGTCGGCGACCGCCCACTGGGTGATGCGCAGCGCCGCCTCCGCCATGACGTCGCGGTTCATCTTGCTGGTGCCGTGGACGCGTTCGATGAAGGTGATCGGCACCTCCACCACCCGCAGGCCCGCCCGCAGCGCGCGCAGCGCCAGGTCGATCTGGAAGCAGTAGCCGCGCGAGTCGACGTCGTCCAGCCCGATCTTCTCCAGCGTCGCGGCGCGGAAGGCGCGGTACCCGCCGGTCGCGTCGTGCAGGGGGATGCCGAGCATCACCCGCGCGTAGGTGTTGGCGCCCCGCGACAGCGCCTCGCGCCGCTTGGGCCAGTTGCGCACCTCGCCGCCCGGCACCCAGCGCGCCCCGATGACCAGGTCGGCGTCCTCCAGGGCCGACAGCAGCCGCGGAAGCTCCTCGGGCTGGTGGGAGCCGTCGGCGTCCATCTCGACCATGACGTCGTAGCCGTGCTCGGCGGCCCACCGGAACCCGGCGATGTAGGCGGGCCCGAGCCCCTCCTTGCCGGCGCGGTGCAGGACCTTGACCTGGTCGTCCTCGGCGGCGATGGCGTCGGCGACGTCGCCGGTGCCGTCGGGGCTGGCGTCGTCCACCACCAGGACGTCCACCGACGGGACGGCTTCGCGTACGCGTCGCACGATGCTCTCGATGTTGTCCCGCTCGTTGTAGGTCGGGATGATCACGAGCACCCGGCCGAGGTCGGCTGGGGTTTCCATTGGTGTCAGTTCCCCTCGTTGTTCCCGGCGGCAGTGTTCCTGGCGGCGTCCCCGGCGGCTGCGTCGTCGGCGGAGTTCCTCCCGGCCCGCGTCCGCACCGCCGCGCCGACCGCGGCGATCCCGAGTGCGGCGAGAACCCATTCGGGTGCGGCGCCGAGCCGGTCCGACAGCGTGGTGGACGTCCGCGCGGGGACGGTCTCGACCTGGATGTCGGGGACGAACTCTCGGGAGCGGTCGATCATCCGCCCGTCGGGCGCGACGATCGCGCTGATCCCGCTGGTCGCGGCCACCAAGATCGTACGACCATGTTCGACCGCGCGCAGCCGCGACATCGCGATCTGCTGCGGCGGCAGGGTCGTCCGGCCGTAGGTGGCGTTGTTGGTCTGCACGACCATGAGGTTCCCGGCGGCGACGTCGCGAACCTCCCGGTCGTAGGCGACCTCGAAGCAGATGACGTCGCCGACGGTGACCGGCCCTAGCCGCATCACGCCGGACCGGTCGCCCTTGGCGAAGTCGCGGGGGATCCGCTCGAACCGTTTGATCAGCTTGGTGAGCACGTCGCGGAACGGCAGGTACTCCCCGAACGGGACGGGGTGCCGTTTGACGTAGTAGTCGCCGGGTCCGGAGCGGGGGTCCCAGACGATGCCGCGGTTTTCGACCTTCTTCCCGTC
>DATCLF010000468.1:0-4026 GCA_036564055.1 Spirillospora sp.
TCGCGCAGGGTCAGCTCGCCGTCCAGCACGAAGTCGTCCCCGTCGAGGCGGACGCCGGTGGAGCGGTACGTCATCGTGGGGTATTTCTCAACGTCCAGGAAGTCTGCGGACCGGACGTGCTCGTCGCGCTGGGCGACACCGGTGTCGATCGAGGCCAGGTCGATCGCGGCGGTCACACTGGAGTCGAGGGGGTCCTCACCGGTCACGATCGTCCCCTCGACCGTCTTGAAGCGGCCGCGGACCTTGGCGATCACCAGATGACGGATGGTGAAGCCGATGTCGCTGTGGACGGGGTCGATGGTCCAGGTGCCCGCGACATAGCCGGGGATCTCGACGAGCTGTGCCGTCATGGCGTCTCCTTAGGTTATGAAAGGTAAGCCGGTTCCTGTTGGGAACCGTCCCCATCCTGCGGATACCCTCGGAGTCGGCACAAGAAGGCACTTTTTTCTGCCCTGGTCACCTGGAGATAACCATGAAGCACGCGCCCGAGAGCTGCCGGGCACGGGAGGTCCTCGACCGTGTCGGCGACAAATGGTCCCTGCAGGTGATCGCGATGCTGGGCGAGGACACGCGGCGGTTCAACGAACTCAAACGCGACATCGACGGCATCAGCCAGCGCATGCTCTCGGTCACCCTGCGCGGGCTCGAACGCGACGGCATCGTCGAGCGAACCGTCTACCCGGTGATGCCGCCGCGTGTGGAGTACTCGCTCACCCCCCTGGGCAAGACGCTGCTGGACGCGGTCGGCGCCCTCGTCGCCTGGGCGGAGTCGCACCTCGCAGAGATCGACGCCGCTCGAGCCAGGTACGACGCCCGCGTCCGAGAGATCGAGGCGAGCGCCGCCCACTGAGGCCGGGCCCGGACGGCAAGAAGGGGCCGGGGAAAGACGAGGGCCGGTGGAAATCGGGGTGCCCTCGCCTTCGTCGCGAGGTACCTTCGACGGCGATGGACGTTCACGAGGTGGGACGGCGAGCTAGCCGCGCCGAGCCGGGGAACGAGCAGCAGTGCCCGGCCCGGCTCGGCGGTGTGCGTCGTCATCCCATCGACCTCGTGAGGCCGTCCCATGCACTCCACCGATCTTCGCTCGACCTTTCTTGACTTCTTCCGGGAGCGCGACCACCGCGTCGTGCCGTCCAGCCCGCTGATCCCGTCCGATCCGTCGCTCCTGCTGACGAACGCGGGCATGAACCAGTTCAAGCCGTACTTCCTCGGCGAGACCGTCCCCGAACATCCGCGTGCGGTGTCCGTGCAGAAGTGCGCGCGGACGTCCGACATCGAGCACGTGGGCCGCACGACCCGGCACGCGACGTTCTTCGAGATGCTCGGCAACTTCTCCTTCGGCGACTACTTCAAGGAGGAGGCGATCGCCTGGGCGTGGGAGCTGCTCACGCGCCACTACAACCTCGACCCCGAGCGCCTCTGGGTCACCGTGTACCTGGACGACGACGAGGCTGAGAGCATCTGGCGCCGCGTCGGTGTCCCCTCGGAACGGATCCAGCGGCTCGGCATGGCGGACAACTACTGGTCCATGGGCATGCCCGGACCCTGCGGGCCGTCCTCCGAACTGCACTACGACCGGGGACCGTCCTTCGGACGCGAGGGCGGACCGGCCGTGGACGGGGAGCGCTACCAGGAACTGTGGAACCTCGTCTTCATGGAGAACCTCCGCGGGGAGGGCACCGGCAAGGAGGACTACCCCATCGTCGGGAAGCTGCCCGCGAAGAACATCGACACCGGGCTCGGGCTCGACCGCCTCGCCGCGATCCTCCAGGACGTCCGCACCGTCTGCGAGACCGATCTGCTGGCGCCGACGCTCCGGACCGTCCAGGAGATGGCGGGCCGCGACCACCCGGGCGGCGACGGCGAGGTCGCCGCGTCCTTCCGGGTCGTCACGGAGCACTCCCGCTCGATCGCGTTCCTCATCGCCGACGGCGTGCTGCCCGCGCGCGACGGCCGGGGCTACGTGCTGCGCCGCCTGATGCGCCGCGCCATCCGGCACGCACGCGAACTCGGCATCGAGGGGCCCGCCCTGCCCGCGCTGACGTCCAGCGTCATCGACACCCTCGGGGGGACGTGGCCGGAGCTGATCGGCCGGGCCGAGCTGATCCGCCGGGTCGTCGCCGCGGAGGAGGAGGCGTTCGAGCGGACGCTGCGGCAGGGCTCCCAGCTCCTGGAGTCGGCGATCCGCCGCGCCACGGACTCGGGCCGGAAGGCGTCGATCTCGGGCGAGACGGCGTTCGAACTGCACGACACCTACGGCTTCCCGATCGACCTGACCGTCGACGCCGCGCGCTCGGCGGGCCTCACCGTGGACGAGGACGCGTTCGCCGAGCTTCTCGAGGCGCAGCGCCGGCGGGCGCACCGGACGGGCCGGGACCGGAAGGGCGACGCGGCCGCGCGGCGCGACCTGTACCGGGCCGTCAGCGCCGAGCACGGCCTCACGGACTTCGTCGGCTACTCCTCGACGAGAACGGACACGCGCGTCCTGGCCCTGCTGTCCCCGCGCGGGTTCTGCGATGCGGTGGGCGAAGGCGACGAGCTGGAGGTGATCCTGGCGCGCAGCCCGTTCTACGCGGAGTCGGGCGGCCAGGTCGGCGACACGGGCCTGCTGCGAACCTCCGACGCGACGTTGGAGGTCGTGGACACCCGGTTCGGCGTCGACGGCCTCCACGTGCACCGGGTCCGCGTCACGAAGGGCGAGGTACGTCCCGGCGACGACGCCGAGGCGGTCGTCGACGAGGACCGCCGGGCGGCGACGGCACGGTCCCACAGCGCGACCCACGTGCTGCACGCGATGCTGCGCCGGCACCTGGGCGAGCACGCGTCCCAGCGGGGCTCCCGCGTCGAACCCGGACGGCTGCGCTTCGACTTCGCGCACTTCTCCCCCGTGGACACCGGGCTCGTCCAGACCCTTGTGAACGACTACCTCCTGGACGATCCGGAGGTCCGCGTCTGGGAGACGACCCGCGCGGAGGCGGAGGCGGCGGGAGCGGTCGCGCTGTTCGGCGAACGGTACGACGGGCAGGTCCGGGTCGTGGACATCGGCGACGCGTCCCGCGAGCTGTGCGGCGGCACGCACGTGGGCCACGGCTCGCAGGCGGGCCCGCTGCACATCGTCGGCGACTCGTCCATCGGCACCGGACTGCGCCGCATCGAGGCGCTCACCGGCGCCGACGCGCTCCGCCACTTCGACCACCAGCGCGACCTCCTGACGGAGATCGCCCGGTTGCTGAACGCGCCTCCCGACCAGGCGCCCGATCGCCTGCGGCAGCGCCTGGAGACCCTCGCGGAGACCCAGCGCCGCCTGGAGGACCTGCGGCGCGCCGATCTGGACGCGCGGGCGGAGCGCCTGTCCGCCGAGGCCGAGCGGGTGCCGGGAGGCTGGCTCGTCGCGCGGACCGTGCCGGGCAGGACCGCCTCCGACCTGCGCACGATCGCCACGCGGATCCTGAGCCTGCGCCGCGACCGCGGCGTCGTGGTGCTCGGCACGGACGACGGCGGCAAGGCGGCGCTCGTGGCGGTGACGAACACCGGAACCCCGGCCCGCGAGCTGCTCACGGACGCGGCCCGCATCGTCGGCGGCGGCGCCGGGGGCAAGGGCCCCGTCGCGAACGCGGGCGGACGACTTCCGGAGCACCTGCCCCGGGCGATCAGAACCGCGTCGGAACGGGCCCGGGCCCTTCTGGCGGAAACAACCGACTGACGCGGAGGAACGAGCGGAATCGACGAGCCCGGCCGCCGCCGGGACGCACCCGCGTCACCGAGCGGCGGCCCGGCGCCTGCGGTCGGGCTGGCGGGATTTGAACCCACGACCCCCGGCACCCAAAGCCGGTGCGCTACCAAGCTGCGCTACAGCCCGCACACGATGACGGAGTCTAACCCGCCCGCCTCGACCAGGCGCGCCAATAACCGGCCCCGGACTACGGACACGTCCACTCCCGGAACCCTGTACGCTACGGGATGACGATCGAGGGCTCCGGGCCCTCATCTCCTCGCGGGCGTAGCTCAATGGTAGAGCCCCAGTCT
>DATCLF010000469.1:0-16310 GCA_036564055.1 Spirillospora sp.
GCGCCCTTGACCGTGCTGTCCATGGTCAGGACGACCTGGTTGGACGCGGGGTCGACGGCCCAGGCGGTGCCCGGGACGGTGGCGTCGCGTTTCAGCGCCTGCATGACCCGTTCCAGGTCGGCGCCGCTGCGCGCGACGGTCCTCGGCACCGCGCCGGCGGCGCGCACGGCCTGGGCCGCGCCGGCGTCGGTGACCGTGACCACGAGGTTGCGCGTCGCCTTGTCGACGTAGGCGCCGGCGGTGCGCGAGCCGAGCTGGCGCGTCAGCTTCGCGGCCACGGCGCCCGTGTCGGTGGCGGCGGCGGGAGCGGCCGCCGCGTCGGGCGACGCCTGAGCGGGGATGGCGAGCGCGGCTGCCACCAGGCCGGACACGGCCATGGTGGCGGCGGCGCCGCCGATGGCAGGGGGACTGATCTTCACTGGGCCTCCAGGGGGGATTGGGCGCGTCCGGAATGACGCGCCGGAGGTCACCGGTCATGCTGGAAGAAACCTGAACGCCGGCGTAAGGCAACATTGTGACCAATTGATCGAGTACGGATTGTCACAATGCGGGCGAGATTCGTGGCGTTTCAATGGGGAGAACGGACCGTTGACCCCTCACTATTGAACTAGTCGTCCAACGAATCCCGGTGCGCCGGGTCGGCCGGCGGCCGGACGCGGAGGCCCAGACCTGGGACGCGCGAACCCCGTCCCCGGTTCCCGCGACGACGAACATTCGGAGATGAGCGTTCACGGACGCGAGGATCCGGTGAAGGTCCTCAGGACCACGGGGCCGGCGATGCCGGACACCCGCTGACCCGCGAACACGAAGTGGGTGGGGCTGGTGTCGTCCAGACGCGGGCCGAGGGTGCCGTAGACGACGATCTCGATCTCGTTGCGACCGGCCTGCAGCGCCGACCCGACGTCGAAGACGTAGGGGGCGCAGATCCGCACGCCGGCGGCGCGGCCGTTCACCGTCACCTCGGCCGTGCCCCGGACGCGGCCGAGGTCGAGTTCGGCGCCCCCGGGCGCCTCCGGCAGCTCCAGCACGCGCCGGTACCGGACGCCGCCGCTGTAGCCGGGCAGCCCGGCGTCCTCCCAGTCGCCCAGCTCGATCGTGCCCCGGCCCACCTCGAACGCGACCGGACCGGCCAGCGCGGATCCCTCCCGGTGCTCCGGCCGGGTCCGCAGCCGCAGCTCGGCGGTCCCGGCCGGCCGCGCGTCCCCGGGAAGGTCAACCTCGAAGACGCCGGAGCCGTCGCTCGTGCCGTCGATCGGAGCGGCGTCGAGCGGCGCGCCGTCGAGCAGAACGCCGGTGATCTCGGCACGCGCGGTGAACCGCATCCGCGTCGCGCCCGGCGGCACCGCGAACCGCAGCCGTTCGTCCCGCGGCCCGGCGTCGGGAACGGCGAAGGACGCGGGCAGGACGACGTCGTCGTCTCCGCCGTCCCCGTCGCCGGAGGCGTCCTCCAGCCAGCGCGCACCGGGCAGCGGGTGCGGGCGGCGGTGCAGGTGCAGGGCGGCGGGATCGCCGATCTGCGCACGCCGGACCACGACGGGCGCCGTCGCGTCGTCGCGGGCGGCGTCCCAGCCGGGCCCGGACACGACCGGGCCGTCCACCAGCACGGCCGCCGGGGTCGCGCCCTCGGTGAGTTCGAGGGTGAGACGGGCGCCGGGCGCGTCCGGCAGCGTGTAGCGGCCGATGCGGGGGTCGTCCAGCTCGGCGTAGGGCTCGAACCCGCCCTGCCGTCCGATCTCCGTCCCGTCGAGCAGGATCCGGCACGGGGACACGGACGCCACCTGGAGGAGCGACGGTCCGCCTTCGCGCGGCAGGACGGTGGTGAAGGCGACCCGCGCGCCCGGGCGCGCGGTCCCCCCGGCGGTGATCCACTCGGGCCGCACGCACCGGGCGGGATCGGTCACGACGGACAGGTGGCCGCGCATCCGCACGTCCTCGTCCGGGACGAGGACGATCTCCAGCGTGTGCTCGCCGGGCGCGAGCGGCGCCTCGCCCACCGCCAGGTATCCGCGGTCGTCGAGCCGGACCTCGGTCCCGTCCGCCAGCAGCGTCTTCGCGGCGGGGAAGCCGAGCACCGGGAACCCGCCCGGGGACGGCACGGTCACCCGGGTCCGCACGGTGATCCGCCGTCCCGCCGGGACGTCGCCGAAGTCGAGGAACTCCTCCGGGACGTGCCCCTTGGGCCCGAGCACCGTCCGGTGCACCGGGTCCTTGCGGATGCCGCGCGAGTCGGAGTAGACGGCGGTGTGCCATCGGTCCGGTGCGTCCGACCACAGGACCCGGGGACCGTAGGTCGCGTGGGCCGGTGCCCATTCGCCGGACGGGTCGTCGTCCGCCCGGTGCCGGAGCCGCCAGCACTCCACCTGCGGGATGGGACCCGCCGGGCGGGCGAAGTCCCCCCAGGTGTTGTCGAGCGTCGGGACCAGCTCCATCTCCCACGTGATGCCCAGGTCGATCTCGGCCGCGGGACGCCGCGCCGCCGGGACGACGGGCGCGGCCCCGGACCCGCGACCCCCCTCGCCCGGGAACACGAGCAGCGCCGCGGGTCCGTCGTCGAACGGGACGACGACCTCCGCCCCGTCCGGCCCGGAGGCGACCGGCAGCTCCCGGGGCGGGCCGCCGAACGGGCTCACCAGGTACGCCGGGCCCGACACGTCCCGGACCCGCACGCGCATGTCCCGCCGGTACCGGCCGGGATCGAAGTCGTAGGTCACGTCCAGCCAGCCGAGGGCGGCGCCGCGTTTCTCGGGTTCCCCGACCGACACCCGGCTGGCCATGGACTCCGCCGCCGTCAGGAACACCACCGTCGCGCCGTCGACCTCCCGGACCAGTGCGGGGACCGGCGCCTCGACCCGGCGCGAACCGTCCAGCGGGGAGCCGCCGGAGCCGTCCGGCGAGGGGCACAGCGCCTCGGCGTCCGGGACGGTCTCCACCCGCGCCGCGAGCGCCGCCACGGCCTCGCCGGCGTCCGGGTCGCCGACCCCGATCCGGGGCGGCGGGCCGACGGCGATGACCCGCCCGCCGGCCTCGACCAGCGCGGACAGCCTCCGCGCGGTGTCTCCTTCGAGGACGGTGCACGCGGGGAGGAGGACCGTCCCGTACGACTCGCCCGCGACGTTCAGGCGCCCGTCGGCCACCATCGCACGCTGCACGGAGTCGGCGTCGACGACGTCGGCGTCGACGCGGAGCCGGTCGAGGACGCCCGGCCTCATCTGGAACCACGCCATGTCGCCGACCAGCGCCCGGTACGTGTCCTGGGCGAGGGCCGCGGACGCGTCCACGCCGTCCAGCCGCGTCCCGGCCTGCGCGGTGGCGGTCGGGAACAGCACGGCCACGTCGCAGACGTGACGGCCCAGCGACAGCGCCGCGCACAGGCGCGTGACGGCGTCCGCGAAGACCCGGTGGTGCGCCCAGTAGGGCTGCCGCCAGTCGGTCGAGGGCGGCGCCCACTCCCACCATCCGGCCTTGGTCGTGTAGTAGACGGCGTGCGGGTTGTAGAGGGTGGCGCCCGCACGCAGCCACGGCAGCAGCCAGTCGAAGGTCTCCTCCAGCGTCCCGCCCCAGCCGCTGGAGTGGAACGACTCGATCCACACGCGGTCGCGGCCGTGCAGGTGGGCCAGGGACGCGTGGATCCGCGCGTCGCCGTGGTGGTCGGAGCCGGGCGCGGTGAACCAGCGGTGGGTGCGCGCGTAGTCGGCGTACAGCCGCACCCCGTCCACGGGGTGCCCGGCGCGGGCGGGGTCCTGCTGGTCGCAGCCGTGCAGCAGCCCGTGCCGCTCGTGCCATGCGGCCAGCGGCCGGAAGAACGCCTCCTCGGCGAGCTCGGCGCGGGTGAGGTGGTAGTCGCGGCGGACCGCGGCCGTCTCCTCGCCGCCCTTCCACAGGGACGGCAGATGCGGGGTCAGGTCGTACCCGCGGCGGGCGGCGAACTCCTCGGCGAAACCGGCGGTCCACGTCGGCACGGAGGGCAGCTCGTCCTGGAACGACCCGACGATCACGGTGCCGAGCCGGTGCCCGAGCCGCCGCTCGAACTCCCCGTGGACCCGGTCGAGCAGCGCCGCGCACGCCTCCTTCGACAGGTAGTCGAACCCGCGCGTCGAGGTCCCGCCGTCCGGTTCCAGCCAGAGCCCGGCGTACTCGGGGACGTCGCGCACCAGCCGTGCCTGGAGCCCGGCGCCGGAGAACCCGAGCTGGTCGTAGAACCACAGCGACACCCCGAGCTCGGCGGCGTCCTCGCACACGCCGTCGAGCAGCTCCCACCAGGCGTCGCTGAAGAACGGGGGGTCGTCGGCGTCCGAGCCGAACATCGGGCCGGACGGGGCGAGGTTCAAGATGACGAGGTTGTGCACGCCGCCCTCGGCGAAGCGGCGGAGCTGGTCGCGCAGGCGCCGCCGGTCGAGCCGTTCGCCGCTCCACCACCAGGTGGACGTGGGGGAGTGGGTGCGGGGCGGGGTGTCCAGCACCCGCCGCAGCCGTTCGGGGATCATCCTTTGAGTCCGCTCGCGAAGCCCTTGATCACGTACCGCTGGAGCGCCAGGAACACCGCGAGGATCGGCAGCGACGCCAGCACCAGCCCGGCGAACACGAGCCCGTTGTCCGAGACGTACTGGCCGACGAAGGCGAAGATCTTCACCGGGACCGTCTCGCGGGTCGAGCCGCCCAGGTACAAAAGGGGCGTGAAGAAGTCGTTCCAGATGAACACCGCGTTGAGGATCAGCACGGTGCCCGTGATGGGACGCAGCAGCGGGAACACCACGTGCGTGAACGCCTTGACGTGCCCGGCGCCGTCGATGAGGGCGGCGTGCGCGTAGTCGGCGGGCAGCGCCCGGATGAACCCGGTGTAGAGGAAGATCGTGAACGGCAGCTGGATCCCCGTATAGAAGAGGATCATGCCCTGGTAGGTGCCGAGCAGGCCGGCGGCGTCCACCATCTTGAACAGCGGGATCGCCCCGAGCTGGAACGGCAGCACGATGCCGAGGAGGAACAGCAGGTAAAGCCCGTAGCTCAGCCGGGACGCCCGGCGCGACAGGAAGTAGGCGGCGAACGAGCCGATCGCGATGAGCGCCACCACGCTCACGACCGTGATCACCGTGCTGTTCATCAGCGCCGGGCCGAGCTCCGCGCGCGACCAGGCGGCCGTGTAGTTCTCGGTGGCCGGGTCGGTGGGCGGCGAGAGCGGCGACTCGGCGACCTGCCGCTGGTCCTTCAGCGACAGCGTGATCAGCGCGTACACCGGGAACAGGAACGCGACCGCGACGGCGATCATCAGCAGTTCGAGCCCGAACGTCCGCAGACCGTACCGCGCGTTCACGCGCTCACCTCCCGGCTCCGCAGGTAGTGGATCTGCACCAGCGACACCGCCGCGACGAACAGCGCCAGCACCAGCGCGATCGCCGTGCTGTAGCCGTAGTTGCCGAAGACGAACGCCTGCTTGTACAGCACCGTGGACAGCGTCTCGCTGGCGTGACCGGGCCCGCCGTTGGTCGCCGCGTACACCTGGTCGAACAGCTTCAGGCCCCCGATGGTCGACAGCATCAGGTTGATCGTGACCGCGGGAGCCAGCATCGGCCACGTCACGTGGCGGAACCGCTGCCAGCGGCCCGCGCCGTCGATCATCGCGGCCTCGTGCAGCTCGGCGGGGACGCCCTCCAGCCCGGCCAGGAAGATGACCATCGAGTATCCGGCGAACTGCCAGATGACCATGCCCGCGACCGACCACAGCGCGAGGGACGGGTCGCCCAGCCAGTCCTGCCGCAGCGAGCCCAGCCCGACCGCGCCGAGGATGCCGTTCAGCCCGGCGTCGGGCGCGGGGTTGTAGATGTACTTCCAGAGGAACGCCACCATCACCGGGCTGACCACGGCGGGCGCGAAGAAGATCACCCGCAGCACGGTCCGCGACTTGATCTTCGTGTGCACGCCGAGCGCGAGCAGCAGCCCGATCCCGTTCTGGACGACCACGATCGCGACGGTCAGCAGCAGCGTGTTGACCAGGGAGCCGCGTGCGGCGTCGTCGCTGAACAGCTTCGTGAAGTTCTCCAGGCCGACGAAGTTCCGCTCGCCCAGTCCGTTCCAGTCGGTGAAGGCGTACACCACGCCGCTGAGGCTCGGGTACAGCACGACGAGCGCGTACACGGCCAGCGCGGGCGCCGCGAACCACCACGGCGGCGACAGGTGGCGGGTGCGGCGCCGCCGGCGGCGGCTCGCCGCGGGCTGCGCGGCGGGCCGCTTCGCCTCCGCCGTGGCGGGACGGGTCGTCGAGGTCACGTTCACTTCTTCCGGTAGGTCTCGTCCAGCTTCTTCAGGGCGGCCTTCACCGTCGTCTTCCCGCCGAGCAGCTCCTGGACCGCCGCGAAGTGGGCGGGCTGGATCTCGGCGTTCGGCCACGCCTGGTCCATGAACGGCACGGCCCTGCCCTCGTCGATGAACGGCAGGAACGGCTCCAGCACCGGGTCGATCTTGGAGCTGCCGTCACGGCTGAGCGGCACGGACACCACGGCCTCGGCCCAGCGGTTCATGTTCTCCTGCCGGCCGAGGAACTCGATGAACGCCTTGGCCTCGTCCTTGTGCTTGCTGCGCGCGCTCACGCCGAGGCCGACGACGACGCCCGCCGGGATCCACACCTTCTTCGCGTCGTCGGCTCCCGGCACGGGGAACATGGCGAGCGCGTCCTGGCTGGACGCGGCCTTGCGGAAGTCGGGCAGCACCGGCGACACCTGGATCGCCATCGCGGCCTTGCCGGTGGCGACCATCGAGGTCTGCTGCTCGAACGTGGTGCCGTTGGGGTTGTCGTTGAAGTACCCGCGCTTCTGCAGCTCCAGGTACATCTCCAGCGCGTCGACCCAGCCCGACTCGGCGAAGCTCGCCGAGCCCGCCCGCATCTGCTCGTCGAACTGGGGGTTGCCGGCGTACACCGTGGACGGGACGAGCGCGTAGGTGATCAGCTGGGTGACCCACGGAGTCTGGGCGCCCAGCGCGATCGGGACCGTGCCCTTCTTCTTGATCCGCTCGCAGACGTCGAGGAACCCCGACCAGGTGGTGGGCGGCTCCACGTCGGCCTTCTTGAAGACCTCCTTGTTGTAGATGGCGCCGATGACGCTGGTACCCGCGGAGTAGAGGAAGGTCTTGCCGTTGTTCTGGAAGACGGGCAGCAGCCGGGGCGGGATCCGCTTGGCCCAGGACTGGTCGCTCAGGTCGGCGAGGAGCCCGGCCTGGGAGATCTGCTTCATGCTCATCGCCGAGCCGTCCCCGGGGTACACCACGTGCACGTCGGGGGCGTTGCCCGCGCCGAGCTGGGTGCGCACCGAGGTCTGCACCTGGTCGGGGGGCGCGTAGGAGGCGTTGAACTTCGTCCGGGTGTACTCCTTCAGCAGGATCTCCAGGGGCGCCTGCTGGTCCGCGACGCCGACCAGGCGCAGCGTCCCGCCGCCCGACCCGGACGTTCCGCCGCAGGCCGCCAGCGCGCCCAGGGCGGCGACGCCGCCGCTCAGCGCGAGAAAGTCGCGGCGACTGAGCCCCGTCGACTGTGTCATGAGTCCTCCTCGGAACGCGGCGCTGCGCCGCGATGCGATCGTCCGCGCCGGGACCGCCGTGCACGGCGCCGCCGGGCCGCCGTGCGGGTGCGGCCGGGCCGCGGGCCGTCCCGGCTCAGGGACGCGGGGTGGTTTATTAACACTTCTGAGTGTGAGATGGAGCGTAGAGATAGCGCGATTGAGTGTCAAGATGTTGGCTAGATCACGTTAAAGTCGGACCCTCGACCGCTCGGATGGGCGTGGGAGAAGGCGGTCCCGGAGGCGGCGTCTGCTCGTTCACGATGGTCACGGTACCCGTGACCGGGAGGTATGGGCCAAAGGGGGGCGAGAGAGCCGTGCAGGCCCGTTCTCCACGGGGCCGAGGCCGTCACGATAAGATCGACTGCGATAACAACATGATCAAGCGTTATGATGTACCGCGCCAGCGTTCGCGAGCGGCCTCGACCCGCGCCAGATAGCGCCGGTACTCCTCCTCGTGGAAGGCCGCCGCGGCCGGGTCCGGGTCGCGGACGGAAGCGGGCCGCGTCCACGCCGCCGCGTCGAGCCCGTGGCCGCCGGCGAGGACCGCGCCCCGCGCCCCCGCCTCCTGCGGCGCGACCCGCAGCGGCCGTCCCAGCACGTCGGCGAACAGCCCCAGCCAGCGCTCGCTGCGCGTCCCGCCGCCCGCCACCGACAGCGCGCCGCGCAGGCCGGCGGCCTCCAGGCAGTGCCGGGCCGCGTAGGCGATGCCCTCGCAGGTCGCCCGCACGAGGTCGGCGTCGGTGGTCTCCAGGCTGATCCCGGTGATCTCGGCGCGGGCGGCGGGTTCGACGAACGGCGCGCGTTCCCCCGACGGCGAGAAGAACGGCAGCACCCGCACGCCGCGCGCCCCCGGCGGCGAGGCGGCGAGGATGTCGTCGAGGTCGCGGGCGGAGGCGCCGACCCTCGCCAGCATCCATTCCAGTGCGGCCGTCCCGACCATCGCGGGCATGCCGCGCAGCCACCGGTCCGGCCGCCCGGTGGCGAAGTGGAAACCGGCGGGCTCGCCGTCCAGGACGGGCTCGTCCGCCACGGCCAGGCACGCCAGCGTCGTCCCGATGATCAGCAGCCCGTCGCCGGGCTCGGTCACCCCGGCGCCGAGGGCGCAGGCGGGCACGTCGAACGGCCCGGCCGTGACCGGCGTGCCCTCCGGCAGCGGACCCCCGGCGAGCATCGCGCCGCGCGGCAGCGGCTCGGCGACCGGGGCCAGCAGCCCGGCGCGGTGCGCCAGCCCGCAGATCTCCAGCGCGACGGCGTCGTAGGAGCGCGTCCGCGGGTCGAGGAACGGCACGGACGCGTCGCTCGCGTCGGTCGCGCGCACGCCGGTGAACCTCTGGAACACCACGTCCTTGCAGTAGGCGGCGGTGGCGGCGGCGTCGAGCGCGGCGGGCTCGTGCCGGTCGAGCCAGGCCAGCACGGGGCCGGGGCAGCCGGGGAAGACGGTGTTGCCGGTCCGCGCGAAGATCTGCGCCGCCACGCCGCTGCCCGTCCACTCGGCGACGACGCCCGCGGCCCTGCCGTCCATCCAGGAGATCGCGGGACGGACGGGACGGCCCCGCTCGTCCACCAGCCACACCCCGTCGCCCTGGCCGGTGACGCCGACGGCGGCGGGACGGTGCGCGGCGAGGGCACCGAGCACCTCCCCGGCGGCCGCCACCACCTCCTCGGTGTCCTGCTCGACCCGCGCGTCACCGCGCAGCAGGCGGGCCGGGCGCGACTCGACCGCGAGGGCGCGGCCGTCCTCGTCGAACACCGCGGCCTTCACCACGGACGTGCCCACGTCGATCCCGGCGTACATCGCGCTCCCTCATCCGTTGCTCGAAGGGCGGGGTTGGTTGGGCGGGGTTGAGCCAGGCTGGGTCGGGTCAGGCCGGGTTGAGGCAGTGCAGCAGGGGCTCGCCCCGGTGCAGCCGACCGACCTCCGCGGCGACGATGCGGGCCGCCTTCTCGGCCACGGCCCGGCTCGCCCCGCCGAGATGGGGGGTCATGACCAGGCCGGGCGTGCGGAACAGGCGCGAGTCCGCGGGCGGCGGCTCCACGGCGAAGGTGTCCAGGCCCGCGCCGAGGAGGTGTCCCGACTCCAGCGCGTCGCACAGCGCGTCCTCGTCGAGGAGCGGGCCCCGGGCGCAGTTGATCAGCACCGAGCCGGGCGGCATCAGCGCCAGCTCGCGGGCGCCGATCATCCCCCGGTTCTCGGGGGTGAGCCGGGCGTGCAGCGACACGACGCGGGAGCGGCGCAGCAGGTCGTCCAGGCTCTTCGCGTGACCCTGCCCCGGCGTGAGGTAAGGGTCGTAGATCTGGACGTCGGCGCCGAAGCCCTCCAGGATCCGGGCGACCCGGCTTCCGACGGCCCCGCCGCCGACGAGGCCGACCGGCGTCCCTTCGAGCTCCAGACCGGTGGCCTCGTAGGTGTAGTACCGCCCGCCCCACTCGCGGCGCCCGGCGAGCGCGGCGTGGGTCTCGGGGATGCGGCGCAGCACGGCGAGCATCAGCCCGACGGTGTACTCGGCGGTGGCGGTCGCGTTGCGTCCCGGCGCGTAGCACACCCGCACGCCGCGCTCGGTGGCGGCGGCGACGTCGACGTTCACCGGGCCGCCCCGGGCGACGGCGACGAGACGCAACGCGGGCGCGTTGTCGAGGATCTTCGCGGTGACCGGCGCCATCTGGGTCACGCACGCCTCGACGCCGTCGAGCGCCTCGATCATCGTGTCCTCGTCGCCGGACGCCTCGTCCACCTCGGCCACCGGACCGAACGGGACCACCGGCCACGGCAGCTCGAGGCGGCGGACCTCGGCCGCGTCGCCGAGCTCGGCCTCCAGCGCGTCGGCGAGCAGTTCCGGCAGGACGAAACGGTCTCCTGCGGCCAGCACTCTCATCGGATCACTCTCATCGGGTGGGGGCGGGGGACGGGCCGCCGGCCGGGTCAGGCGGCGGCCACCTCGTAGGGGACCTTGTGCTCGTCGAGTTCGCGCAGCGCCTCGGCGGAGGCGCCGTCGTCGACGATGACGCGGTCGAACACCGACAGCGGCGCGACGCGGTGCAGCGCGACGCGGCCGAGCTTGGTGTGGTCCACGAGCAGCACGTTGCGGGCGGCGGAGTCGAGCATGGCCCGCTTCACCGACACGATGTGCTGCTCCTGGTGGTAGGCGAACCCGCCGGAGACGGCGGAGGTCGACACGAAGCACAGGTCGACGTGGAGCGCGGTGATGGCGTCCACGCAGGAGACGCCGAGGAAGGAGTCGTGCATCGCGTCGTACTCGCCGCCGAGCGCCATCAGCCGGATGCCGCGTTCGCGGGCGAGCAGGTTCGTCGTCTCCAGGAAGTTCGTGATCACCGTCAGGGGCGTCACACCGACGAGCCTGCGGGCCAGCGCCAGCGTGGTGGTGGAGTCGTCGAGCATCACCGCCATGCCCGGTTCCACCAGTTCGGCGGCCTTCTTCGCGATGGCGTCCTTGGCGGGACGCATCGACTTCATCCGGTAGGCCACGTTGCTCTCGAACACGCCCGAGGGTTGCGCGGTGACCCCGCCGCGGTACTTGCGGACGACGCCCTGGCGTTCGAGGTCGTCCAGGTCGCGGTGGATCGTCATGAGGCTGACCCCGAACCGCTCGGCGAGGTCCCCGGCGGTGACCGAGCCCACGGACAGCACATGGTCGGCGATGGCCTGGCGGCGTGCGTCGGGCCCGCGCCGGCCGCTCTTCTCCTTGGTCATGGTGCGATCCTCTCGTGGCCGGTCGCCGGCGGTGGGGTGATCGGCCACCCGGCATCGGGGTCGTGATGTTAACAACCCTTCTCTCGGCGAAATCGAGCTTGGATCATCGGGAGCGCCCACGTCAAGCCCGGTAGCGCGGTGCCGAAGGTCGATCGGCGCGGTAACAAGGGGTTGATACGCTGCTCCTGTACTGTAAATTCACATCTTCAAGCGTTAAATGCGAGGGGGCCTGTCGTGCAAGGTGGTGCGTCCGAGCCGCTGTGGGTCGGCGTGGACGTCGGAACCCAGGGGGTGCGGACACTCGCCGTCACCGCCGAGGGCCGGGTTGCGGGCCGCGGATCGGCCCCGCTGACCGGGCGGCGCGACGGCGTCCGGCACGAGCAGCGGCCCGACGACTGGTGGCGGGCCGTCGTCCTCGCCACCCGGCGGGCGCTGCAGGACGCGGCGGCGGACGCGGTGCGCGGCCTCGCGGTCTGCGCGACGTCCGGGACGGTCCTGCTCACCACCCCCGACGGGCGGCCGCTCACCGACGGTCTCATGTACGACGACGCCCGGGCGCGCGACGAGGCGCGCGAGGTGCAGGAGGCCGGGGCGGCGCTGTGGGATCGGCTGGGGCACCGCATCCAGCCCTCCTGGGCGCTGCCCAAGGTGCGGTGGCTGGCCCGCGAGAACCCGGACGTCCTGTCCCGCGCCCGGATCGCCCACCAGGCCGACGTGGTCACCGGGCGGCTGGTGGGACGGCCCGTGCCCACCGACTCCAGCCACGCGCTCAAGACCGGCTACGACCTCTTCGACGAGCGGTGGCCGCACGACCTGCACGACCGGCTCGGGCTGCCCGCCACGCTGTTCCCCGAGGTCGTCCGGCCCGGCACCGTCCTCGGCGTGGTCGGCGCCGACGCCGCCGCCGAGACCGGGCTGAGGGCCGGCACGCCGGTCATCGCGGGGATGACCGACGGGTGCGCCGCGCAGCTCGGCTCGGGCACCCTGCGGCCGGGCCGCTGGAACTCGGTGCTCGGCACGACGCTGGTGCTGAAGGGCGTGACGGTCTCGCCCGTCCGCGACCCGGCGGGCGTGGTGTACAACCACCGGGCACCGGACGGGAACTGGCTGCCCGGCGGCGCGTCCAGCGTCGGGGCGGGGGTCCTCGACGGCGCCGGGGACGACCTGGAGCGGCTGGACGCCCTGGCCGCCCGGCACGAGCCGTCGAGCGCCGTCGCCTATCCGCTGGTGTCGCCGGGGGAGCGCTTCCCCTTCCTCGCGCCCGAGGCGGAGGGCTTCATGCTCGGCGTCCCCCGGGACGAGGGCGACCGGCACGCCGCCCTGCTCCAGGGCGTCGCCCTGGTGGAGCGGCTCGCCCTCGCCTACCTGCGGCGCCTCGGCGCCGCCGTCGAGGGGCCGGTGACCTTCACCGGGGGCGCGGCGCGCAGCGCCTACTGGTGCCAGCTGCGCGCGGACGTCCTCGGTCGGCCCGCGCGCATCCCCGAGCACGCGGACGCCGCCCTGGGAATGGCGGTCCTCGCGGCGTGCGGCACCAGCCCCGGGCGCGCCCCCGCCGACGTGGCCGAGTCGATGGTCCGCGTCCGCACGGTCGTCGAGCCCCGCCCCGGGATGACCGCGCGTTTCGGCGACGCGTTCCGGCGGCTCGTGGACGAGCTGGAAAGACGTGGCTGGCTACCCTCGGACGTGGCCGCCCACGCACGTGAGCACGGGTAGGAGACCCTGAGCCTTGGACACCACCCTCTACGTCGTCCGGCACGGCCAGACCGAGTGGCACGCGGAGAACCGGTACGCGGGCGTCAGCGACGTCGCGCTCACCGAGACCGGGCGTGAGCAGGCCGAACGGCTCGGCCGGTGGGCGGCGGGGACGGGCGCGGCCGCGGTGTGGTCCTCGCCACTCAGCCGGTCGCGGGCGACGGCGGCCCCGGCGGCCGCGGCCCTCGGGCTGCCCCTGACCATCGACGGCGACCTGGCCGAGGTCGACTTCGGCTCCGCCGAGGGCCGCACCCTCGCCGAGATGCCGGCCGCCGACGTGGACGCCTTCCTGGCCGACCCGGTGGCCGGGGCGTTCCCGGGCGCCGAGGACCCCCGCAAGGCCGTCGAACGCGGCATGGCGGCGCTGCGGCGCATCGCGTCCCGCCACCGCGGGGAACGGGTCCTCGTCGTCACCCACAACACGCTCATGCGGCTGACGCTGTGCGGCCTGCTGGGCATCGCGCCGTCCGCCTACCGCAAAGTGTTCCCGCAGGTCCGCAACTGCGCCGTCACCGAGCTGCGGATCGACGGGGACGTCACCGCCCTGATGTCCTACAACGTGCCCGTCCCGTGATCCCGGGCGGCTCCCCCGCGGGCCGGTCACCGGAACCGGGATTGAAACACGTTCTACCTCCTGCGTAGGCTGTGCGGCACGGCTGGACGGCCCGGAGGTGACGCCGGTGATCCTTGAACGGTTCCGCATCGACGGCAGGGTCGCGGTGGTGACCGGCGCGGGGCGCGGGATCGGCGCGGCCTCGGCGGTCGCCCTCGCGCAGGCCGGCGCGGATGTCGTGATCTCCTCCCGCACCGAGGAGCAGCTTCGCAAGGTCGCCGAGGAGATCGAGGCGGCCGGGCGGCGGGCCCTGGTCGTCCCCGCGGACCTGTCCCGCCCGGACGCGGCAGCGGAGCCGGCGGCCCGCGCCGTGGACGCGTTCGGCCGCCTCGACATCGTCGTCAACAACGTGGGCGGCGCGATGCCGGCGCCGTTCCTGGACACCTCGCCGCGCCGTCTTGAGAACGCGTTTCAGTTCAATGTGAGCACGGCGCACGCGCTGACCCGCGCCGCCGTACCGCACCTGCTGGAGTCGGGGGCGGGCAGCGTCGTCAACATCTCGTCCGTCATGGGGCTGCTCGCCGGCCGCGGCTACCTCGCCTACGGCACCGCCAAGGCCGCGCTCGCCCACTACACGCGGCTCGCGGCGTTCGACCTGGCGCCCCGCGTGCGCGTCAACGCGATCGCCGTCGGCTCCGTCGCGACGTCCGCGCTCGACGTCGTCATGACGAACGACGCGCTCCGCACCGAGATGGAGCGCAGGACGCCGCTGGGGCGGGTCGGCGACCCGGAGGACATCGCCGCCGCCGTCGTGTACCTCGCCTCGCCCGCCTCCGCCTACGTCACGGGCACCCTCCTGCGCGTCGACGGCGGCATCGAGGCGCCCAACCTCGACCTCGGCCTGGATGATCTGTGACGAGCCTGGAGGATCTGTGACGTACCGCGTCGTCCAGTGGAGCACCGGCAACGTCGGCAGGAACGCCATAGCGGGGATCGACGCGCGTCCCGACCTCGAACTCGCGGGCGTGTGGGTGTCGAACCCCGCCAAGGCCGGCAAGGACGCCGGAGAGCTCGCGGGGCTCGGCCGTGACCTCGGCGTCGCCGCGACCGACGACGCCGAGGCGCTGCTCGCCCTCCGCCCCGACTGCGTCGTCTACGCGGCGATGGCGGACGTGCGGCTCATGGAGGCGATCGACGACCTGTGCCGCATCCTGCGCGCGGGCGTCAACGTCGTGTCGTCCGGCCCGGTGTTCCTCCAGTTCCCCGACGGCGTCGTCCCCGCGGAGATGTCGCAGCCGGTGCGGGACGCCGCCGCCGAGGGCGGCGCGTCGATCTTCGTCAACGGCATCGACCCGGGCTTCGCCAACGACGTGCTCCCGCTCGCCGTCACCGGCATCAGCGAGCGCATCGACCAGGTCCGCTGCATGGAGATCCTCAACTACGCCACCTATGACCAGGGCACCGTGCTGTTCGACGTCATGGGCTTCGGCGGGCCGATGGACGAGACGCCCATGCTGCTGCAGCACGGCGTCCTGACGATGGCGTGGGGCAGCGTCGTCCGGCAGATCGCCGCCGGGCTCGGGGTGGAGCTCGACGAGATCACCGAGCGGCACACCCGGCTGCCCGCCCCCGAGACGTTCGCGATCTCCTCCGGGACGATCGAGAAGGGCACGGCCGCCGCCCTGCGGTTCGAGCTGAGCGGGATGCGGGACGGCGAGCCCGTCGTCGTCCTGGAGCACGTCACCCGGCTGCGCGACGACCTCGCCCCGGACTGGCCCCGGCCCGCGGGAAACGGCTGCTACCGGGTCGAGGTCCGCGGCGAACCGAACTACACCGTGGACCTGCAGCTGCTCGGCACCGACGGCGACCACAACACCGCCGGGCTGAAGGCGACCGCGATGCGCCTGGTCAACGCCGTCCCGGCCGTGGTCGAGGCGCCTCCCGGCCTGCTCACCGCGCTGGACCTGCCGCTGATCCCCGGGCGCGGCCTGCTCTAGCCGCCGTTCCCGCCGGCTCCGGTCCCGCCGGCCCTGTTCCCGCCGGACGCGGTCTCGGCCGCGTCGAGGAGCGGGACGATGATCTCCTCCTCGCGGTCGAGGTGCGCGTGCAGCGTCGTGACGAGCCGGTCCGCCTCGGCGAGCAGAGATCCCGGATCACCGGTGTCGAGGACGCGCCGCAGCTCCTCCAGAAGCCCGTGGACCGTCTTGTGCTCGTCCTCGAACCGGGCGTCGGCGAACATGCCGCCCACGCGGCCGCCGTTCGCGCGGAACTCCTCGCTGATCTGCCGGTTGAAAACCATCACTCTCCTGAAACCCTTTTCGGGCATGCTGAACAGGCCACGGAGAAAGCGAGCACCGCGGCATGGGTAAATGGCGGAATCGGGGCGTGCCGGAGGCACCGTTCACGCCGCTGACATCGCACGACGCACGGAAAGAGAACGCGCGAAAGGACAAAAGAAAAGACGAAGACGGGGTCGATGAAAGGCGGGCCCCGCGCCCGCGCCGAACCTCAAGCCAAGGCCGGGTGCCTTCCTCGCTCACGGCCCATGGCCGACCCGGCAGTCGCGAATTCGACGGTACGGGTGCCGCCAACTCCGCGCAAGGTCAGACTCCTTCCCGGTGCGCGACGGCGGCGGCCTGGGTGCGGCTCGTGACGTTCAGCTTGGCGAGGATGTTGGAGACGTGCACGCTCGCGGTCTTGGGGGAGATGAACAGCGCCTCGGCGATCTCCCGGTTGTTGCGGCCCTCCG
>DATCLF010000470.1:0-14360 GCA_036564055.1 Spirillospora sp.
CCTGTCGGTGGCCCGCGACAGCGAGTACGTCTTCGACTTCGACCGGATGATCTCGTTCAACGGCAAGACCGGGCCCTACCTGCAGTACGCGACGGCCCGGATCCGGTCGATCTTCCGCAAGGGCGGCATCGCGCCCGAGGACGCGACCGGCCCGATCGTCCTCGGCCACCCGGCCGAGCGTGCGCTGGCGCTGGAGCTGCTCGGGTTCGGCTCCGTCCTGAACCAGGTGGACGAGACCACCGAGCCGCACCGCCTGGCGAACTACGTCTACTCGGTCGCGGACGCCTACACCACGTTCTACGAGAACTGCCCCGTCCTGAAGGCTCCGGACGAGGAGACGAAGGCGTCCCGCCTCGCCCTGTGCGCGGCGACCCTGCGCACCCTGACCACCGGCCTGTCGCTGCTGGGCGTCCCCACCCCCGAACGCATGTGAGCGTCCGGGCGGTGAGCGCCCTCAGCCGTCCTTCTCGGGCAGCCGCCCGAGCCGCATCAGCGGATCGGGCGGCGGTTCGGGCGGCACCGACGGCTGCTGCGACGGCGATGGGGATGAGGACGCCGCCATGGATTCCGGCGGGGCGCTGCCCTGCGTGGACACGAGTTCCCTGACCGCAGGGACGATCTCCAGGGCGAACACCGCGAGCCGTTCCGGGTGGCCGCCGTAGAGGAAGGTGTCCACGCCGTGGCCGACGGCCAGCTCCGTCAGCTCGTAGATCCACTGGCGGGGCGGGCCGTGCAGGAAACCCCGGGCGTGCCCGTCGATCGAGCCCTGCAGCACGTAGACGCGGCGGATCTGGGCGGGGTCGCGGCCGGCCCGCGCCGCGGCGTCGTCGAGGCGGCGCTGCCCCTCGGCGAGGCGCTTCGGCGGGACGAGCGAGGAGGGCGCGATCCAGCCGTCCCCGACCCGCCCGGCGACGTCGATGCCGAGCGGCCCGGTGACGCCGAGCCACACGCCGATCGGGTGGACGGGGGCGGGACCGCCCTGCACGGCCGTGAACCGGTAGTGCTCGCCGTGGAACCGCAGCCCGTTCTGGTCGCTCCAGTGCAGCTTGATGACCTGGACGGCCTCTTCGAGGGCGCGCCGCGCCGCCGGGCCGTCGAGCCGTCCGCCGCCGTACGCCTCGATGCCCTCCCAGGACGCCCCGGCGCCGAGGCCGAGCTCGACGCGTCCGCCGCTCATCCGGTCCATCGTGGCGACGGCCTTGGCGAGCATCGCGGGCGGGCGCAGCGGCAGACACGCCACCGCGGGCAGGACCCGGATGCGGCTCGTGACGGCGAGCATCGACGCCATCAGCACCGGCGCGTCCGCGGTGTCGCGACGGTACGGCTGGTCGGGGACGCCGAGCAGGTCCAGGCCGAACCTGTCGGCGTCCTGGGCGGTGCGGATCAGCGGGGCCGACACGTCCGGCGCGAGGGACACCCCGAATCGCAGGCGGCGCTGCCTGGTCACTGCCTTTCGTCCCTCGGCCCGTCAGCGCCCGGCGCCGCCGGCGTCGGTGAGCCCGCCGAGGAACCCCCCGCCCGTCTCCGGCACGGCGTGCAGCGACGCCGCCCCGGTTCCCGCTCCGGCCTCGGCGGGCGACGACGGAGCCTGCGCCGTCCCGCCGGTCGCGGGCGTGCTCGCGGACGGCTTGCGCTTCGCCGTGGTGGAGCCGGTCCGCGTCGTCTTGGCGCCGTTGGCGGCGGCCGCGCTCCCGGTGGTCTTGCGGGTCGTCCCCCGCTTGGACGACGTCGTCTTCTTCGTGGCGCTCCTCGTCCCCGCGGTGGTTCTCTTCGCCGCGGCCGTCTTCCTCGTCCCGGCGGTGCTCCTCGTTCCGGTCGTCTTCTTACGGGCGCTCCCGGCCGTGGTCTGGGACGCGGTGTTCCGGGCAGCCGTGTCCTGGGAAGCCGTGTCCTGGGAAGCGGCCGCCACGGCGACGACCCTCGCGGCGGCGTCCAGCGCCTTCGCCGCGTCGGCCATCACCCGGGTCGCGCCCATTCTCGCCTTCGTCATCGCCGTCCTCGCCCCGGGCGAAGACGACGCCCTGGCCGCCAGCGCCCTCATGTGCCGCACGGCCCTGATGGCGGGGCCCGCCGCCCGCGTGACGCGGGTCGCGGTCGTCGACGACGTCCGGCGGGACGAGGCGGGCCTCTTCGCGGTGCCGTTCTGCGCGGAACGCGCCGAACGGCCTGTCGTTGTCTTCGAGGACGCCCCGGAGGCCCGCGTGCTCGCCGCGGGCCTCCCGGCCGTCGTGGACTTCTTCGCTGTCGCGTTCTTCGCGGTGTTGGCAGGCACTGATCTCCCCCCAGTGACGATCAGTTACGGGGAGAGCTATTCCACGGAACGTCACCCTCTACACACGCTGCGTCATATCAGCTCAGACGCCCGTGGGATGCCAGACGGTCTTGGTCTCCAGGAACGCGGTCATCCGGGCGGTCCCGGGTTCGGCGGTCCAGTCGGCGCCGTCCGGGCGCAGGACGCGCTTGAGATTTCCGGCGGCCTGCTCCTCCAGGTCGGCGACGTCGCCGGGCGCCGCGCCGGTGAGGTCGATGGCGTTGACGTCCATGTGGCCGGCGAGCCACGGCGCGAGCTCGGAGCGGTACCCGGTGAGGATGTTGACGACGCCGCCGGGCAGGTCGGACGTGGCCAGCACCTCGGCGAGCGTGATCGCGGGCAGCGGCGCCGGTTCGGACGCGACGACCACCGCGGTGTTCCCGGACACGATCACCGGGGCCACGACCGACACCAGCCCGAGCAGCGGCGAGTCGGGCGCGACGACCGCGACGACCCCGGTGGGCTCGGGCGTGGAGAAGTTGAAGAACGGGCCGGACACGGGGTTCGCCGAGCCGGCGACCGCGGTCAGCTTGTCGGCCCATCCCGCGTACCAGACCCAGCGGTCGACCGAGGCGTCCACCTCGGCCTCGGCCTGCGCCCTGCGCAGGCCGGTGCGGCGGAGCTCCTCCGTGAACTGGTCGCGGCGCCCTTCGAGCATCTCGGCGACGCGGTAGAGGATCTGGCCGCGGTTGTAGGCGGTGCGGCCCGACCATCCGGGGAACGCCTTGCGGGCCGCGGCGACCGCGTCGCGGGCGTCCTTGCGGGAGGCGCGGGACGCGTTGGCGAGGAAACGGTCCCCGGCGTCGGTGACCACGTACGACCTGCCGGACTCGGATCGGGGGAACGCGCCGCCGATGAACAGCTTGTAGGTCTTGCGCACGGCGAGACGCGTCCTGGCGTTGGCGGGCTCCGCGGTGTTCTCCGCCATCTTCTCAGCCGTCGTCTTGTCAGACATCGAGGTAGGCCTCCAGTCCGTGGCGTCCGCCCTCGCGGCCGTACCCCGATTCCTTGTAGCCGCCGAACGGGGAGGCCGGGTCGAACTTGTTGAAGGTGTTGGCCCAGACGACCCCGGCGCGGAGCCGCTGCGCCGTCCACAGGATCCGGGAGCCCTTCTCCGTCCAGATCCCGGCGGACAGGCCGTAGGGCGTGTTGTTGGCCTTGGCCACGGCCTCCTCCGGCGTCCGGAACGTCAGCACCGACAGGACCGGCCCGAAGATCTCCTCGCGGGCGATCCGGTGCGACTGCGCCACGCCCGTGAAGATCGTGGGCGGGAACCAGAAGCCCTGGGCGGGCAGCTCGCAGGGCGGCGACCAGCGCTCGGCGCCCTCCTGCTCGCCCGCGTCCGACAGCTCCCGGATCCTGGCGAGCTGCGCGGCGGAGTTGATCGCGCCGATGTCGGTGTTCTTGTCGAGCGGGTCCCCGACCCGCAGCGTCGCCATCCGGGCCTTCAGCCGCTCCAGCAGCTCCCCGGCGACCGACTCCTGGACGAGCAGCCGCGACCCGGCGCAGCACACGTGCCCCTGGTTGAAGAAGATGCCGTTCACGACCCCCTCGACGGCCTGGTCGAGGGCTGCGTCCTCGTAGACGATGTTGGCGGCCTTGCCGCCGAGTTCGAGGGTGAGCTTCTTTCTCGTCCCGGCCACGACGCGGGCGATCTGCCGTCCGACCTCGGTCGAGCCGGTGAAGGCGACCTTGTCGATCCCGTCGTGGGCGACGAGGGCGCGGCCGGTGTCCCCCGCGCCGGTGACGATGTTGACGACGCCGGGCGGCAGCTCGGCCTGGCGGCAGATGTCGGCGAACAGCAGCGCGGTGAGCGGCGTCGTCTCGGCGGGCTTGAGCACGACGGTGTTGCCGCACGCCAGCGCGGGCGCGATCTTCCACGCCAGCATGAGCAGCGGGAAGTTCCAGGGGATCACCTGCCCGGCCACGCCGAGCGGCCGCGGGTCGGGCCCGAACCCCGCGTGCCGCAGCTTGTCGGCCCATCCGGCGTAGTAGAAGAAGTGCGCGGCCACGAGCGGGATGTCCACGTCCCGCGACTCGCGGATCGGTTTGCCGTTGTCGATCGACTCCAGCACCGCCAGCTCCCGCGACCGCTCCTGGATGATCCGGGCGATGCGGTACAGGTACTTGGCGCGTTCACGGCCCGGCATCGGGCCCCACACCGTGTCGAACGCCCGCCGCGCGGCCGTGACGGCGCGGTCGACGTCGGACGCGTCGGCGCAGGCGACGTCGGCGAGGACGCTCTCGTCCGCCGGGTTGATCGTCTTGAACGGCTCGCCGTTGCCGTCGGTGAACTCGCCGTCGATGAACAGCCCGTAGGAGCCGCGGATGTCGACGATGGACCGCGACTCGGGCGCGGGCGCGTACTCGAAGACGGTTCCGGAGACCGGGTTCTCGGTGGCCATGGATCAGTCCAGGGTGAAGTAGTCGGGACCGGAGTACACGCCGGTCGCGAGCTTGCGGCGCTGCATCAGCAGGTCGTTGAGGAGGCTGGAGGCCCCCAGGCGGAACCACGCGGGCGTCAGCCAGTCCGGCCCGGCGGTCTCGTTCACCAGCACCAGGTAGCGGATCGCGTCCTTGGCGGTGCGGATCCCGCCCGCGGGTTTGACGCCGACCTGACGTCCGGTCGCCGCGCGGTAGTCGCGGACCGCCTCCAGCATCACGAGCGTCACCGGCGGCGTGGCCGCCGGGGCGACCTTCCCGGTCGAGGTCTTGATGAAGTCCGCGCCGGCGCGCATCGCGAGCCACGAGGCCCGCCGCACGTTGTCGAGCGTCGCGAGCTCCCCGGTCTCCAGGATCACCTTCAGGTGCGCGTCCCCGCACGCCTCCTTGACCGCGGCGATCTCGTCGAAGACCTTCGCGTAGTCGCCGGCGAGGAACGCGCCGCGGTCGATCACCATGTCGATCTCTGCCGCGCCCGCGGCCACCGCCGCCCGCGTGTCGGCGAGCTTCGCCTCCAGCGGCGCCCGTCCCGAGGGGAACGCCGTCGCCACGCTCGCGACCGCGATGCCGGTGCCCTCCAGGGCGCGGACGGCGACGTCCACGAGGTCGGAGTACACGCACACCGCCGCGACCCGCGGCACCGAGGGGTCGGACGGGTCCGGACGCGCGGCCTTGGCGCACAGGGCCCGGACCTTGCCCGGGGTGTCGGCGCCCTCCAGCGTCGTGAGGTCCACCATCGAGATCGCCAGGTCGATCGCCCGGGCCTTGGCCGTCGTTTTGATCGACCGGGACGCGAGGCGCGCGGCCCGTTCCTCGGCCCCGACCCGGTCCACGCCCGGGAGCCCGTGCAGAAAGGCGCGCAGCTCGGCGGCGCCGCTCAGAGTCTCCGTTGACACGTCCCCCAGCATCGCCGAACTACGCCCCGGGCACAAAACGCCCACAGATTCGTGCCCTGGCCGACACCTGCGGCGCCCCGCGGGAGGACGGGGTCAGCTCGCGAGGGTCAGGGTGCGGCCGATCTCCGCGGCGGTCGCGCGGAGACGGTCGACCGCCCCCTCGATCTTGGGGAGCCTGGAGGGGCGGCAGGAGACGCCGAGCGCGCCGAAGACCGACCCTGTGGCGTCGGTGACGGGGACGCTGGCGCAGGACGTGCCGAGGATGTACTCCTCGTGGTCGTACACGAGACCGTCCGTGGAGTCGAGGGAGCCGAACAGCTTCGCGCAGTCGGTGATGGTGTTCGGGGTGAGGTCCACGAGCGGGTGCCGTGCCACGTAGTCGCGGCGGCGTTCCTCGTCGAACTGGCTGAGGACGCACTTTCCGACGGCGGTGGCGTGCGCGGCGTCGCCCAGCTCGACCCAGAAGTCGACGCGGGGGGCGCGGGGACCGTCGGCGACGTCGACGGGGCGGATCTCGCCGTCCTCGTGCATGAAGAAGTACGTCGCGACGCCGAGCTCGTCCCGCAGCTTCATCAGCGTCATGCGGATTCGGGCCAGAAGCTGCTGCTTCCTGCTCTGCCCGTGGAGGTTGTCCACGCCCTCGCCGAGGACCCAGACGCCGTCGGGCAGCCGCATGGCATAGCCCTCGTGGGCGAGGGTGCGCAGCAGGTGGTACGTGGTGGCCAGGGGGAGGCCCGCCTGCCTGGAGAGCTGCTTGGCGGGCGCGCCGTTCGGATGGGACGCGACGACCTCCATGAGGCGCAGTGCACGCTGCACCGACGCGATGAGCGTGGGTTTGCGTGTCTCATCCATCACTCAGAGCGAACCCCTCTGGCCCGGTTCGGTCGGCCTCGCGGCGATCCATTCCATTGGATCACTTTCACGATGCGGATGTGAGGGGTTTCCCGATGCGGTCGGGGGAAGAAGCGAGCACATGGACGGGGCTGACCGGAGGCATGAGCCGGAAGGAGCTCCCGTTCGCAGCCGTGTCGCATCCGAGGAGCCGCCCGAGGAGGACGCATGAGCCAGACCAGCAACCCGCCGGCCCGCGAACACGCGCACGTCGACGAGCGGACCGCCCGCAAGGTCGCCGAAGAGGCGCGCGAGGCCGAGTGGCGGCTGCCGAGCTTCGGCAAACAGTTGTTCCTCGGCGACTTCCGCCTCGACCTTCTCCATCCGCATCCGCGTCCCGACGAGGAGACACGCCGCAAGGGCGAGGAGTTCCTCGCACGGCTCACCGAGTTCTGCGCCACCAAAGTCGACCCGGCCCGGATCGAACGGGAGTCGCGCATCCCCGACGAAGTGATCGCGGGACTCCGGGACCTCGGCGCCCTCGGCATGAAGATTCCCGAGAAATACGGCGGGCTCGGGCTCAGCCAGCTCTACTACGGCCGGGCGCTGATGGTCGTCGGGTCCGTCAACCCCGCGCTCGGCGCCCTGCTGTCGGCGCACCAGTCCATCGGCGTCCCGCAACCGGTCAAGCTGTTCGGGACGCGGGAGCAGAAGGAGGAGTGGCTGCCGCGCTGCACCCGGCAGATCAGCGCGTTCCTGCTCACCGAGCCCGACGTCGGCTCCGACCCGGCCCGGCTGCGCGCCACCGCCGTCCCCGACGGCGACGACTACGTCCTCAACGGCGTCAAGCTGTGGACGACCAACGGCGTCATCGCCGACCTCGTCGTCGTCATGGCGCGCGTCCCGAAGTCGGAGGGGCATCGCGGCGGCATCTCCGCGTTCATCGTGGACATGAACACGCCCGGCATCACCGTGGAGAACCGCAACGCGTTCATGGGCCTGCGCGGCATCGAGAACGGCGTCACCAGGTTCCACGACGTCCGCGTCCCGAAGGCGAACCTGATCGGCGCGGAGGGCGCCGGCCTCAAGGTCGCGCTCACCACGCTCAACACCGGACGGCTCTCGCTGCCCGCGATCTGCGCGGCGAGCGGGAAGTGGGCCGCCAAGATCGCGCGGGAGTGGACGAAGGAGCGGGTGCAGTGGGGCCGGCCGATCGGCGAGCACGAGGCCATCTCCCGCAAGGTCTCCTTCATCACGACGACCGCGTACGCGATGGAGGCGATGCTCGACCTGTCGAGCCAGCTCGCCGACGACGAGCGCGGCGACATCCGGATCGAGGCGGCGCTCGCGAAGCTGTGGTCGTCGGAGATGGCCTCCAGGGTCGCCGACGAGCTGGTCCAGCTGCGCGGCGGCCGCGGCTACGAGACGGCCGAGTCGCTCGCGGCGCGCGGTGAACGCGGCGTGCCCGCCGAGCAGCTCGTCCGCGACCTGCGCATCAACCGGATCTTCGAGGGCTCCACCGAGATCATGCACCTGCTGATCGCCCGCGAGGCGGTGGACGCGCACCTGTCGGTCGCCGGCGACATCATCGACCCGGACGCGTCCGCCGCGCGCAAGGCGCGCGCCGCGGCGCGGGCGGGCGGGTTCTACGCCCGCTGGCTGCCGACGCTGGTCACCGGGCCCGGGCAGCGTCCGAACGCCTACGCCGAGTTCGGGCCGCTGGCCCGGCACCTGCGGTACGTGGAGCGCACGTCCCGCAAGCTGGCCCGGTCGATCTTCTATGCGGCGGGACGCTGGCAGGGCGGTCTGGAGCGGCGGCAGGGCTTCCTCGGCCGGATGGTCGACATCGGCGCCGAGCTGTACGCGATGACCGCGGTGTGCGTCCGCGCCCACGCCGACGCGTCCCCGGACGGCCCCGTCATGCCTCCCGGCGGCGAGGCGGACGCCCGGACGCCCGGCCGGTCGGCCCTGCTCCTCGCGGACGCGTTCTGCCGGCAGGCCCGCGTCAGGGTCGAGGAGCTGTTCGACGGCCTGTGGCGCAACACCGACGCGATGGACGTGAAGCTCGCCGAGGCCGCTCTCAAGGGCGACTTCGCCTGGGTCGAGGAAGGCGTCCTCGACCCGTCGATCCCGGGTCCGTGGATCGCGCCGTCCGAGCCGGGGCCGAGCGAACGGGAGGACGTGCACCGCACCATCGGCTGACCGAGGAGACCCGGGACGGCGCGCGGAGCGCGGTGCACGCCGGGCGTCGCATGCCCGACCCTGGGTAGACTGGCCCGATCTTCGCGCCGGAGATCGGGCCGTCCCCGAGCGGACCAGGTCGCTCGATCCGGCGAACGCAATTCGAGCGCCAACGCACCCAGCGAGCGGGAAACATGCAGTCACCTGGTCAGAAGAAGTCCATCGCAGGCACCCTCCTCAACCTCCTCGGCAGCCGCCGGACGGGGCAAGGCCCGGCCGCCGCACCCTCCCCGAACGGGGACGGTGAGATCGTCCAGCCCGCCGCGGGCGAGGGCGCCCTGGAGAACCACCTGGGCGGGGACGAGGCTCGCAACTACCGCAGGTACGAGTACGAGACCGTCGCGCCGTACGTCGGGCGGTCGATGCTGGAGGTCGGGTCGGGCCTCGGGCACTTCTCCGAGCAGTTCGCCGGCCGTCTCGACTACCTCGTCGTCAGCGACAACGACCCGTACTGCGTCAACGAGCTGCGCAAGCGCTACGACGGCCGGGACGACGTCGAGGTCATCGACCTGGCGCTGCCCGCCGACATCACGATCCAGCGCAAGGTCGACACCGTCGTGATGATGAACGTCCTCGAGCACATCAAGGACGACGTCCAGGCGCTGCGCGACCTCGCCGCCGTCATCGAGCCCGGCGGCCGGATCGTCATCTGGGTGCCCGGCTACATGCAGCTCTACGGCGACTTCGACCGCAAGGTCGGGCACGTCACCCGGTACACCCCGGCGACGCTGGAGGCGTCCGTCCGCGAGGCGGGGCTGGAGCCCGAGGTGCTCAAGCCGATCAACTTCCTGGGCGGGATCGCCTGGTGGTTCGCGGTCCGCCGGGGCGGCGCGGGCTACCCCGACCCGAGGCTCGTCAAGATCTACGACCGGACGGTCGTGCCGCTCACCCGCACGATCGAGCGCGTGATCAAGCCGCCGTTCGGGCAGACGGTGTTCTGCGTCGCCCGCGTGCCCGGCTGACCGCCCGGCTCCGGCGACGCGGACGGGGACGGGTCACGGAGTGTGGCCCGTCCCCGTCGCTTTTTTCTTTCGCCCCGGCCGGTGCGTCGTCCGCCGTCCCGCGGCCCCGCGACCGCGACACTGGGCAGTGGCCGAAGCGTTGACGGGCCGCCTCTCCGGGCGGCGAAGCACCGCCTGCTTCCGCGGGCCGTCACCGCGAAGGCCGGCCACGAAGTTCCCGTGTGGTCCGACGGTTCGGCGGCGGGGGTCCTGCGGAGGGGAGATCCCCGCCGCCGAATCACCTCACCGCCGGGCTGCGCCCTCCCGCGGCCCGGGCGGCGCCGCGCCGGCCCGGACGGGGAACAGCCCGAGGCGGTGCGCGGTCGCGGCGGCCTCCCCCCGGCTCGCCACGCCGAGCTTGCCGAGGATGTTCGACACGTGGACGCTCGCGGTCTTCACCGAGATGAACAGCGCCTCGGCGATGTCGCGGTTGCTGCGCCCCTCGGCGACGAGGCGCAGCACCTCGTACTCGCGCGGCGTCAACCCGAGCGGCGACTCGCCGCCGCGGGACGTGCGGGTGCGGCGCAGCAGCTCGCCGACGCGGTCCCGGAGCGGGACGGCGCCGAGCGCGTCCGCCAGCTCCGCCGCCGTGCTCAGCCGGGACGCGGCCGCGTCGTGGTCGCCGCGCGCGAGCGACGCCTCCGCCGCGCGGTACAGCGCGCACGCCCGCTGGTAGGGGTTGCCGAGGGCCTCCCAGGCCCGGGCGGCGCGGTCCCAGGCGTCGGGGTCGGCCGCGCCGCGGGCCCGGGCCGCCTCGGCGTCGAACGTGAGGCGATGGGCCTCCTGGAGGGGGCCGGCGACGGTCAGGCCGGCGACGCGCTCCTCGATGCGGCGCAGCTCGTCGGCGGCGGCGTCGCCCAGGTGCGCGCAGGCCGTCGCGCCGGTGACGAGCGCGGGCAGCGCGTAGCGGGTGTCGTCGGGGAGACCGGGGTGGTCGAGAACGGGACGGATCGCCTCCAACGCGTCTTCGGGACGTCCCTCCGCCAGCGCCACGTTGGCCTCGAGCCACAGGGTGGTGAAGTACTCCTGGGTCTTCAGCCACTTTATCTTGAGCTTCAGGATCTCGCGGGCGCCCGCCAGCCGCTCCCGGGCGGCGGGCAGGTCCCCCCGCGCCAGCGCGATCCAGCCCGACAGGACGAGCAGGGAGGTCCGCGGCACCACGGCCGGTTCCTGCTCCATGGTGTGGTTCAGCACGGCGGCGGCCTCGTCCCACCGGCCGAGTGAGACGAGCGGCTCGGCCTTGTTGATGCACAGGGACGTCCCCTGCGTGCGGACCACGCCGACCTCGCGGGCGAGCTCGATGCCGCGCTCGGCGACCTCGGCGGCCTCCTCGTGCCGCCCGGCGCCCTCCAGGAAGTGGGACTTGAGCACGAGGAAGCGCAGCATGATCCGCGCGTTGCCGGTGCTCGCCGCGATCTGTTCGATCTCGGTGAGGCAGGCGTCGTTGAGGTAGTCGACGTCGGCGCAGAACCGGGTGATCAGGGCCTCCGCCTCGGTGAGGGTGTCGCCGAGAGCGCGGGCGATCTCCAGCGCCTCGTCGGCCGCCTCGCGGGCCTCGACGATCTCGGGGGTGAGGCGCGCGTAGTTCCCCAGCGTGGACAGCGCCCGTGCGCGCTGCGGGGTCGGCGGGTCGGCCGGGAGCAGCGCCACGGCCTCGCGCAGGTCCTCGATGAACCCCGGGCGGGCCATCTGGTAGCGCATGCGCCCGCGCAGCTCCAGCATCATGGCGGTGCGGGCCGGGTCGCGGCCGCCGGCGCCCGCGGCCTGCCCGGCCTCGCGGAGCGCCGCGGTGACGAGCTTGATCCCCCGGTCGTACTCGCCGGCCTCCTCGGCGGCGTACGCCGCCTGCTCCAGGACGGTGACGTGGTCGGCGCCGATGCGTTCCGCCGCGTCGGGCACCTGGTCCCACAGTTCGAGGACGCGCGACAGCATCGCCAGGCACTCGGCGTACGCGAGGGCCTTGCGGGCGTCGGCGGCGGCCCTCCACGCGGCGACGAGCGCCCACGTGCTGTCGTGGGCGAACATCCAGTGGTGGCTGAGCTCGACCCAGATCCGTCCGGGCGGCACGAGCCCGGCGTCGTTCTCCAGGGCCTCGGCGTACCGGCGGTGCAGCCGGGTGTGCTCGCCGGGCAGCAGGTCGTCGTGGATGACCTCGCGGATCAGCGCGTGCCGGAACGCGTAGCCGTCGCCGTCCACGACCAGCACGTTCGCGGCGACGGCGGGACGCAGCACCCGGGTCAGCTCGGCGTCGCCGAGGCCGGTGACGGCCGACAGCAGGGCGTGCTCGATGCGGGTGCCGCCGCCGCTCGCGTCCCGCAGCACCTCCTGGGTCTCGTCCGGGAGCCGCTGGACGCCGGCGAGCAGCAGGTCGCGCAGCGACTCGGGAACCTCGCTCGCCAGCGTGCCGTCGTCGTCGAGCAGCGCCTCGACGAACAGCGGGTTGCCCTCGCTTCGGGCGGCGATCCGGTCGACGAGCCCCGGCGGGGGCGCGTGACCGAGCAGCTCGGTGACGAGCGCGGCGACGTCCCCGCGGGCGAGCGGCGCGATCTCCGTCCGGCGGACGCGTTCGACCCGTTCCAGCCCGGCGAGCAGCGGGCGCAGCGGATGGGTGCGGTGCAGCTCGTCCGTCCGGTACGTCACGACGATCAGCACCGGCGCGGTGCCGAGGTTGCGGATCAGGAAGGCCAGCAGGTCGCGGGTGGACCGGTCCGCCCAGTGCGCGTCCTCGACGACCAGCACGACCGGGCCGCGTTCGGCCAGCCGCTCCAGCATCGTCAGCACGACCGCGAACAGGCGGGCGCGTTCCTCCCCCGAGGCGGCGTCGGTCTCCGGTTCGCCGAACTCGGGCAGGAGGCGGGCGAGGTCGCCGGTGTCGCCGCGCGGCACGAGCTCCGCGACGCCGTCGATGCCGATGTCGCGCACGAGGTCGCGAAGGACGGTCGTGAACGGCGCGAACGGCAGGCCGTCGGAGCCGAGTTCCAGGCAGCCGCCGACGAGCACCCGGGCCCGCGGGCCGCCGGGCGCGTTCTCGACCGAACGGGCGAACTCGCGGATCAGCCGGGTCTTGCCGAGGCCGGCGTCGCCGCCGAGGAGCACGGCCCCGGGCGCGGTGGCGAGCGCGTCCTCCAGCTCCGCCAGCTCGGCGGACCTGCCGACCAGGACCGCACTCGTTCCGCGTGGACTCACGTCCCCAGCATGCCAAACGCCCCGGACAATCCCACCTGAATTATCCCGGGGGGGAGCCTGGCCCTCTCCTGGAAAAGGAGTGCCCCGCGCTGACACGGGGCACTCATTCTCAGCGTTGCCCCATCACCGAGGGCGATGAGGGAAACGCGGATCTTACAGGGGATCCCCTACCTTCTGGACCTGCTCGACCCCCAGCTGTTGCGCCCACTCGTGGACCCGCTGGACTTGGTCTTGTTCCAGCTCGTCCCGCCCGGCTTCGACTTCGAGCTCGGGTAGGTGCCCGGCCTCGACCTCAGGATGCCCGGCTTCGGCGTCGTGGACGTGCTCGGCGTCCGGTAGCGCGACCTGTGATCCGACTCGCCCGCCCACTCCCACTCGTAGCCGGGGATGCCCTGCTCGCAGAAGTAGTCGGCCACCTGCTCGTCGGTGGGGTCGTACTCGCACCAGCGGACGTTGTCGTTGCAGCCGGCTGCCGTCAACAACAGCACCAGCGGCACCACCAGCACGACACGGGCCAGTTTGCGCATACATGCTCCCTGTCTTTTTCTTGGGTCGAAACGCCATCCCCTTGTGGAAGGGCGTCCTTCGAAGACCGTCTCCGGTCACTACTGCCTCGCAACTCGGGCGGACGGCGGAACGGTCACTTGGTGGACGGACGGCCCGCGACGAGGTCGGCCAGCCGGTCACCGAGCCGCTGCACGGGCCGGCGGTACCGGCGTTCGCGTCCGCGCGCCCAGCGTTCCTTCCGCGAGCCCGGCGCGTACCGGCGCCGCGCCCACAGCGAGTCCGGGCGGGCCAGCCGCACCGCCCCGACCAGTGCGACGACGCCGACGAAGAGCCCGATGACGCCCGTCCAGATCTTGCCCTTGAGCAGCGCGACGACGGCGACGCCCGCGTTGAACACGAGGACGCCCGCGACGCTCCACAGCCCGTCCCCGGCGACCTCGTCCAGCCCCATGGGATGCAGGCCCATGAGAAGCAGCCCGCACAGGGCGACGGTGATGAACACGACCTCGACCGACAGGCGGCCCTTCTCGCTCCAGTAGACGTCCCGGAGGTAGAACACGAGCGCGAACTCGTCCAGCACCAGGGCGGCCCCGACCCCGAACACCGCCGCGGCGGCCGCCGCGAGCCCGGACGACCCGTCCTCGACGGTCAGCCCGCCGACGCCGCCGACGCACATGAACACGAGGCCGAACACGGCGTGGTGGACGTGCTGCCCGCCCGGGGTGACGTTCCCCGGCCACCAGCGCACCTGCCGCCGGATCATCCGCACGCTGAACCGGATGAACAGGAACCCGGCGATGAAGGCCACGAGGAAGCAGAACAACCGGAGCCGCCCGGCGTCCACGATCTCCCGCGTGAACCACTCCTCCACGAAGGAGGCATTCCCCCGCGACGACCAAGCCGAGGCAACCTCGTCCCCAATGCTGCCCAAGCCCGGGAGACTCC
>DATCLF010000471.1:0-2000 GCA_036564055.1 Spirillospora sp.
GTCCCGGAGACGTCCCCGGTCCAGGCGGGCGACCTGCTGCTGGTGATCGGGGACTAGCCGCCGGCGGTCCGGAGCCGTCCGGGCCGTGCGCGTGGGAAGCGGACGGGAAGCGGACGGGGAGGAGACGCCGAGCAGGGCGGACAGGGAGCGGCCACTCGGGATTATGCCGGTGTGCCGCCGGGTACCGAGACCGGGTGAGCCGTTCCCTCCCGGCCGGGCCAGGGCCCGAGCAAGAACCTGGACGAGCAAAGGACACCGCCCTGAACGCCAGCTCCGCGACGAGTGAGACCCCGCGCCCCACCGTGAACCTCGCCGACCCGATGAAGGACTACCTGTCCCGCATCGGGCGCACCCCCCTTCTCACGGCCGAGGAGGAGGTCGACCTGGCCAAACGCATCGAGGCCGGCCTGTTCGCCCGCGAGCGCCTCGAACGGCTCGGCGACCGGCTCAGCCGCGAGGACCGCGCCGACCTCGAATGGATCGCCGCCGACGGAGCCCGCGCCAAGGAGCACATGGTCGAGGCCAACCTCCGCCTCGTGGTCTCGCTCGCCAAGCGCTACGTGGGCCACGGCCTGCCGCTCAACGACCTCGTCCAGGAGGGGAACCTCGGGCTCATCCGGGCCGTCGAGAAGTTCGAGTACCGGCGCGGCCTGAAGTTCTCCACCTACGCCGTCTGGTGGATCAAGCAGGCGATCAGCCGGGCGCTCGCCGACCAGAGCCGCACGATCCGCATTCCCGTCCACGTCGTCGAGGTCCTCAACCGGATGACGCGGGTGCGGCGGCGCATGGCGCAGGACCTCGGTCGCGAGCCCACGTCCGAAGAACTGGCCGCCGAGCTCGGCATCACCCCGGAGAAGGTGGAGTGGCTGCGCCGGCAGGCCCGCGAGCCGGTGTCCCTGCACACTCCGCTCGGAGAGGACGGCGACGGCGAGCTCGGCGACGTCATCGAGGACCCCGAGGGCGGCGACCCCGCCGACGTCGTCGCGTCGTCCATGCTGCGCAGCCGTCTCGACGCGGTGCTGGAGACGCTCACCGAACGGGAGGCGGGCGTGATCTCGCTGCGGTTCGGCCTGGCCGGCGGGGAGCCCAAGACCCTCGAAGAGGTCGGCAAGGTCTACGGGGTGACCCGCGAGCGCATCCGGCAGATCGAGTCGAAGGGCATGCACAAGCTGCGTCACCCGTCCCGCCGCGACGCTCTCGCCGACCTGCTGAGCTGACACGTCCTCCGCCGAGCCGGCTCCGACCGGCCCCGGGATGACAGGCGGATGATCGGCAAGGAGAATCGTCCGCACGGGGTTCCGAGGCTGGGAAGACGAGGGCATGGCGAGGCGGTTCCGACGGCGGACACGGCCCGCGCGCACCCGCGTGGTGCGGGGCGTCACGGCGATCGCGGCGACGCTGGCGGTGACGCTCGCCCAGGCGCCGGCCGCGGCCGCGCCCGACGGTCCGCGCTCGGCCGTCCCCCCGCGGGCGGCGCACGGCCCGGCGGGCGCGCCCTTCGATCCCGCGAAGCTGCGCGCGACCCTCGACGCCGCCCACGACGCGGGCACGTACGGGCTGTTCTCGTCGGTGCGCGACGGTCGCGTCCGGTGGGAGGGCGCGTCCGGCGTCGCGGACGTGCGCACGGAACGCCCCGTCACCGCCGACATGCGGCAGCGGGTCGGGGGCATCACCATGACGTTCCTGGCCACCGCGATCCTCCAGCAGGTCGAGAAGGAACGCATCGACCTCGACGCGCCGGTGAACCGCTACCTGCCCGGCCTCATCCCCGGAGAGCCCGGCGAGCAGACGACGGTGCGGATGCTCCTCAACCACACCAGCGGGATCGGCGACTACATCGCCTCGGCGTTCCCGTCGCTGACCGAGCTGTCCCCCGAGAGCCTCGACGCCCGCCGCTTCCGCCGCCTGCCGCCCGAGCAGCTCGTGAAGTGGGGGCTGAAGGCGCCGCGCACCGGCATTCCCGGAGAACGCTGGTCGTACTCCAACACCAACTACGTCAT
>DATCLF010000472.1:0-7960 GCA_036564055.1 Spirillospora sp.
TCGCGCAGGACGCGAACCGCCGGGTGTCGACGACCTTCCAGATCTTGCCGTTGGCCTTCGCGAGCAGGTACGGCTCACCCTCGGCGTCCATCCCGTACCGCAGGTCGACGCGTTCGTCCCCGGCCAGTTCCCGCATCGTGACCGGCTTGCCCGAGGTGTCGTACGCGGCGAGCTCGTAGATCGGCGCGCGACGCTGCCCGGTCGGGTCGCGCCGCATCTCCGACTCCTCGGTGTAGTAGAGCCGGCCGTCGACGATGTCGGTGAACAGGTACTTGCCGCGCAGCGCGGGCAGCTTCTCGCCCCGGTACACGTAGCCCCCGGAGATGGCGTGCCCGACGTCGCTGCTGCAGTTCCAGTCGGCCGGCGGGTCGTGGTCATAGGCGGCGAGTGGGTACTCGTACCCGTACTTGGCGTCGTCGGGCGGCAGCGGGTACAGGTGGCAGCGGTCGTCCTTGCGGAACGTGAACGCGCCCTCCCGCTCGCTCCAGCCGACGTTCGATCCCGGGTCGATCTGGTGGATCGACTCGATCTCGTGCTCGCCGATGTGCGCGAGGAACATCCGGTGCGAGCCGCCGGTGTCCCAGCTGAACCGGTGCGGGTCGCGCATGCCGTAGGCGTAGATCTCGCCGACCTTGCCCGGCTGCCCGGCGAACGGGTTGTCGGGCGGAATGCCGTACTTGCCGTTCTCGCTGTTGCGTCCGGCCGGGTCGATCCTCAGGATCTTGCCCTGCGGGACGGCGAGGTTCTGCGGGTCGCCGCCGTTGTCTCCGACGTTGCCGTTCCCGCCGTCGCCGACCGAGATGTACAGCTTGCCGTAGTCGGGGTCGCCGGGACGGGCGTTGGGGTTGAAGTCGATCTGCTGCAGGTTGTGGATGCGTCCGGAGAACCCGATGCGCAGCAGCTCGCGACGGGTGCCGGAGAACGTGTCGGCCTTCGGGTCGGAGGCCGTCCACTCGGTGATGACGCCGTGGTAGCCGGTGTTCGGCTGCGGGGTGAGGTCGGGCTTCTTGGTCTTGAGCGCGTCGCCCGCCTCGACGTGCGCGGTGTAGAACTTGCCGTTCCTGCGGAAGTCGGGGTGGAACGTGACGAACCCGAAGCCCTGCCCGAGCCCGGCCTCGGAGTAGAAGTCGGGCGCGAACGTGGCGCCGACGTCGAGGTAGACGTGGTGCTCGTAGGTCCGCTTGTCGAGGAAGTAGAGCTTGCCGTTCAGGTCGGGGACGTAGAGGCGGCCCGAGCCGTCCGGCACCTCACCGACGTAGTTGATGCGGTTCCAGCGGTCGAGCCGCGGGTCGGTGGGGTTGCCGGTCGGCTTCGACCGGGGGAGCTGTGCCACCTCCTGCAGGACGAGCCCGAGCCCGGAGGGGGCGGGATCTTCGGGGATCGGGTCGAGGATCGGCGCGTCGTCGCGCGCCTGTGCCGCGGGCGGCGCGGCGAGCAGGGGCAGCAGCAGCGCCGCGATCGTGAGGAGACACCAGCGGAGTTTTCTCATTCCGGCCGTCCAAAGGGGGTGGGGGTTGGCTGGAAAGCGCTTTCTGGAAGCGCTTTCGTGAAAGTACGACCGCTTCCGCCGAACGTCAAGAACGACGGCGTGAAAGCCGAAAGTGGACAAATGTGGCCACGGCGGACACCGCCAGCCCGACCGGCGCCGCCGTCGCGTGACCGGCCAGCGTGAGCGTGACCGCCACCGCTGCGCCCGGCGCCCAGATCCACGTCCGGACCCGGCGCGGCGGACGGCCCCGCCGCCTGCGCGCCGCCTCCGCCGTCATCGGGGGGATGAGCGCTGGCAGCGCCGCCGCGAGGATCGTCAGCCAGCCGAGCAGCAGCCTGTCGACCCGCAGCGCCGCGAGCACCGTCCCCGGTCCCGCGATCAGCAGTACCGCCTGGGCGTGCGCGCCGCCCAGCCGTGCCGGGAGGAGACGGCGCAGGGCGAGCACGCCGGAGTGGACGGCGGCGAGCGTCGGCGCGATGACGGACGCCGCGACGAACAGGTTCGCGACCGGCAGCCCGTCCGGGCCGGCGAGCACCGCGACGACGTCGGTGGACCCGCTCGCGGCCGCGACCCCGGCGCCCACGACGGACGCGGCGAGCGCCGGGCCGACGAGCAGCGCGACGCACGCCGCGAGATCGGCGCGTCCTCGCAGGCCGACCGTGAAGTCCGGGGCGCGCAGCGCGAACACCGACACGTACCCGATGAAGCCCGCGAGGTCGGCGACCAGCCCGCCGGGCCCGTCCCGCGCGAACGTCACCGGCGCGTCCGGGGGCGCGAGCCGCACGGCGACGATGGCGATGAGCGCGATCGAGGTCAGCGTCGTGACGACCGCGACCGCGTTCCACCGCCCGCCCCCGGCGAGCAGCACCGCGACGGTCGGCACGGCCAGCGCCACGACCCCGGCCGGGTCCGGCACGCCGCCGAGCGCCGCGGCCGCCGCCCCGCCGAGACCGACGTTGAACCCGAACCAGCCGATCATCGAGATCGCGAGGAGCGCGGTGACCGTCCGCTCGGCCGCCGGCGGCAGGTACCGCGGCGTCAGCTCCGACAGCCCGGCGTTCTCCCCGGCGGGCTCGCGCAGGCCGAGCCGTCCCTGCGCGGCGAGCAGCCACGCCATGACGGCGCCGCCGGCCACCAGGACGGCGACGGGCAGCGCGCCGTCGTGGCGTCCGCCGACCTGCGCGCCGAGCACGAGCGCGCCCGGCGCCGTCCCGATGCCGAGCCACGCCCCGGCGGCCGACCGCCAGCTCCGCCCGCCGCCGGGGCCGCCCGTCACGGCGGGCGCGGACGCCTCGGTCATGGGCCGGTCACAGGACATGCCGGGCGAACCGCTCCACCGTGAGGTCGAGGGCGGCCGGCCCGGGCATGGCCCACAGCTCGTCGTTGAAGATCTCCACCTCGATCGGCCCGGTGTAGCCCGCGGCGTCGACCGCCTCGCGGAAGCGGCGCAGGTCGACGCACCCGTCCCCGAGCATGCCGCGCCCGGTGAGGGCGCCCTCCGGCAGCGGGGTGACCCAGTCGGCGACCTGGAACAGCGCGATCCGCCCCTGCGCGCCCGCGCGGGCGATGCCGTCCCAGACGCCCGGGTCCCACCACAGGTGGTAGGTGTCGACGATCACGCCGACCTGCTCCGGGGGATGCGGTGCGGCGATGTCGAGCGCCTGGTGCAGGGTGGAGACGACGCAGCGGTCGGAGCAGAACATCGGGTGCAGCGGTTCGACCGCGAGCCGCACCCCGTGCTCCCCGGCGTACGGCGCCAGCTCGCCGATGAGGTCGGCGACGCGGGAGCGGGCGCCGTCCAGGTCGCGGGACCCCTCCGGCAGCCCCCCGCTGACCAGGCACAGGACGGGGGCGCCGAGCGCGGCGGCCTCCTCGATGGCGCGGCGGTTGTCGTCCAAGGCGTCCGGTTTCTGGAAGAAGCCGCCCCGGCACAGGGACGTGACCGTCAGGCCGTGGTCCCGGACGAGCCGGGCCGTCCGGGCCAGGCCGTGCTCGGCGACGGGCTCGCGCCACAGGCCCACGCCCTTCACCCCGGCGGCCGCGCAGCCGGCCACGAGGTCGGGCAGGGGCCAGTGCCGGGTCGTCCACTGGTTGAGGCTGAGCCTCATGGGGCGGCCCCCTGGACGGTCAGCCACGCGCGCATCCGGTGCGCGGCGAGGTCGGGGTCGGGGAACAGGCCGACGTCGTCGGCGAGCCGGAACAGCCGGACCATGTGCCGGACGGAACGCGCGTTCTCCAGCCCGCCGACCATGCGGAAGTGCCGCTGGTGGCCGGTCAGCCAGGCCAGGAAGACGACGCCCGTCTTGTAGTAGTAGGTCGGCGCCTCGAACAGGTGACGGGCCAGCGGCACCGTCGGCCCGAAGATCTCCTCGTAGGCGGCGGTGTCGCCGGCGTCGAGGGCGGCGAGCGCGGCGGCGGCCACGGGCGCGATGGGGTCGAACACGCCGAGCAGCGCGTCGCTGTACCCCTGCTCGTCGCCCTTGATCAGCTCCGGATAGTTGAAGTCGTCGCCCGTGTAGAGCCGGACGCCCTCCGGCAGACGGCGGCGGAAGCCGATCTCGCGTCCGGCGTCCAGCAGCGAGATCTTCACGCCGTCGACCCGGGACGCGTGGTCGCCGATCAGCGTGAGGAGCGCGTCGGCGGCGGCGTCCAGGTCCGTCGAGCCCCAGTAGCCCTCCAGCGCCGGGTCGAACATGGGCCCCAGCCAGTGCAGCACGACCGGCCGTCCGACCTGGGACAGCAGGTGCCCGTAGACGGTGGCGTAGTCGTCCGGGCCGCGCGCGGCGGCGGCCAGATGACGGCTCGCCATCAGCACCGGGACGGCGCCGGCCTCCTCGATCACCGCGAGCTGTTCCTCGTAGGCGGCGATGATCTCCTTCAGGGACGCCGGTCCCGCCGGGAGCTGGTCGGTGCCGGCGCCGCAGACGATCCTCCCGCCGGCTGAAAGCGCTTCCCGGGTGCTCCGCACGACGAGCTCCCGGGTCGCCGTCCAGTCCAGGCCCATGCCGCGCTGCGCGGTGTCCATCGCCTCCGCGACGCCCAGCCCGTACGACCACAGATGCCGGCGGAACGCCAGCGTCGCGTCCCAGTCGAGCGAGTCGCCCTCCGGGTCGGGCACGACGTGCGCGGCGGCGTAGGCCACCCGCGAGGCGGGCGGGCCGGGCGGCGGCGGGTAAGCCCGCGGCTCGCGCATCGTGTGGACGACCGTCGAACCGTCGTCCGCGGGAAGCTCGATCCTCATCGGGTCAGCTCCGGCACCTCGAGGCGGCGGCCCTCACGCCACGCCTGCAACCCCAGCTCGGCGAGCTGGACGCCGCGCGCCCCCGCGTAGAAGTCCCACGGGAACTCGGCGTCGCCCGCCACATGCCGCAGGAACATCTCCCACTGCGTCTTGAACCCGTTGTCGAACTCGGCGTTGTCGGGGACCTCCTGCCACTGCGACCGGAAGTCCTCGGTGGCGGGCAGATCCGGGTTCCACACCGGCTTCGGCGTCATCGAGCGGTGCTGGACGCGGCAGCGCCGCAGCCCCGCCACCGCGGACCCCTCCGTCCCGTCCACCTGGAACTCCACGAGCTCGTCGCGGAACACGCGGGTCGCCCACGAGGAGTTGATCTGCGCGACGATCCCGCCCTCCAGCTCGAAGATCCCGTACGCGGCGTCGTCGGCGGTGGCCTCGTAGGGCTTGCCGTTCTCGTCCACCCGCCGGGGGATGTGCGTCGCCCCGAGCACCTGCACCGACCGCACCGGCGCCACCACACCGTCCAGCACGTAGCGCCAGTGGCAGAACATGTCGAGGATGATCCCGCCGCCGTCCTCCGCCCGGTAGTTCCAGCTCGGGCGCTGCGGCTCCTGCCAGTCGCCCTCGAACACCCAGTAGCCGAACTCGCCGCGCACCGACAGGATCCGCCCGAAGAAACCGCCGTCCACCAGGCGCTTCAGCTTGAGCAGGCCCGGCAGGAACAGCTTGTCCTGGACGACGCCGTGCCTGATGCCCGCCTCGTCCGCCAGGCGCGCCAGCTCCAGCGCGCCCTGCAGGTCCCCGGCCAGCGGCTTTTCGGTGTAGACGTGCTTGCCCGCCGCGACGGCCGCGCGGATCGCCTCGGCCCGCGCGCCGGTGACCTGCGCGTCGAAGTAGATCTCGGTCTCCGGTCGCGCCAGCGCCCCGGCCAGGTCGGTCGTCCAGTCGGTGAGGCCGTGCCGCTCGGCGATGTCGCGCAGCTTGGCCTCGTTGCGACCGACGAGGACGGGCTCCGGCCACAGCACGGTGCCGTCGGCCGTGCGCACCCCGCCCTGCTCCCTGATCGCGAGGATCGAGCGGACGAGATGCTGGCGATACCCCATCCGGCCGGTGACGCCGTTCATGACGATCCCGATGGACCTGCGTGCCATCCCGTTCCTTCCTAGGCTGTCGTGGAACCCGCCCGGTCCCGCGGGTTCGGTGTCTGGTGGGTCTGGTGCGCGCCTGCGGGGGCCCGGTGCGCCCGCGGACGGGACGGGTCAGTCCGCCGCGCCGGCGGCACCGAGGAGCTCGCGGACGCGGTGGGTGACGCGGCCGAACTCGGGACGGGCCATGGTGGCGGCGTACTCGCGCTCCGCCGGCAGGTCCACGTCGATGACCTCGGCGATCGTGCCGGGCCTGTCGGTCATCACCACGACCCGGTTCGCCAGGTAGGCGGCCTCGGCGATCGAGTGGGTGACGAGCAGGACGGTCGTGCCGGTCTCCCGCCAGATCCGGTTCATCTCGACGTTGAGCTGCTCGCGGGTGAGGGCGTCGAGCGCGCCGAACGGCTCGTCCATCAGCAGGACGGGCGGCTCGTGCAGCAGCGCCCGGCACAGCGCCACCCGCTGCTGCATGCCGCCGGACAGCTCGTGCGGCAGGGCGTCCTCGAACCCGGTCAGGCCGGTCATCGCCATCAGCTCGGCGGTCCGGGCGCGCGCCCGCTCCGCCGGCATCTTGCGCATCTCCGCCTGCAGCAGGATGTTGCGGCGGGCGCTGCGCCACTCCAGCAGCGCCGCCCGCTGGAACACGTACCCGATGTCGTGGCGCGGCCCGGTGACCGGGTCGCCGTTCAGGCGCACGCTCCCGGACGACGGCCGCAGCAGCCCGGCGACGAGCTTCAGCAGCGTCGACTTGCCGCATCCGGACGGCCCGACGATCGCGACGAACTCGCCGGCCGCGATGTCCAGGGAGACGTCGCGCAGCGCGGTGACGTCGCGCCGGCGGGTGCGGAACCGCACCGCGACGCCGTCGAGGCTCACGGCGGAGCGCCGCGCCGCGTCCGCCTCCCCGGTCTCTTCCCTGCTCATGATCCTCATCAGTCGTCCCGTCATCACTGGGGTGCGGCGGCCGCGTGCCAGTACGCCGACGGATCCTCGGCCTTCTGGATGACGCCGGCCTCGTGGAAGGTGGCGATGGTCTGCTTCCAGTCCTCCTCGGCGTTGACACCGGGCGCCTTGCCCTGGGTGGCCGGGGTGTGCAGGAGGGTCAGCGTCGTCTTGAGCTGCTCGGAGAGGACCTCGTTCGGCGGGAGCTGCTCGGACGCGCCGGCCATGCTCGCGACGGCGCCCTGCTGGTCGGACGCGGCGGCCTTCCACGACTCGCTCGTGGCCGCGACCATCCTCTTGACGAGGTCCTCGTCGCTCTTCAGCTTCCGCTCGCCGACGATCAGGCCGTTGGAGAAGAAGTTGAGCCCGAAGTCGGCGTAGCGCAGGTACGACACCTTCTTGCCGGACTTGTTGGCCATCGTCGGGCCCTGGTCGTTGGCGAAGCCCATCAGCCCGGCGACCTTGCCGGACATCACGGCCGCCATCTTCCCGGCCGGGTCGGTGTTCTGGACGGGGACCTCGCTCTCCTTGATCCCGTTCTTCTTCAGGAACACCGGGAACGTGCGCGCCAGCGCGTCGCCGGCGGTTCCGGCGATCTTCTTGCCCTTGAGGTCGGCGGGCTTCTTGATGCCCGCGTCGGCGAACGACTGCACGGACGCGGGCGTGGTCTGCAGGAACACGCCGACGCTCTTGACCGGCATGCCCCTGTCGACGGCGGCGAGCAGCGCGGGCGTGTCGGCCCAGCCGAAGTCGGTCTGCCCGGCGGCCGTGGCCTGGACGGTCTTCTGCGAGCCTTGCCCGGCCTTGATCTGCAGGTCGATGCCGTGCTTCTTGTAGATCCCCTGCTTCTGGCCGTAGTAGAACGGCGCGTGCTCGCCGTAGGGGTACCAGTTCAGGGTCAGCGTGACCTTGGTGGGGGAGTCGGGCGAGCCGCCGGACTGCCCGTTGTCCCCGCCGCAGGCGGTTGCGGCCAGTGCCAGGGCCGGGGCCAGGACGGCGGCGGCGAAGGTGCGGAGTTTCATCGGGTGCGGCCCTCCGTTGGGTTGGGGTGGGTCTCGTTCGGTGACGTGGGGACGCCTCGCGGCGCCGGGGCGGGGGGCGCTCGGTTGCCAGTGGGGTCAGTAGGCGTAGGGATCAGTAGGTGGT
>DATCLF010000473.1:0-9163 GCA_036564055.1 Spirillospora sp.
GCCCAGCCCGCGGTGCGGCCGCAGGTGAACATGGCGGGCATCATCGCGGGGGGAACCTCGGCGAAGTCCAGCACGACCGCCGCCCAGAACTCCACGTTGGTCTCGATGGCGCGGTCGGGACGACGCTCGCGGAGGATGGACAGGGCGGCGTCCTCCAGGGCCTTGGCGGCCTCGAACCGGGGGGCGCCCAGCTCCTTGGCGGTGCGGCGGAGCACCCGGGCGCGCGGGTCCTCGGCGCGGTAGACGCGGTGGCCGAAGCCCATCAGCCGCTCACCGGAGTCGAGGATGCCGGTCACGACCTTGCGGGCGTCGCCGAGCTGCTCGACCTTCTCGATCATCGGCAGGACGCGGGCGGGGGCACCGCCGTGCAGCGGCCCCGACATGGCGCCGATCGCGCCGGACATGGCCGCCGCGACGTCCGCCCCGGTTGAGGCGATCACCCGGGCGGTGAAGGTGGAGGCGTTCATGCCGTGCTCGGCGGCCGACACCCAGTAGGCGTCGATGGCCTTGACGTGCTTCGGGTCGGGTTCCCCGCGCCAGCGGACCATGAACCGCTCGGTGATCGTCGTGGCCTCGTCGATCCTGCGCTGCGGCACCATCGGGACGCCGACCCCGCGGGCCGACTGGGCGACGAACGACAGCGCGGTCACCGACACCCGGGCGAGGTCGGCGCGGGCCTCCTCGTCGGAGATGTCGAGCAGCGGGCGCATGCCGTAGGCGGTGGCGAGGGTGGGCAGGGCGGCCTGCACGTCCACCCGCACGTCGCCGGAGGTGACCGGCAGGATGTGCGGGTCCGCCGGGGCGAGTCCCGGGTCGAAGCTGTCATCCACCAGGAGGCCCCAGGCGTCACCGAAGGAGACGCGGCCGACGAGTTCCTCGATGTCCACACCCCGGTAGCGGAGGGCGCCGCCCTCCTTGTCCGGCTCGGCGATCTCGGTCTCGAAGGCCACGACCCCCTCAAGACCAGGTTTGAAATCGGACATGTACGTCCTGCCTTTCGTCCCCAGAGTGATAAGGCGGTGCCGTGCCATTGAACCCTGTCCGCCTTACCTGCCAGTACCCAGGGGTCCTGTGAGTTGCACACGCCGCAGGTGAGAGGCTCTGACGCTGTGGATTCCCCAACGCCCGACCCCGCGCGGCTGAGACGATCCTATGAAGGGGGCGAGCTGGCGGAACCGTCCCTTCCGGCGGACCCCCTGGCGCTGTTCGCCGCGTGGTTCGCCGACGTGCACACCTTCGGGCTCGACGAACCGAACGCGATGGTGCTCGCCACCGCGTCGGGCGACGGCGTCCCGAGCGCCCGGACCGTCCTGCTCAAGGGGTACGGGCCGCGGGGGTTCCGCTTCTTCACCAACCTGACGTCCCACAAGGCGCGCGACCTCGCGGAGAACCCGCGTGCGGCGCTCGTCTTCCCCTGGCACGCGATGCACCGGCAGGTGCGCGTCGCCGGGCCGGTGTTCGAGCTGCCCCGCGACGAGGTCGCCGCCTACTTCCGGACCCGCCCGTACGGGTCGCGGATCGGCGCGTGGGCGAGCGAGCGCCAGTCGGGCGTCATCCCCGGACGGGACGTGCTGGAGCGCCGCTTCGCCGAGCTGGCGCAACGGTGGCCGGAAACGGACGGGGACGACGTCGTGCCGCTGCCGGACTTCTGGGGCGGCTACCGGGTCGTCCCGGAGTCGATCGAGTTCTGGCAGGGCCGCAGGGATCGGCTCCACGACCGGATCCGCTACCGCAGAACGACGAAGGGGACAACCCCGGACGAATCCGCCGAATGGGTGGTGGAGAGACTGTCTCCGTGACGTCGGAACACCAGTCAGCCTCCGCCAACGGTCCTGACACCCACAAGCGAGACACCGAAAAGCGGCGCTGGTTCCAGCGAGGCGGAGTCCGCCGAAGACCACGGCAACGGGGCGGGCTGCGCGGATTCGCGATCGACACCCGGCCGCTGGCCACGCCAGAGTTCCGGCGCCTGTGGCTGGGGCAGGGCGTGTCGTTCGTCGGCTTCCAGGTGACGGCGGTCGCCGTCCCCGTGCAGGTCTACGACATGACGAAGTCGTCGTTCTGGGTGGGCGTGCTCGGCTTCGTCAACCTCGTCCCGCTCATCGTGTTCGGGCTGTGGGGCGGGGCGGTGGCCGACCACATGGATCGGCGCAGGCTGCTGTTCGTCTCGTCCTGCGTCATGTGGGCGGCGACGCTGCTCCTGCTGGTCCAGGCGCTGCTCGGCCTGGAGAGCCTCCTGCTGATCATGTCGGTGGTCGCGATCCAGGCCGTCGGCTTCGCGGTGGCCTCGCCGACCCGCAACGCGATCATCCCGCGGCTGATCGACAGGCCCCTGGTCCCGGCGGCCAACACCCTGTCCTTCACCGCCAGCCAGTTCGGCATGCTCGGCGGTCCGCTGCTCGCCGGCGTGCTGCTGGCCCGCTCGGGCTACGCCGCGGCCTACGCGCTGGACGCCGTGCTGTTCACCGTCGTCCTCTACGCGGCGCTGAGGCTGCCGCCGATCCCGCCGCTCGACGACGTCACCGGGACGCCCGGCCTGCGGTCGGTCATCGACGGGCTCCGGTACCTGGTCACGCAACCGGTGCTGCTGATGTCGTTCGTCGCGGACATCATCGCGATGGCGGTCGCGATGCCGCGCGCCCTGTTCCCCGAGGTGGCCGACACCCGGTTCGGCGGAGGCTCCGCGGTGGGCTGGCTGTTCGCGTCGATCGCGATCGGCGCGTTCGCCGGCGGGCTGGTGTCCGGCTGGATCGGACGGGTCCACCGCCAGGGCGTCGCGCTCGTCGCGTCGATCGTGGTCTGGGGGCTCGCGGTCGCCGCCGCCGGGCTGTCGCACTGGCTGTGGCTCGCCGTCGTGCTGCTGGCCGTCGGCGGCGCCGCGGACCTCGTGTCGGCGGTCTTCCGGCAGTCGATCCTGCAGACGTACGCGCCCGACAAGATGCGCGGTCGGCTGCAGGGGGTGTTCACCGTCGTCGTCGCGGGCGGCCCGCGGCTCGGGGACGTGCGCGCGGGCGCCACCGCGAGCGTCGCCGGCGCGACCGCGTCGTGGGTGGGCGGCGGCGTCGCCTGCGCGGTCCTCGTCGTCATCGCGGCGCTGGCCGTCCCGGCGCTGCTCCGCTACGACACCCGTACGGCCGAGACCGTCCAGGTGAATCCGTGACATGAGCCGATGACCCGCGCCTTTGTGCGCACTGTTCCCTCCGGTCTTGGTTCACCTCCGGTCTTGAGCCCCGCGCCGGGAAGGTTTCCTGTTCATCAGTTGTTCACCCGTATCCCCCTTGCACGGGATCTTCGCGTGGCCCGGCGGGGGGCGGTTGCGAGCAAGTAGACTCGGGCCCAAAGACTGGAGGGAGCTGTGACCTCACACGGCCTGATCGATACCACGGAGATGTATCTCCGGACGGTGTTCGAGCTCGAAGAGGAAGGGATCATCCCCCTTCGTGCGCGAATCGCCGAGCGGCTCTCCCAGAGCGGCCCGACGGTGAGCCAGACCGTCGCGCGCATGGAACGCGACGGGCTGCTGCGGGTCGAAGGCGATCGGCACCTCGAACTGACCGAGAGCGGTCGCAGCCTGGCCATCCGCGTCATGCGCAAGCACCGGCTCGCCGAGTGCCTGCTGGTCAACGTGATCGGCCTGCCCTGGGAGGACGTTCACATCGAGGCGTGCCGCTGGGAGCACGTCATGTCGGAGGACGTCGAGCGTCGGCTGGTCGCGCTGCTGAACAACCCCACCACCTGCCCGCACGGCAACCCGATCCCCGGTCTCGGGGAGCTGGGCGTGGCCGCCCCCGAGACCGACGCCGACAAGGAGCCGCTCTCGGTGATGACCGCCGTCGCCAGCCCCGCCGGGGCCGAGGCCGTCATCGAGCGGATCAGCGAGCAGGTGCAGAGCGACAGCGACCTGATGCTTAGACTCAAGCAGATAGGGATACAACCGGGACGAGAGGTGACTCTCCGGGCCACGGACGACGGGGTGCGGGTGATCAGTGACGACGAGTCCGACAGTCCCGCGACGGAACTTCCGCGTGGCATCGCCGAGCACGTCTTCGTCAGCAGGCGCTGAGGCATCCGGCGCGGGAGCGGGCGCGCTCCCCGGCTCCGCTTCGCAGGTCTATACCGAAGATCTCCGTGGCATGGGGTCTTGCGGGCGTATCCCGGTGGTCCGTTCGTCGTTCAATACCACGGGAAGAACACCGGCACCGTCCAGGCCGACACGTAACGTGATCGTCGCGGGGGCGGCGCGGGCAGGACTCGCGACTGGCATCGGGATGGGGAGATGAGCCACAGGGGGGAAGCGCTCGACGCGGCGCATCTGCCACCCGAGACCGTCCTGAACCAGATGGAGATGGCGGTCATCGTCTGTGACCGCTTCAGCAACGTCATCTACGGCAACAACTTCGCCCGGCAGCTCTTCGGCTTCGGCGGCGACGAGATCATCGGCCATTCCGTGCTCTCGCTGAGCATCGCCGAGGAGGACCACGAGCAGGCGACCGAGCTCGCCAGGCACGTCCTCAAGGGCGGCGTCTGGGAGGGCACGTTCTGCAACGTGCGGGCGGACGGCACCACCGTCTACACCCGCGCGCACGCCGTCCCGCTGCGGCACCCCTCCGGCGCCGTCGACGGGGTCGTGATCTTCGCGCGCGAGGCGCTGCGCTCCAACCAGCGCGAACAGGACCGCTACGGCCTGCTGGAGCGCATCGGCGAGCGGCTCGCCGGATCCCTGGAGCTGGAGAGCACCCTGCGGCGCGTCGCCGACACGCTCGTCCCGCAGTTCGCCGACCACTGCTTCATCGACCTGTACGCCGGCGACCGGCTGTACCGGCGGGTGTCGCGGCACGCCGGCGGATGGACGCCGCCGCCCGGCACCTGGGCCGAGGTCGGCGAGCCCGTCTCCTACCCGCGCGGACACTACTGCGAGAAGGCGATGAGGCGCCGCGACGCCGTTCTCATCGAGGACGTGATGCAGCGCCGGTGGTCCGGGCCGGGCGAGGAGCGCCTCGGTCCCGAGATGGGCGTCACCTCGGTGATCGCGGCGCCGCTGCTGGCGCGCGGCGAGCTGCTCGGCGTCATGAGCCTCGCCCTGTCCAACCTGTCCAAGCGGCCCGACCCGCACTACGACGGCTTCGACCGCGACCTGATCGGGGCGATCGCGAGCCGTGTCGCGCTCGCCGTCGACAACGCGATGCTGTTCGAGGAGGAGCGCGACACCGCCCTCGCGTTCCAGAAGCACCTGCTGCCCGGTGACCGGCCGCCGCGCCTGGACGGCCTGCAGATCGCGTGGCGGTACGAGCCGGCCCGTCCGCTGGAGTCGCACGGGCACGGCATCCAGACCCAGGTGGGCGGCGACTGGTACGACGTGATCCCGCTGTCGGCGGGCCGTGTCGGGCTCGTCATCGGCGACGTGGAGGGACGCGGAGCCCGCGCCGCCGCGGTCATGGGCCAGCTTCGCGCCGCGCTGCGGGCGTTCGCGCAGGACGACAAGCCGCCCGCCGACATCCTGCGCAAGCTCGACGAGTGGGTCCGCACGATGACCCGGCCCGAGCGGATGAGCTCCGGCTGGAACAGCGACGACCTCGTCCGCCCGCCGCTCGTCTCGTGCACCTACTTCGTGTACGACGCGTGGTCGCGGATGCTGGAGTTCGCCAACGCCGGCCACGACCCGCCCCTGCTGATCGTCGACGGGCAGGTCGGGGATCTGCCGTTCGAGAACCAGGGCGGCATGCTCGGCCTCCGCGCGCCCGGCATGGGCGGCGAGATCCTCTTCAACGAGGAGAAGTGCGAGCTGAAGCCCGGCTCCACCCTCGTCCTGTACACCGACGGCCTCATCGACCGGCGCCCCAGGGAGGACGGCGAGTACTACACCCGCGAGGAGTCGCGGGACCTCGTCCGCGCCGCGGTCGCCAAGGTCGCCGACGGCGGTGTCGAAGCGATCGCCAACGCCGCCTACGAGGCGGTGCCCGGCGACATCGACGACGACGTCGCGATCGTCGTCATCCGCACCGCCGGCGAGGAGCTCGCGGTCGCCGAGCGCGTGTTCGACGCCGAGCCGATCATGGTGTCGGAGGCGCGCAAGATGGCCGCCGAGACGTTCGCGTCCTGGGGGATGGCGGAGGAGCAGGCCGAACTGGCGTGCCTGCTGGTCTCCGAGGTCGTCACGAACGTCGTCCTGCACGCGACCGCGACGCCCGCCCCGCGCCGCGAGATGGCCGTCCCGGTGACGGCCGGGCCCGCCGGACGCGGCGGCGAACCGCTCAGCGCCCCGCCGCCCGTGCAGTTCAACACCGACTTCGACACCGGCCCCTACGCGTCGGGCCCGGCGGGCGGCGACCCCCTCGACGGCGCGGCGTTCTCCGAGGACGACTGGAACCTCGGCGCCGAGCTCGGCCGCCGCGAACCCCCGACCAAGGAGTTCCGCCTGCGACTGCGGCGCGGCGCGGAGGCCATCTGGGTCGAGGTGTTCGACTCCGACATGCGGCTGCCCCGCATCCGCAGCGCGGGCGAGACCGACGAGGGCGGCCGCGGCCTGTACCTGGTCGACCAGCTCGCCACCCGGTGGGGCGCCCGCCCGACCTCGGACGGCAAGGCCGTGTGGTTCGAGCTGCCGCTGGCTCCCTGACCGCCATGCGTGCCTGGATCGTGCGGAATCCCGCCCCGATCACCTCGGGGCCGTTGGAACGCGTCGAACGGGAGGTCCCCTCGCCGGGGCCCGGTGAGCTGCTCGTGCGCGTCCGCGCCTCCGGTGTCTGCCGCACGGACCTGCACGTCGCCGAGGGGGACCTGCCCGTCCACCTGCCCGGCGTGACGCCCGGCCACGAGATCGTGGGGGAGGTCGTCGAGGCCGGGCCCGGGACGCGGCGCCGCGTCGGCGACCGCGTCGGCATCGCCTGGCTGCGCGGGACGTGCGGGGCCTGCCGCCACTGCCGCCGCGGCGCCGAGAACCTGTGCCCGTCGTCGGTCTACACCGGCTGGGACGCCCACGGCGGGTACGCCGAGTACGCCCTCGCCGTGGACGCCTACGCCTACGACATCCCGGCCGAGCTCGACGACGTCCGCGCGGCGCCGCTGCTGTGCGCCGGCATCATCGGCTATCGCGCCCTCCGCCGCGCCGGCGTCCCGCCGGGCGGGCGGCTCGGCATCTGGGGGTTCGGCGGCTCGGCCCATCTCGCCGCGCAGATCGCGATCGCCGAGGGCGCCGACGTGCACGTCTTCACCCGCAGCCCCGCGGCCCGTGAGCTGGCCCGGAAGCTGGGCGCGTCCTGGGCCGGGGACTCCTTCGACGACGCGCCCGCGCCGCTGGACTCGGCGATCGTCTTCGCGCCGGCGGGGGAGCTGGTCCCGGCCGCGCTGGAACGCCTGGACCGCGGCGGGACGTGCGCGATCGCCGGGATCCACCTGAGCGACATCCCGTCCCTGAACTACCAGCGGCACCTGTTCCAGGAACGGGAGGTCAGGTCGGTGACGGCGAACACCCGCGCGGACGGGGAGGAGTTCCTCACCCTGGCGGCCCGCCTGAACGTCGCCGTCGAGACACGCCCCTACGGGCTCGACGAGGCCGACCGTGCGCTGGCCGACCTGGCCGCCGACCGGTTCACCGGGGCCGCGGTCCTCGTCCCGTAGCCGGTGCCCGTCCCGGCCGCGTGGCGGCGTTCAGGAGATGGGTTCGGCGGCGACGTGAATCCATGACTGGGTGAACCAGAGTTCGCCGCTGATGATCCGGGGTCTGGCGCCGGTGCGGGGCCCGCCGTCGACCTCGTCGATCAGGGCCCGCCGGATGCGCTTGGCGGCGTCGGCGTCGCAGGCCCCGGCGAGCCACGGCTCCACGGGACGTTCCACGCTGAACAGGTCGAGGCGGCGGATGGTCCCGCCCGCCGAGGTGATCAGCTCGGTGATGCGGGCCACGGACGGGGTGCCGGGATGCTCGGGATCGCGCAGCCGCTCGATGCGGTCCCGGTCGGAGCCGGTGAGGTTGCCGCGCACCTGGTCGGCGATGACGACCCGTCCGCCCGGACGGCAGACGCGGAGCAGCTCGCGCAGCACATGGTTCGGATCGCCCAGCGAGAAGAGGGAGAACCGGGCCGTCACGAGGGAGAACGCATTGTCCTTGTAGGGGAGCGCGGTGGCGTGGGCCTTGACGAGCGTGCGGTCGGGTCCCGTCGGGTGCGGCCTGCGCTCCTCGCGCGTCACCGGGGCTCGCGGGCCGTCGCCATTGGCGCTCCGCACCGCGTTGTCGGCGCTCCGCACTGCGTTCACGTCGAACTGCACCGTGGACATCCGCCCGCTCGACCTGGTGGCGCCGTTCGCGCTGCTCATCAGGTTCGCCTGGGGCATCCGGGACGGGCCGTGCCCGCCGGACGCGCGCGCCGGTGCCGCGTCGACGGCGGTGAGATGGCGCACCTGCGGGCCGAGCGCCGCGGGCATGGGGCCGCGGCCGCGCGCCACGTCGAGGCACACGTCGTTCCGGTCGGGCTCGACGAACTCCAGCAGCCGCCTCAGGTGCGGAGCGATTCCGCCACCGGTCTCCTTGATCGCGGTCACCGGATGCGTGTTCACGGGGTGCTCCCTCGCTCGGGCCGGCTTCGCCGGACGGGGTACCAACCGCACACGTCCGTCGCCCCGCTGGGGCGACGGAGCCTTCGGCGTCCGGAGGTTCCGGAGGCGTCACGTCTGCCTCTGCGGGGCGACAAACGGGCGTGAAGCCGGTTTGTCAGGTATGACTCACGGCCCGGGAGCCAGGTTCGAAACCCGTTGGAAAATGTGCGGCCTTTTCGCGACCGGTGGCTCGTCCGCACCCGTCACCCGTTCAGGCTCCGCCCCCACAGCGCGAGGACGACCAGAACGAACACGACGATCACCGAAGAGCGGGTGGGCATGGGCAGCCGCAGGCGGACGGCGGCCCACCGCACGCAGAACGCGGCGAGCAGCGACACGACGACGAGGCCGAGGATGCCTTCCGTGGTCACCATGGAGCACCTTCATCAGTCGGGGGCGGGCCGCCTCGGGACAACGATAGACGTGTAAGGAACGGGTTACCCGGCGGTCCGGCGCGGGGCGCGCACCGATAACCTCCCGTCTGTGGCAGATGAGAAGGAAACAGACGACCGTGACGTCCTCGACGGCATGATGATCAATCTCTCGCGTGGGCGGGTCGCCCTCGGCCTGGCGG
>DATCLF010000474.1:0-11651 GCA_036564055.1 Spirillospora sp.
GCCCAGCCCCATCCTGACCATGGTCAGCGCACCACCGGGCTTCTCCAGCGAGATCCGCTGGCCCTTCACCATCGAGACGGTCACCGCCGCCGCCCTCCTCGCGTTCCGCTTCGGCCGCATCCCGGTCGTGGCGCCCCGGAGCGCCCCGCCCGCCCCGCAGACACGCGGGTCCGAAGAAAAGCCTGTCAGCCGATCCGCCCCGTTGTCACCTCTTCGGCGCCGATCCCGCCGCCGGAGCCCGCGGCGCCGGGGCGGCGTCCGGGGAACCGCGCGCCGAGCAGCCGCAGCAGCGGCGCGGCCTTGACGGCGGTCTCCTCGAACTCGGCGTCCGGGTCCGACAGGGCGGTGACGGCTCCGCCGACGCCGAACTCGACGCGCCCGCCGGACGCCACGGCCGTGCGGATCACGATACTGAGGTCGGCCGCGCCCGACAGGGAGAAATAGCCGAGCGCGCCGGAGTACACGCCGCGCGGCCCCTCCTCCAGCCGGTCGATGATCCGCATGGTGCGGATCTTGGGCGCCCCCGTCATCGAGCCGCCGGGGAACGCCGCGCGGACGCAGCGCACCGCCGAGACGTCCTCGCGCAGCGTGGCGCGGACCGTGCTGACCATCTGGTGGACGGTGGTGTAGCTCTCCACGTCGAAGAGCGGGTCGACCTCGACCGACCCGGTCTCGGCGACGCCGCCGAGGTCGTGCCGCACCAGGTCCACGATCATGAGGTTCTCGGCGCGGTCCTTGACGCTGCCCGCGAGCTCCGCGCGCAGGCGCCGGTCCTCGGCGGGGTCGGCCGACCGGGGCCGGGTGCCCTTGATCGGCTTGGACTCCGCCCGTCCGCCGGACGAGACGCGCAGGAACCGCTCGGGCGAGGCGCTCATCACCGACAGGTCGCCGAACCGCAGCAGCGCCCCGAACGGCACGGGTTCACGGCGGCGGAGCAGCCGGTAGAAGTCCCACGGGTCGGCCCGCAGCGGCGCGGTGAGCATGTTGGTGAGGCACACCTCGTAGGTCTCGCCCGCGAGGATCTCCCGCAGGCAGGCGGCGATCTTGTCGAGGTAGCTCCGGCGCCCGTGGCGCAGGGTCGGCTCCCCCGGCTCCGGCGGGACGGGCACCGGGACCGTCAGCGGGACGGGCTCGCCCGGCCGCCGGGCGGGAAGCTCCGCGAGGCGCGCCTCGGTCTCCCGCAGCCAGGACCGCGCCTCGCGTTCGTCGTCCACGGGGGCGAGGGCGAGCAGGTGGACGGTTCCCTCCCGGTGGTCGAACGCCACGGCCCGGTCGGCGAAGATCATGGCGGCGTCGGGGTGCGGGGAGCGGTGGGCCGCCGATCCTCCGCACTCGGCCTTGAGCTCGTACCCGAGGTACCCCACCCAGCCGAGCGCGAAGTCGAACGGCAGGTCGGGGATCTCGGCCGGGTGCGCCCGCAGGTCGGCGTCGATCCAGTCGAAGAACGACGTGCGCTCCACCTGCGTGCGCCCGGCCGCCGCCTCGATCGTCAGGATCCCGGTCTGCACGTCGAAGGCGACGACCCGGGCCAGGGGGCCGCTCGCGTCTCCCATGAAGGAGAAGCGGCCGCCGTGCTCGCCGGTCCTGCTGCTGTCGAGCCAGAACGCCCGGTCGGACCCGGCGAACAGCGCACCGAACACCTCCTCGGCCGCCACGGACGTCTCGATGCGCCGCGCGAGGACGCGGTACGCCGCGGGCCGCCGTCCTCGCGCCGGCTTCCGCCCGGGTTGCGTCCGCCTTCTGAGGGAGGGCGCGGGCGGCGCGGCGCCGTGGCCGGATCGTTCCCGGGTGAGGTCCAGGAAGTTGGCGATGATGCGCCGCCCGTGCTCGGTCCCGACCGACTCGGGATGGAACTGGACGCCCCAGATCGGCCGGCCGGTGTGCCGCGCCCCCATGAGGACGCCGTCGGCCGCCCACGCGACCGGCTCCAGCACGGGCGGCAGCTCCTCGACGGCGAGCGAGTGGTACCGCACGGCCCGGAACGGGGAGGGCAGGCCGCGGAAGAGTTCGGCGCCGGTGTGCCGGACGAGGGAGGCCCGCCCGTGCCTGACCTGCGGGGCGGGCCGGACCCGTCCGCCGAACACGTGACAGATCCCCTGGTGGCCGAGGCACACGCCGAGGAGCGGGATCCGCGTGTGCTCGATCACCTCGGCGCAGATCCCGAAGTCCTCCTCGCGCTCGGGGGTCCCGGGACCGGGCGAGACGACGACGTTGTCGAACGGGCGGAGCAGCCCGGGCGTCCACGCGACCTCGTCGTTGCGGACGACGACGGGTTCGGCGCCGCACTCCGCGAAGTACTGGACGAGGTTGTGGGTGAACGAGTCGTAGTTGTCGATGATCAGCGTCCGCACGGCCTCTCCCACGGCCCGGCGCGGCTCCGCACGCACCCCACGCCGCACCCTGCGCCGCAGTTCACGCGGCACCTCGCGGCCCGCCGCCCCGGGTTCGCCGGACGAGGGTACCGGGAGCGGTTCACTGGAACACGACGGTGCGGTTGCCCCTGATCGCGATCCGGTTCTCGCTGTGCCACTGCACCGCGCGCGCTAGGGCGCGGCACTCGGCCTCCCGGCCGCGGGTGGCGAGGTCCTCCGGGGTGAACGTGTGGTCCACGCGGAGCTGCTCCTGCTCGATGATCGGTCCCTCGTCGAGGTCCGCGGTGACGTAGTGCGCGGTGGCCCCGATGAACTTCACCCCGCGGGCGTGCGCCTGGTGGTACGGGCGGGCGCCCTTGAAGCTCGGCAGCATCGAGTGGTGGATGTTGATCGCCCGGCCCTCGAGATGCTTGCACAGGTCGTCGGAGAGGATCTGCATGTAGCGGGCGAGGACCACCAGGTCGACCCGTTCCCGGCGGACGAGGTCGAGCAGTTCCGCCTCGGCCTGCGGCTTGGTCTCCGGCGTGACCGGGATGTGCCGGAACGGGACTGCGAACCGCTCGGCCAGCGGGGCGAGGTCGCGGTGGTTCGACACGACCGCCACGACGTCGATCTTCAGCTCGCCGATCGAGGTGCGGAACAGCAGGTCGTTGAGGCAGTGCGGCGCCTTGCTCACCATGATCAAGACGCGCATCCGCTTGGTGGTGTCGGCGAGCCGCCAGGTCATCCCGAACCGGTCGGCGATCTCCCCCATGTCGCGGCGCAGGGCCTCGAAGTCGAGCGGCGACCCGCCGATGCGGGCGAACTCGACGCGCATGTAGAAGAATCCGCTGGTCTTGCTGCCGAACTGCTGGCTCTCGACGATCGTGCAGTCGTGCCGGACCAGCATCTCCGACACCGTGTAGACGATGCCCGGCACGTCCGGGCAGGACAGCAGCAGGACGCCGTGCTGGGGTTCGCCTGACGGGCTCATCACTCCTCCGGTAGCGCGTCTTGGTCGCCCATGGGCCGGCGCGATCGTCCGCGCGGCCGGCCCATGGGCCGTCGTGCGGCGGGCGGACTCGGCGTGTTCACGGTGCTCATGACAGGCGGGACAGCCATTTCCGCCGCCATGCCTCGGTGCTCTCCAGTTCGTTGAAGGTGAAGATGTGGAAGCCGCGCAGGCCGTTGTCGTCGGCGGCGAACGCGGGCGTGACGCGTTCGATCAGCCGGGCCGGGTTGTAGCCGCCGGGCAGGAAGAAGCGCCAGAACAGGTTCTGCTGCTTCTTCAGGAAGCGGGCCGACTGCCCGAGCCCGAGCCCGGCCGACACGCGGATCAGCTTCTGCCGGCTGACCGCTCCCGGGACGCCGACCCGGATCGGCAGGTTCACGCCCCGCGCCTTGATCTCGCGCGCCCACCGGACGGTCGTCGCGGCGTCGAAGCAGATCTGGGTGATGACGTGGGTCGCGTGCGGCGCCTTCGCCTCCAGGGCCCGCTCGATCAGCTCGTCGGGGATGCGGCCGTGGCCCTCGGGGTAGCCGCCGATCCCGACGAACGTGAACGTGTGGTCCGCCTTCCGCAGGACTTCGAGGAGGCTCAGCGCGTCGGGGAAGGCTCCGGCGGGCTCGGGCGCGTCGCCGCCGATGACGAACACGCCGTCCACGCCGCCCTCGCGGAGCCGGGCGACGATGTCGGTCAGGTGCGCCTCGTCCCGGACCAGGCGGGCCGCGAGGTGCGGCGCCGCCCGGTAGCCGTGACGCCGCAGCCGCACGGCCAGGTCGACGGTGGGGTCGAGGCCCTTCGCCTCGGTCGTGGTCACGGTGAGCGCGACGTCGGCGGGGACGTGCGCGAGGACGTTCTCCTCCGCGGTCTTGAACGGGAGGACCTCGTAGGTGACGTTGCGCAGCGCGTCGGCCACCGCGGCCTTCGCGGTGCGGGAGGCGGGGAGACTCTCGGAGACCATGACGCCTACCGCCTTCCGGCGGGCCGGTTGTCGAACAGCGCGAGGCCCGCGGCCGTGCTGGACGCCGGAACGTGGTAGGCGGTGTGCACGGTGCGGACCTCGTCGTTCAGCGTCCCCCGCATCACCAGCCACATGATCAGCTCGATGCCCTCGGATCCGGCCTCGCGGATGTAGTCCTCCCGGCTCAGCGACGCGAGCCTTTCGGGCTCGTTCGCGATGGCGTCGAGGAACATGCGGTCGAACTCGGGGTTGATGAACCCGGCCCGCGAGCCGGCGAGCTGGTGGGACATCCCGCCGGTGCCGAGGACGCCGACGGTGCGGGCGCCGTCGAAGGAGGCGAGCGCGCGGCCGAGCGCCTTGCCGAGGGCGTGGCAGCGCGCCGCGGTCGGCTGGGGGTGGTGGATGACGTTGACCAGGAGCGGGATCACCGGGCAGGGCCAGGCGTCGCCCGGGTCCGGGGTCCAGACCGACAGCGGGACGGTGAAACCGTGGTCGACGTCGAGGTTGTGGAAGACGGTCAGGTCGAAGCCCTCGTCCATCAGGTGCTCGACGATGTGGAACGAGAGCTCGGGCATGCCGATGACGTCGGGCACCGGGCGGCGGCCGAAGCCCTCGTCGGCCACCCGGTACTTGTCGGCCGTCCCGATCCCGAAGGTGGGGACGATGTCGAGGTCGATGCCGTTGGCGTGGTCGTTGTAGACGAGGATCGCCACGTCGGGGGTGTTCCGGGCGAGCCACTCCCGGGCCGGTGCGTAGCCCTCGAACAGCGGCGCCCAGAGCGGATCCCCGGTCATCCCGCGGTCCATGGCGGCCCCGATCGACGGGACGTGCGAGGTCGCCAGCCCCCAGATCACCTCAGACATCGGTCCGTCCCCCCGCCCGCATGGCCGCCGTGAACTCGTCCTCGGACATGCCGGTGAAGACGCCGCCGAGGTACTGCATGGAAAGGCCGTCCATCATCGCGAGCTTGTAGATGTAGAAAATGCTTCCGCCGAGGTCGAGCATCGCCTGCCAGTCACGGCCGAGAACGGCCCGTGTCTGTTCTTCGGAAAGGCCGAAACGGCGGCAGTAGGCGGCCTCGCCGGCGAGAAACTCCTCGCGCGCGGCGGCACTGCGCAGCGACATGAACAACCGGTTCATGTTGCGTCCGCGGCGGCCGGCCGGGCCGTCGAAGACATAGGTCGCCGGCGGTGCGAGCCGGCTCGGGCTGCTCATCCGGTGCTCCCCTTGGGTCGTGGGCCGCCGCGCCGGAGTGCCGGGCCGGGGCGGCCGGGGCGTGCGGCCGTGACGTGCAGGGCGCCGCGCGGGGACGCGGCGGCGATCGGCTCCGACGCTAGGCCGCGACGCGTCCCGAACCATCACGCACATGTCCCGACTGCGAACGGCCGACCTGCCCGGGAGATGCTGCGACAAATGACGTATCGGGCGCTTTCTACGTCATTTGTCGCGATGCACCCATCCGTCCCGGGCAATTCACGTCCGCCATTCCTCACTTCACCGCGTCTGCGGGCGTACCTAGCGTGAGGCGGTGGCCACGAGGAACCTCGAGTGAGAACGGGCAGCACATGAGCGCGAAGAACCTGCAGGACGTACTGGACCGGGCCGGCAACACGGTGGAGTTGCTCCGCAATTCACAGCTCGGGGCCTACATCTACCCCGTCGTCCCCGCCGAGTTCACGAACTTCCGCCGCGAGACCATCGCCTGGCAGAAAACGGCGGTGCTGTACGACCAGTCCCACCACATGGTCAACCTGTGGGTCTCCGGACCGGACGCCCTGAAGCTGTTCACCGACCTGGGAATCAACAGCACGGCGAAATTCCCGGTCAACTCCGCCAAGCAGTTCGTCCCCGTCGCGCACAACGGCGGCGTCATCGGCGACGGCATCCTGTTCCACCTCGCCGAGGAGGAGTTCGTCTTCGTGGGGCGCGCCCCCGCGGCGAACTGGGTGATGTTCAACGGCAGCAAGGACTACAACGTCGACGTCCGCCTCGACGACCGGTCGCCCTCCCGCCCCTACGGCAAGGCCGTCAAGCGCGACGTCTGGCGCTTCCAGATCCAGGGACCCCGGGCCTGGGACGTCATCGAGAAGGTCAACGGCGGGCCCGTCGAGCAGGTCCCCTTCTTCCGGATGGGCTACATGAACGTTGCGGGCGAACGGGTCCGGACGCTGCGGCACGGCATGGCGGGCGCCCCCGGCCTGGAGCTGTGGGGCCCGTACGAGACCTACGAGAAGTGCCGTGACGCGATCCTCGAGGCCGGCAGGGAGTTCGGCCTCGAACCGGTCGGCTCGCGCGCCTACTCCTGCAACACCCTCGAATCCGGGTGGATCCCGTCGCCGCTGCCCGCCATCTACACCGGCGAGGAGCTGCGGCCCTACCGCGAGTGGCTGGGCCCGGACAGCTACGAGGCGGTGAACGCCCTGGCCGGCAGCTTCGTCTCCGACGACATCGAGGACTACTACCTCAACCCGTGGGAGCTCGGCTACGGCACCTTCGTCAAGTACGACCACGACTTCGTGGGACGCAGCGCGCTGGAGCGGATCGACCCCGACGCCCAGCGCCGCAAGGTCACGCTGGAGTGGAACTCCGAGGACTTCGGCAGGCTGCTTGCCTCGCCCGCCGACCCCGAGGGCCCGGGCTACCAGTTCTTCGACCTGCCCAACGCCAACTACGGGTCGTCCAACTTCGACAAGGTGCTGGACGCGGACGGCAACATCGTCGGCCTGTCCCTGTTCACCGGGTACAGCGCGAACGAGCGCAGGGCGCTGTCGCTGGCGACGGTCAACCCCGACGTCCCGCTCGGAGCCGAGGTCCGCGTCGTCTGGGGCGAGCCCGACGGAGGGACGAGGAAGACGACGGTCCAGCCGCACGAGCAGTTCGAGGTCCGCGCGATCGTGAGCCCGGCGCCGTACTCGAAGATGGCGCGCGAGACGTACAAGCCCGGCTGGCGCACCGCCGCCAAGGTCTGAGCCGGGCCTTCGGTCCCGTCCCGTGACAGGGCGCCGGCCTCCCGGACGGGAGACCGGCGTCCTCGTCGTTCGCGTTCCGGTACGGGAACCGGTGCTCCGTGGGGAATCCGGCTGCGTGGTGGATCCGACTACGTCGGGAATCCGACGGAGTGGGTGTCCATGAACTCGCGGATGCCCTCGATGCCCATCTCCCGGCCCATGCCGCTCTGGTCGAACCCGCCGAACGGGGCGCGCTCGTCGAGGTGACCGGCGCCGTGGGCGTTGACGAACGTGTAGCCGGTGCGCAGCCGGGCGGCGACCGCGGCGGCGCGTTCCCGGTCGGACGTCCACACCGACGAGCACAGGCCCGACCAGGTGTCGTTGGCGCGGGCGATCGCCTCGTCCTCGTCGTCGAACGGCAGGATCGGCAGCGTGGGCCCGAACTGCTCCTCGGTCACCACGCGGGCGTCGTCGGGCGGGTCGAGCACGAGCGAGGGCCGCAGGAAGTTGCCGCGGGACAGGTCGGCGCCGTCGACCGGCTCACCGAACTCGCGCACCTCGGCGCCGGCCTCGCGGGCCTGCGCGACCAGCTCCCGGACGAAGGCGACCTGACGCGCGCTGTGCAGCGGGCCCATGGTGACGTGCTCGTCCAGGCCGTGCCCGAGACGGGTGGCGGCCAGCAGCTCCGCCAGCCCCTCGACGACCTCCTCGTAGCGGGACCGGTGCACGTAGAGCCGCTTGAGCGCCATGCAGATCTGGCCGGTCGAGTCGAACGTCCCGGAGAACAGGCGCCGCATGGACTCGTCCCCGAGGTCGGCGTCGGCCAGCACGATGCCCGGGTCGTTGCCGCCGAGCTCCAGCGCGATCCGCGTGAGCGACGGCGCGGCCATCTCCATGATCCGCTTGCCGCCGGCGACGCTGCCGGTGAAGCACACCTTCTTCACCCGGTCGTCCTGGATCAGCGGGGCGCCGATCTCCTCGTCGGCCCCCGTCACGATGTTGACCACGCCGGGCGGGAGCTTCTCGGCGAACCGCCGGACGTGCCGGACGGTGGCGAGGGGCGCGGTGGGCGGCGGCTTCACGACGACGGTGTTGCCCGCCAGCAGCGCCTGCGGCAGCGACGCCGCCATGATCGCCAGCGGCCAGTTGAACGGCACGATGATGGTGACCACGCCGAGCGGCAGGTAGGAGATCTCCGTCGGGCCGGGCGGGGCCGTCAGCCGGGTCACCGTCCCGACCTGGTCGGCGAGGTCGACCGCGAGCCGCACGCGCTGCTCGAAGACGACGCAGTCGATGACCGACTCCATCCGGATCTTCCCGTTCTCCCGCGTGAGGATCTCCGCGGACGCCGGACGCTCGGCCTCCAGCGGCTCCAGCGCGGCCAGCAGCAGCTCGCCGCGCTCGGCCGGGGTGCGGGCGGACCAGCCGGGGAACGCCCGGTGGGCCGCGGCGACCGCGGCGGCGGCCTGCTCGGCGCTGGCCGCCGCCGCGTACCCGACGACCGAGGCGCCGTCGGCGGGATCGATGATCTGGAGCGCGTCGGCCGCCGACCGGGTCTCGCCGTCGACGAAGAGTTCTGTCCTGATCTCGGGAAGCCGGGCCGGCGGCATCATCGGGGCATACCTCGGAGGATCGGAAACGGGCGGCCCCGGAGGGTTCGAGGCTCCTTCCGGAGACTAACTCCGCGGTCCCGCACGGGCTATGTGGCGAATGACCGCATCGCACGCATCGGATGTCCCGGACGTCGCTACGTCATTTGTCGCGGGCGCGTTCCGCTGCAGGCCACGGGCCCTTATCCGCGAGCGGTGCACGGGTATTCTGGCGGCCCGGAAACCGAGAGGCACGGTGCGACGGTGGAACCCTCTGCCGACATTCCACGGGAGCCGGCCCGCGAGTCCGGCGACGCGGACCGCTCGGCACTGCGCGTCATGCTGGAGGTCGCCGGCGACGGCATGGCCGTCCTCGACCGTCACGGCCGTTTCACCCTCGTCAACCCGACCGCCGAGCACATCCTCGGCATGTCCTCCCGGGAGCTGCTCGGCCGCACGGCGCCGTTCGACCTCGGCGTGCCCGGCCACCTGTGCCACACGCCGTGGACCGCGCCGGGCAACGGGCGGCCGCGCGACCTGGAGTACCGTCTCGCCCCGGTCCCCGGGCAGGGGTACGCGGTCTGGTTCCGGGACGTGACCGAGACGATCCGGCAGCGCGAGCGTCTCACCGCCATCGTGCGGGCCGCCTCCAGCGTCGCCGACGCCGGCTCGCTGCGGGCCACCCTCGACGCCGTCGCCCGGGAGATCGTGATGACGGCGAACATCACGGCCGTCCAGATCCTGGCGATCGACGATCCGACCGACGCGGTCCGGCTGCTCGGGATGGCCGGGTTCGGGGACGCGCGCGGCTTCATCGAGAAGCTGAGCGCCTGCCGCCGGCGGGGCGCGAAGGTCCGGTTCCTCGACGCCTACGAACGCGGCGAGCCGATCGTCGTCCCGCACCGCAAGCCGATGATCATGGCGGATCCGGTGTGGGAGCCGCTGTGGGAGATCATGGACTATCCCGACTGGGACGCCTTCGTCGCCATGCCCATGATCATCCGCGGCCGCACCCTCGGCGCGATCAACGCGTACTACGCGCCGGGCGAGGACCCGGGCGCCGACTCCCTCGACTTCCTCAAGGCCATGGCCGACCACGCGGCCGTCGCCATCGACACCGCCTCGCTGCTCGCCCAGACCCGCTCGCGCGAACGCCGCCGGCTGGCCCGGGACCTGCACGACTCGGTCGTCCAGCAGCTCTTCTCGATGCGCATGCAGGCCAAGGCGCTGCGGGCTCAGCTCGACCGGGAGGACGCCGACCCGGCCCGTGTCCGCGCCGGCGCCGAGGAGCTCGCGGAGCTGTCGGAGAGCGCGCTGAACGACCTGCGCGGCCTCGTGTTCGAGCTGCGCCCGCTCGACCTCGGCGAACGCGGGCTGGTTGAGGCGGTCCAGACCCACGCCTCCGGGCTGGAGGCGCGCACCGGCCTGATCGTGGACGTCGAGGCGGGCCCCGACGCGGAGCCCGACCTCGCGGTCGAGACCCAGGAGGACCTCTACCGCATCGTCCAGGAGGCGCTGCACAATGTGATCAAACATGCGCACGCGACCAGGGCGGTCGTCCGGTTCCGCCGGACGACCGGCGACGGCCTGGACATCGAGGTGACCGACGACGGGCCCGGTCCCGAGGGTCGCGGCCGGGGCACCCGGCCGGACGCCCCGCAGGACGGGGAGGGCGACGCGGAGAAGCGCGACCGGGAACGCGACGGCTCCGGCGAGGGCGGCACCCTCGGGCTCGTGTCGATGCGGGAGCGCGCCGAACGCTGGGGCGGCCTCCTCACCGCGGGTCCCCGCCCCGCGGGCGGATGGACGGTCAGGGTGCGGCTGCCCGGCACCCGCGCCGCAGGAGAGGGAGAGGCATGACCGACGACACCGCCGGCGTCATCCGCATCATGATCGTGGACGACCATGCGATCGTGCGCCGCGGCCTGCTCGCCTACGCCGACACGGTCCCCGGGCTCCAGGTGCTGGGCGAGGCGGCCGACGGGCACCAGGCGATCGAGCGGCTGCGGCAGTGGCGGACCATGGGCGAGCCCCTGCCCGACGTCGTGCTGATGGACCTCAAGATGCCGCGGATGGGCGGCGTGGAGGCGACCGCGGAGATCGTCCGCCACTACCCGCCCGTCAAGATCGTCGTGCTGACGAGCTTCGGCGAGGCCGAGCGGGTCCACGCGGCGCTGGAGGCCGGCGCCACCGGCTACGTCCTCAAGGACGCCGAGCCGGAGGAGGTGGTCGCGGCGATCCGCGCGGCCGTGGAGGGCGAGGTCCACCTCGACTCGGCCGTGGCCGGCCAGCTCGTCAAGCGGATGTCCGCCCCGAACGTCGGGCTCGCGTCGCTCACCGCGCGGGAGCGGGAGATCCTCATCCTGCTCGCCCAGGGCGGGTCGAACCGGGACATCGCCGAGAAGCTCATGATCAGCGAGCGGACGGCGCGGACCCACGTCAGCAACATCCTGACCAAGCTCCAGCTCTCCTCCCGCACGCAGGCCGCGCTGCTCGCCATCCGGGAGGGCCTCATCTCCCCCCAGTCCTGACGGGGTGCGCGTCCGCGACGTATGTCGTAGGACCCGTGCGCCGAATCGGCCGCGCGACGCCGACATCTGGCCGACCACCGTTCCCGGCCCCTTTCCTACGGTTGTCCCGGGACGCGGCGGCCGGCCGCGTGCCGCCACTGCCACCGGGCTAGGGGGTGGGCGACACCATGAGCGTCTTCGTACTGGTGCACGGCGCGTGGCACGGCGGGTGGTGCTGGGACCGGGTGGCCCCCGCGCTGCGCGACGCGGGCCACGAGGTGCACACCCC
>DATCLF010000475.1:0-1914 GCA_036564055.1 Spirillospora sp.
GCCCAGGCGCGGCGGACGACGATCCGGTCGGTGGCGTCGCGTCCGAACAGGGTGGTGATGCGTTCGACCTGCTCGTCGGTGAGCAGCCCCTTGCGCAGGTCGTCGCGGGGGTCGCCGACCTGGGCGAGGACGCGCAGCGCCGCGGTGATCCGCGGGATCGTCGTGTCCGGCCCGAGGACCTCGATGAGCCGTTCCAGGATCGAGTTGTCGAACGACAGGTCGCGGGTGCCGACCTCCTCCTCGCCCGCGCTGACGACCAGCGACAGGACGTCGGCGAGCGCCTCGGGGCTCAGCCCGCGGGTGACGTCGAGGCGCGGCAGGTCGGCGGGCAGCACCCACACGAGCGGGTCGTCGCCGCGGTCGGCGGCCAGGCGCAGCAGGTCGTGGGCGACGGCGCCCTCGGACAGGTCGATGACGGTGAGGCGCGCGCCGACGGCGAGCCGCGCCGCGCCCATCGTGGTGACGGTGGCGGACCAGCCGGCGAGCGTCCCGCCGACGACGTCGACCCGGTCGACCCCGGGCGGGACGGAGACGGGGTACCACTCCCGCTGGCTCTCGTACGCGGCCCGGCGGCGTTCCCAGTCCGCCCTCGCCTTCTCGTACTCCTTCTCGGCGGCGACGCGGCGGCGTTCCCGTTCGGCGCGTCCGCGTTCCTGCTCCTCACGCTGCCGCGCGATCCTCTCGCGGATGGCGCGCTCGTCCCGCCACAGCGTCCCGCCGGTGATGGCCATGATGATCGCGCACGCCAGCAGCGCCACCCACGCGAACGGCCAGGGCAGGACGCCGGCGAACCCGCAGAGCAGGAAGAGGCCGACGCCGCAGAGCGCACCGCCGAACACGATGCGCAGCGGGAGCGCCGCCATCTGCTCGCCCGGCCGCCGCACCGGGGGCGGCGTGGGAAGGGGCTCGGGGATCTCGGGGCGTTCGGGGGGCGGCCCCGGGTCGGGGTGCACCTGCGCGTAACGCCAGCCCACATGGACGCGGTCGGCCTGTGTGAGCCGCGCCACCGTGGACCCGCTCTCCATGTCCGTCACGTCGAGAGACCCCTGGGAGTCGCGGGAACGATTGGAACGCCTCGGGGTTGCCTGGTTGGTTTCCTTCACGGCACAGGGTAGAGACCTCGGCGCGTTCGTGCTTCTCCTTCAAAGGAACAGCCCCCCAGAAGGACGGCTAATCCCGTCAATTCGGTCACCGAGCCACCTGCGGCGAAGATCGGACACCCCTCTCCGGTCCCCTGGCCGGATCCGGCCAGATATGCCGGTCACACGGCGTGTTCATCGGCGGCGCGGCTACCGGGGCGGGCCGCCCGCCGCCTGCGCCGCGCGCCTCGCGGCCCGCGCCTCGCGGACGAGCCGTCCCGCCTCGGCCGTCGGGCCGTCGAACAGGACCCGCCCGTCCCGCATGGTGATCCCGCGGTCGCACAGGCCGACGAGCATCTTGATGTCGTGCGCGACGATCACCATCGTGCGGCCCTCGCCGCGCAGCTCCCGGATGCGGTCGAGGCACTTCTTGCGGAACGGCGGGTCCCCGACGGCCAGCACCTCGTCGATCAGGAAGACGTCGGGCTCGGTGTGGGCGGCGATCGAGAACGCCAGCCGCATGAACATCCCCGACGAGTAGAACTTCACCTGGTCGTCGAGGAAGCGCTCGACGCCGGAGAAGTCGACGATGGCGTCGAACTTGCGCTCGATCTCCGCCTGGGACATGCCGAGGATGGCGCCGTTGAGGTAGACGTTCTCCCGGCCGGTCAGCTCCGGGTGCAGGCCGGCTCCCACGTCGATGAGCCCGGCGACGCGGCCCCGGACGAGCACCGATCCCGAGTCCGGGGTCATCACCCCGGAGATCATCTTGAGCAGGGTGCTCTTGCCGGACCCGTTCAGGCCCATCAGCGCGACGGTCTCGCCCTGCTCGATG
>DATCLF010000476.1:0-5375 GCA_036564055.1 Spirillospora sp.
CCGTAGCGCACCTGCACGTTCGCCCCGGGCCGCGTGGCCGGCTCCGGCCGCCACACCTCGACGGCCGTGACGCCGCCGCCTGCGCCGTCCTCGAAGTAGGCGAAGACGTCCCGGGTCAGATCCTCGTCCCGGGCGCGCAGCGCGAACGCCCTGCCGGGCGTCGCCGGAAGCTCCTCGACATCACCCCAGAGGGCCACGGCGTCGCGCGACTCGTCGATCGACATGCCGATGAGGAGCGGCGGCACGCCATGCGGTGGCTCAAGCCTGATGATCATGACATTGATTCGAGGCACATCAAAGAAGTGCTCACACGCATCGGTGAGCGGCGGCTCACCGGCCGACGCCGGGGCGGATCCGGGCGCCGTCCCGGCGCCGGACGCGGTGGCGACGGCCGCCCCTCCTCACTCCTTGTCGCGCAAGATGCGGCGAACCCACTCGTCCCAGTCGAAGGTGTTGACGTTTTTGCGGTACGTCGGCGCGGGCCGGCGTTCGGGGGTGATCTCGACCACGAAATCGGGCAGGGCCGAGCCGGTCACTTTTCCTCGCGCGTCGACCGATCCCGGCTCGGCCTCCCATTCGATCCAATGGACCGTGACCGTGTATCTCCCCGGGGCCAGGTCGATCTTTTCGGCCTCTTCCTGGCCGAGGATGTACTCCACGCCGCTGAGCGCCACGACCCCCTTCGAGACGAGCAGGTACGGCTCGGAGGAGAGCTGGGTGTAGCGCTTCTCCCGGGCGGTCCGCTCACCCGTTCGGAGGACCACCCGGTAGACGCCGTCGCTTCCGATGTTGAGCGGGACGAACACCCCCGCCTCGATGCAGCTTTCCATCGCGGCGTCGGTGCCGAGGACATCGGCCCATTCGTCGTCGCCGACATGAGCGAAGTGTTCGGGCTGCCAGAGAGCGCACATGCCCGCATCGGTCATGATCGTGTAGCTGCCCAGAAGGTTCTCGTCGTCCATCGCTCACCTCGATACGTCAGTCCAAGATCAGAGCGATCCGTGCACGGTCACTTCGGCTCGCACACGAAAGGTTCGACACCCCACACCCGATACGCCGGTCCCGTCCGGAGGGCCTGATCCGCGGCCGAAGCAGCGGGAAACGCCCATACCGGAGGCGCATGGCGGCGACGCCGCCCGCTTCCCCCGGCATGTCGTCCGACGAGACGACGGCCGTTCTCCGGGCCGTGGCGAGGTCGAACGTCTCACGCCGACGGCGGCATCGTAGGGGCGGGGTACGACAATTCCCTGTGCCCGGCATCCGGCCGGCAGGGCCGGACCGATCAGTGTGACGCGATCGCCTTGCGCCAGACCGCCTCGAACTCCTCGGCGGTCACCCACATCGGCGTGAACTCGTCCAGCTCGGCGATCTCCTCGATGCCGGGGATCGGGACCTCGGCCGACCCGGTCCGTCCGGTCGAGGTCCCGGCGTCCGCGTGGTCGTGACGGCCGTTCCGGAAGACCTCGACCTTCCGGACCTCGTAACCTTCGTCGTCCAGCTCGCTGTAGATCTCCACGGGCTCGTCATCGTGATCGTGGTGCCAGAGGACTCTCAGGTGGCGCATGGTTCGGTCCTCCGCGTCCTTCGGCGAGGACGGATCGATGGCGGCCGGCGCCCTCCCCAGCGGGTACGGCTCACCCCCGGCAGCGTGGCGCGGAGCCCTGCCGCGGCGTCCGCCAGGCCGGAGGGCCGCGGCCGGGAGTCCGGCCATGACGCACGCCACCGCGTCACTCCTCCGGCAGGTCGAAGGTCTCGACGGTTCTCCGGTACGGCGGCGCGGGGTCGGGCTCGGGGCTGATCTCGACGACGAAGTCGGGAAGGGCGCCGTCGACCGCGTTGCCGTCCGCGTCGGTCGAGCCCGGCTCGGCCTGCCAGTCGATCAGGTGAACCTCGACCGCGTACCGCCCCGGGGCGAGGGCGATCGTCTCGGCCGCGTCGAGGTCGGCTCCCACCGCCTCGATGCCGCTGAGCGCCACGGCTCCCTTCGACACCAGCAGGTACGGCTCCGACGAGGCCGTGGTGTAGCGCTTCTCGCGGGGAGTTCGCGCGCCGGTTCGGAGGGTCACCTGGTAGACCCCGTCGCTGTGGAGGTAGAGCGGGACGAACGCTCCGGCCTCGATGGATCTCTCGATGGCGGGATCGTTCCCGAGGGCGTCCTCCCAGACGTCGTAGCTCGTCACATGGGCGAAGTGCTCGGGCTGCCAGAGGCAGCACATTCCCGCGTCGGTGCCGACCGTGTAGCTGCCGAGAAAGCTCGTGTCGTCCATGCCGTCTCCACTGCTCTTGTTCCTGCCGACGCTTCGAGTGACGTCGGCTCGTGTACGAAAGGTTCGACGCCGGCCCGCTTCCGGCCGTCCAGGCCGTCGCGTTCGGCCCGTACGGCCATGCGGATCACGGCGGGCACGTCCCTTCCCGGGGACACGTCGAGCAGCGCAGGTCGTCATGACCCGGGTGCCTCGCTTCGGACGGCTCGATGGCCACCTGTTCTCCGCGCTAGAGGATCGAAGGCGTGCGGTGTCCGCCGGCCAGAGAGTCGCGCGCCGCCTCCGCGACGTCCTCCCGCGGTCCTTCGGCGCACTCGACCAGGAACTCGTGGACGTCTTCCGGCTTCCAGCCCGCCGCCGCGACGGCCGGCCAGGAGCGCAGCATGTCGAAGGCGTCTCGCCGCCTGACGAACGCGATGATCCGTTGCACCGCGTCGCCGGGTGGCACCATCCGCAGCATGGCCATGTCCCGGAACGCCCCGTCCGCGAGGTGGTCATCGCGCCGGTCGATACACCAGAAGATCGGGGACGGATCATCGTCGGTGCGCCTGCCCAGACGGACGATCGCATCGCCCACGCCCACGTAGACCATGTCGGATTCCAGATTCGGATCGTCGTGGCGCAGGTCCGTCCACGCCTCCGTCACGGACGCCCCTCTCTTTCACGTCAGACGTCCGCCCTCTTCAGCCGGAGAGGTCCACCGGACCGCCTTTTCTCCGGCCGATGGGGAGGGCGAACGTCTCACATCGGCGCGGCATCGTAGTTCTCGGGTACGACAATTCCGCGTTCACGCCCGATACGGACGTCGCTCGGCCGCCGCGCAGCGGGCCGAGCCGACCTGGACTGATCACGTTCGCAGGCGCCGGCGCCCGCCCACCGGGCCCGCCCGTGCCCGCGTACGGCGCGGCACGGGCGGGTGTGGGGTGGGCGGTCAGCGGGACGGTTCCCAGCCGCGGCGGGGTGCGCGGGTGCCACGCCGGTCGTCGCGGCTGCGGTAGACGATGTACGGCCGGGTGAGGTAGCCGATGGGTGCGGTGAGCATGTGGACCAGGCGGGTGAACGGCCAGATCGCGAACAGCACCAGGGCGCTCAGCGCGTGGAGCTGGAACAGCAGCGGGGCGTCGGCCATGAGCTCGCCCTGCGCCCGCAGGTAGAAGATCGAGCGGAACCAGGGCGAGACCGTGGTGCGGTAGTCGTACCCGCCGCCGACGAGGTTCGCGGCCACCGTGGCGTACAGGCCGAGCAGGATGGTGACGGCGAGCACCGCGTACATGAGCTTGTCGTTGCGGGTGGTCGCGGTGAACACCGGGCCGACCGTACGCCGGCGGTAGATGAGGATGGCCAGGCCCGCCACGGTGCAGAACCCGGCCACGGTGCCGAGGACGACGGCGAGCAGGTGGTACGCCTCCTCGCCGATGCCGAGCGCCTCGGTCCACGACTTGGGGACGACGAGGCCGGCGACGTGGCCGAGCAGCACGATGAGGATGCCGAAGTGGAACAGCGGGCTGCCGATGCGCAGCAGGCGGGACTCGTAGAGCTGGGAGGAGCGGGTGGTCCAGCCGAACTTGTCGTATCGGTAGCGCCAGATGTGGCCCAGCACGAAGCTCGTCAGCGCGATGTAGGGGGCCACCACCCACAGCGCGACGTCGAGCGCGTTCAACGGTGCTCCTCCAGGTGTGCGACGGGCGGCGGCGTGACGCCGTACGGTTCGAGGCCGACCTCCTCGGCGGGCGGGCCCTGCGCGGCGAGCCGGTACAGGGCCTCGCGGTCGCGGACGCCGAGCGGCGGCAGGGTGGCGAGGACGGCGGCGACGACGTGCGCGTACGGCGAGCCCTCCGCCTCCAGGGCGCGCAGCAGCAGCTCGATGCCGGGGCGGTGCTCGCGCAGCAGGCGGCAGGCCTCGCGTACGGCGCCGCGGCCGGACAGCTCGCACACCACGGCGAGGTGGTCGGGCAGCTCGCCGTCGGCGATCTCGAATCCGGCGGCGCGGAAGGCGTGCTTGAAGCGGAGCAGCGCCATGCCGCGCCTGCGGGTGTCGCCGCAGGTGTAGTAGGTGAGGTACGGGCAGCAGCGCCGCTTGAAGTCGAAGACGTCCACGTAGTGGGCGGCGAGCTCGGCCTGCGGGGTGGCGTCGAGGTGGTCGAGGAACGCCGCCAGCCGCTCGGCCGCCTCGCCGTCGCCGAGCCCGGCGACCGCCTCGCGGAGCACCGGGCGGGCCTGGTACAACCGCTCGTCCGGGTAGCCGAGCAGCACCGAGGCCACCTGGTGGGTGACCGCGACGCGCCCGTCGCCGTCGGCCCGGCTCATGACTCCCCCTCCCCCGTGCCGCCGGAGGCGCGTTTCGGTGGGAACAGGCCCTCGGGGAGGCCCTTGCCGTCCCAGTTGAGCAGGTTGACGCGGCCCCGCAGGTCGTCCCGGCCGGTGGCGAGGGCGCCGGAGGTGGTGCGGTCCTTGAGCGCGTGGAAGGTCTCCACCGCGACCGGCGCAACGCGGCCGGACGCCTCGCCGAACGGCCCGCCCATCCCGGGGCCGCCCGCGTAGTCGAGGCTGCACCCGCCGAGGTCGGACTCCTCCAACCGCGCGCCCTGCTCGGCGTGCGCCGTGGGGATCACGTACCGCTCCTCGTAGGCGGCGATCGCGAGCAGCCGGTACATCTCCTGGATGCGCTCCCCGGTCATGCCTACCGCCTGCGCGATCGACTCGTCCGGCTCCTCGCCGAGGTTGATGCGGCGCATGTACGAGCGCATCGCGGCGAGGCGGCGCAGCACGGCGCGCACCGGCTCGACGTCGCCCGCGGTGAACAGCTCGGCGAGGTACTCGACCGGGATGCGCAGCGCGTCGATCGCGCCGAACAGGTTGCCGGCGTCCTCGCCGTCGTGCCCGGTCTCCACGAGCGCGTCGACCACCGGGGACAGCGGCGGGATGTACCAGACCATCGGCATGGTGCGGAACTCCGGGTGGAGCGGCAGCGCCACGCCGAAGTCGAAGATGAGCCGGTAGACCGGCGAGCGGCGGGCGGCCTCCAGCCAGTCCTCGGGGATGCCCTCGGCCCGGGCGGCCGCGATCACCTCGGGGTCGTTCGGGTCGAGGAACACGCCCTTCTGTGCCTCG
>DATCLF010000477.1:0-14112 GCA_036564055.1 Spirillospora sp.
AATCTGCTTGGGTGGTTCGCGCACCCCGCGCATCGCCGCGACCCGCCCGCGGGCCGCGGCGTCCGACCGGTACCCGAGAGAACGGGGGTCAGCGTCGTGATGGGCCGACCGGCCGACCCCGAAGGGCTGCTGGCGCGCCGCGAGCGGCTCTTCAGCCCGGATCCGCGCCTCGGCTGGGTGTTCCGCGACCGCTGGTGGTTCCTGCGTCCCTTCCCGGAGCCGCCGCCGCGGCGGCAGGCGCTGCCGGACTATCTCGCCCGGCGCGTCCGCGAGACCGAACAGGCCGCGCAGAACCGGCTCCGCCGCAACCTGCCCGCGAGCGCGGGCATCGGGCTGCTCCTGCTGCTGTTCGCCGCCTGCACCGCCGGAGGGGGCGGCAGCGCGACCGTCCCCGTCGGATCGCTGCTGCTCGCGGTCATCGCGGCGGCGCCGGGCCTCGCGCTGACCTGGTGGGCCGTCCGGGAGAGGAAGGCCGCGCGGGAGGCGTACGAGCTGGCCCGCCGGCAGACCGCGAAGAAACACGAGGAACAGACCCGGCAGTGGCAGGCGCGCAAACAGGCCCACGACGCCGCGGAGCGCGCACGGCTCGACTCCCTCCCCGAGTGGGGAGCCGCCCCGCGGCCCGGCCGCCGCCTCGACGTGTTCGGCGGCAACCTGTGGGCGTGGGAGGCGCTGCTGACCACGTACGGGACGTCCACGCTCTCGGTCCAGCCCCTCCTCGTGCTCGACCTGTCCAGGGAGGTCGTCTGCCGGGAGCTGGTCGAGCTGTCCCAGGCGGCGTGGATGGGCGTCGACTTCCAGCTCCTGCCCAGCGACCAGGCGTCGTCCACCCTGCTGACCGACCTGTCGCCCCGCGACCTCGTGGACGTGATCGTCGAGTCCATGCACGGCGGCGCCTCCGACGCCGCCCGCGCCGACCGCAGCATGGACGACCGGATCCTCACCAAGGTGTGCGACGCCCTCGGCGACAACGTCACCCTCGGCCGGATCGCCGCCGCCCTCCGCGCCCTGATGGGCGAACCCGACGACGGCGACCTGCTGACCCGCGAGGAGCGGCGGCACATCACCAACAACCTGTTCACCGTCGAGTACCGCCGCCAGGCCCACGCCAACCTGTCGCGGATCGAGTCCTACCTCCACCCGCTGGAGAACTTCGGGACCGAACCGTCCAAGGACGGCGTCGGCTACCTGACGTGCATCGCCCTGGACAGCGACGCCCGCAACGTCCGCTCCGAGCTGCTCACCGACCTGATCGTCCAGTGGGTCACGCACCGCATCACCGCGTCCCGGGACTCGACCCCCGCACTGATCATCGCCGGCGCCGACGAGCTGGCCCGCCGCCACCTGGAACGCCTGTCGGACGCGTGCGAACGGCGCGGCGTCCCCCTGACCCTGCTGTTCCGGCGGCTGCGGGAGACCTCCGCGGAGATGATCGGCGGCGGCGCCGTCGCGTTCATGCGGCTCGGCAACCACGAGGACGCCACGCGGGCCGCCGACTTCATCGGACGCGACCACCGCTTCGTCCTGTCGCAGATCACCAAGAACGTCGGCGGCAACGAGTCCCACACCACCACCGACACCCACGGCGAGAGCGACTCCGAGACCTACAGCCAGAGCCGCACGACCGGCACGTCCCGCACCTGGGGGACGAGCCGCTCGTCCGGCGTCGGCTACTCCGGCGGCGAGCTGTTCGGGCTGTTCCCCGACCGCTCCACCTCCTACCAGCGCGGCAGCAACCGCGGCGGCGGCACCAGCACCAGCGACACCCGGGGCACCGCCACCTCGACGTCCCGGAACTGGTCGGCCGCCTACGCCTACGCCGAGGGCACGAACTGGAGCGACGCCGACACCACCCAGCGCGTCTACGAGTACGTCGTCGAGCCCGTCACCCTCCAGCACCTTCCGGACCACGCGCTGCTGCTGGTGGTGTCCTCGCCCGGCGGCGGCCGGACCGTCACCCCCGTGGAGTGCGACCCGGCCATCATCACCCTGGATCGCGTGACGACCGGTCCCCTCCCGGACCCGCCCCCGCCGCCGCAGGCCATCCCCGGGCCGGGCGTGCCCGTGGACGCGTCCGGCCCGCAGGCGGGTCCGTCGCCGTGGGGGGCGCAGTGGGGGTCGCCCGCCGCGCCGCAGTGGGCCGTTCCTCCGGCGCCCGCGCCGCCGCGTGCGCCGCTGTCGGCCGATCCCGGCCCGCCTCCCGGCCAGCAGACGGGGCCGCGCGCGCCGGAGAACCCCGGGCAGGGCCCGCCGCCGCGGTTCGGCGGCAAGCGCTGACCCGGCCCGCCGGGTCGCTGAGCAGGGCCGCCGAGGCGGGTCAGCCGAGGCGGGTCAGCCGAGGCGGCGGCGCAGTCCCTGGGCCCGCCGGACGAGCGGCATCGGCAGCCCGTCCGGCGCGGTCTCGATGCGGTCCTCCACGGCCGCCACGAGGCTTTCGCCGAACCCGAGCCGCACGGCCGCGGCGTCCGCCCACGCCTCCGCGCGCCCGCGCGGCAGACGCGCGCCCCAGGCCACGGCGAACGCCGCCCCGGTGGGCACCGCCAGCACGGCCGTGGCGGCGGAGGCGACCACGGTCAGGAGGAAGGCCGCCAGGAAACCGATCGGCCGGTGCCAGGCGACGGCCCGCTTCCACATCGGCGCGACCGGGGCCCACAGCCCCCGCAGCACCCGGACCAGTGCGCGGCTCGGCACCGTGACCTGCGCGTGAACGAACGCGGGCACCGCCCGCCACCCCAGCACGTGCCCCAGCTCGTGGGCGAGCACGGCCTCCAGCCGGTCGGGCGGCAGCGACGCCGCAGAACGGGACGTGACCGCGACGATCCGCCAGGACGGCGCGCACGCGTTCAGGTCCTCCGACTCCACCACGACCAGCCGGTACGCCCCCGCGCCCGCACGCCTGCGAACGTTCCGCCACGCCTGTTCCAGCCGGACGCGCTCGTCGTGCGCGGGCTCCCGGTAACCGTGGGCCCGCCGCGCGGCGAGCGGCGCAGCGAGCAGCACCGCCCACACCGCGACGGCCGCGCCCGGCCCCCACACGGGCCAGACCGTGTGCAGCCCGAACGCGACCGCCGCCACGGCGACGGCCTCGACGGCGACGACCATCCCGACGACCGGGACCCCGGTTCGGCCGGACGGCTCCTCCGACCGTCCCGGAGGCAGATGCCGCGCCTCCCCGGAGCCGTGCCAAGCCGCCGCCGGCGTGTCGGCCGTCGGCGTCGCGGACAGGCCGTGCGTGACGCCGGGCGGGACCGGGGCCACCGATCCTGGGGCCGTGGTGTGCCCCGGCATCGCCGGTGACGCGCCGCCCTGGGCAGGGAAGGCCGTCGGCGTTCCCATCGCGGACGTCCCGGCGCCGGCCTCCTGGACCGGCGCCGCACCCCGCGCCGGCTGGGACAGGGGGACACCCGGCGCGGACCATGGGTGCGGCCCCGTCGCGCTCTGCGCGGATGAGGGCGGGGCGCTCTGCGTGGATGAGGGCGGGGCGCTCTGCGCGGATGAGGGCGGTGTGCCCGGTGCGGACCGCAGGTGCGGTCCCGATGCGTGGTACGTGGTCTGGGAAGGCGCGCTCCCCGACGTGGGCCGCGCGTACGGGCCTGACGCGTCCTGCCTGGGCGGTGGTGGCGTGCCCAGCGTGAATCGTGGACGCGGGCCAGTGGCGTGCTGCGTGGGCTCGGACGTCGCGGCCGCAGGCGGCGCGACGTGCGGTTGCGGACCTGTCGTGTCGCGTGGTGACCAAGGCGGCGCGGCTGGAGTCGGCCGCGTCCAGGTGCCTGTCGCGTCCTGCGGAGACGGTGACGGCGCGGCCTCTGACGCGGTGGAGGGGCCGGGCGGCGCGTCGGCGGCGGGCCGGGCCGGCGGCCCCTCGTGCGCGGCGGGCGGCTGCTCGGACGCGTCAGACGGTTGGTCGAACGGAGCCTCGGCCGGCCGGGCCTGAGAGGCGTCCTGCGTCGGACGGGGACTGCGCGGAGGGGCCGAGCGGGAGCGGCGGCGGGACCGTCTCGCGTAGGGGCGCGACTGGTCTGTCCAGGTTTGTCCGTCCCAGTAGCGTTCGCGCCCCATCCATTCTGGATCTGGGTACCACCCAGGCGGTGCGCTCACCGGACAACCCTCCCGTCAGGAATCGGACCAAGGTTTGCGCACGCCGCGACTCAGCGTCAACGGGACGGTCACAGCTTCGGTGTGAAAGGCCGGCGATGCCGGGAATCGTCCGGCTCGGCGAGCCCGCGCAGCGCGGTTTCGACGAGTTCGACGCCCTGGAGCAGGGCGACGAGCCGGGCGCCTTCGCGCCGGTAGGTCTCCAAGATGGACTCGACCCCGTGCGGCGGGACGACGTCCCCGAGGTCGACGCGGGCGGTGCGGAAACCCTCGCGGGCGGCCTCCACACAGGCGCGGACGTGCTGGCGGGCCATGCGGGCGAGGGCGACGGGGTGGCGGCGGAGGACGCCGTAGCGCCGGTACTCCGGCGGGACGAGGTCGAACAGCCAGGCCACGGCGGTGTCCTCGAAGCGCTCGGTGCCCGGTGGATGCACCTGCGCGGGCCACCCCGGTGGTACGTAGGTGCTCACGCGGCCAGGATAACCTGCCGTCGAACGCGTGTTCGATCGAAGGCGGCGGGTTATCGCTCCGGCGGCGTGCGCCGGATGCGGATCTTGCCCGAGTCCAGGTCGTCGCGGAGAGGGGCCGAACCGGCCTGCTCGTGGGTCTCCTGGCGGAGGATCTTCTGACGCTCCTGCTCCTCGACCTTGACCTTCTTCGATCCCTCGAACGTGGCGGCGAGGTCCTCGAACATGCCTCCGCCGAACCCGGCGCCGGTCTCGCCGTCGCCGCGGATGGCGCCCATCAGGGACGACTTGCCGGTGCCCTCGGTGGGCCAGTCGACGATCTCGTGCTGGGCCGGCGCCGGGCGGTGGTTGCCCAGGGCGCGGCCCTTGAGGCGCTTGCGGCGCCGAAACGGTGACTTCACGCATTCTCCAACGCGACGCGGGGCCAGATTGATCCCATCGTTCCAGACCTTCGGTGACGCACGCCCGACGACCGGCGGCCGGGCCCTCCGGCACGGTAGCCTGCGGACGTGCGCCTATCCCATGTCATCACGGCCTTGGAGGAGCTTTATCCGCCGGAGTGGGCGGAGTCCTGGGACGCCGTCGGTCTCGTGTGCGGCGACCCCGACCAGGAGGTCACCCGGGTCCTGTTCGCGGTCGACCCGGTGGCCGCCGTGATCGACGAGGCGCTGGAGTGGCGGGCCGACCTCGTGGTCGTCCACCACCCGCTGCTGCTGCGCGGGGTGCACTCGGTCGCCGCGACCACGCCGAAGGGACGGCTCATCCACCGGATGATCCGAAACGGGGTGGCGCTCTACACCGCGCACACCAACGCGGACCGGGCCGATCCCGGCGTGTCGGACGCGCTGGCCCGGGCGGTCGGGCTGACCGGGGACCTGCGCCCGATGGTCCCCGCCGACGACGACCCGCGCCGCGGCCTCGGCCGGATCGGCGACCTCGACGAGCCCGTCACGCTCAAGGAGTTCACCGCACGGGTGGCCGCCGGGCTGCCGTCCACCGCCTGGGGGGTGCGGGCCGCGGGCGACCCGGACCGCCTCGTCAGGACCGCCGCCGTGTGCGGGGGCGCCGGCGACTCCCTGCTCGACACGGCGCGCGCCGCCGGCGTCGACGTCTACCTCACCGCCGACCTGCGGCACCACCCCGCGTCGGAGTTCGCCGAGCACGGCGGCCCCGCCCTGGTGGACGCCGCGCACTGGGCGACCGAGTGGCCCTGGCTCGCCGACGCCGAACGGCGCCTCACCGCGGCCTCACCGGAGGCGGGCACGCTGGAGACCCGGGTGTCCACGCTCGTCACCGACGCGTGGCGCCTTCACGACGAAGGAGCACAGTGAAAGCCGCACCGCAAGCCCAGCTTCGCCTGCTCGACCTGCAGGAGCTCGACACGTCGCTGGACCGGCTGGCCCACCGCCGCCGCACGCTTCCCGAGCTCGCCGAGATCGAGCGGGTCGAGGGACGCCTGAACGAGCTGCGCGACGCGATCGTGGCCGCCGAGACCGAGGCCGGCGACCTGCAGCGGGAGCAGAGGAAGGCCGAGCAGGACGTCGAGCAGGTCCGCACCCGCGCCGACCGCGACCAGAAGCGGCTCGACTCGGGACAGGTGACGTCGGCGAAGGACCTCAGCAACCTCCAGGCGGAGATCGAGTCGCTCCACCGCCGCCAGTCCGACCTGGAGGAGGTCGTCCTGGAGATCATGGAGCGGCTGGAGGAGACGGAACGCCGGATCGCCGCGCTCCGCGCCGACCGGGCCGCCGCCGAGGAGGAGCTCGCCGGGCTGGTCGAGCGCCGCGACGCCGCCCTGCGGCAGATCGACGAGGAGACCGGCACGACCAGCGCCGCGCGCACCGCGGTCGCCAAGGAGATCCCCGACGACCTGCTGGCCCTGTACGAGAAGCTGCGCGCCCAGTTCGGCGGCGTCGGCGCCGCCAAGCTGTTCCGCGGCACCTGCCAGGGCTGCCACCTCGCGCTCAACACCGTCGACCTGAACACCATCCGCGCCGCCGCCGAGGACGAGGTCGTCCGCTGCGAGGAGTGCCGCCGCATCCTCGTCCGGACCCCCGAGTCGGGCCTGTGAGCCGGCCCGCCGGGCGGAAGCTGGTGGTCGAGGCGGACGGGGGCTCGCGCGGCAACCCGGGCCCCGCCGGGTACGGGGCGCTCGTCCGCGACGCGCTGACGGGGGAGGTCCTGGCCGAGGTCGCCGAGGCGATCGGGCACGCCACCAACAACGTGGCCGAGTACCGGGGGCTGATCGCGGGGCTGACCGCCGCGTCCGAGGTCGACGCGTCCGCCCGCGTCGAGGTGCGCATGGACTCCAAGCTCGTCGTGGAGCAGATGTCCGGACGCTGGAAGATCAAGCACCCGGACATGGTCCCGCTGGCGCTGCGGGCCCGGGAGCTGGCGGAGGGCCTCGGCTCGGTCTCCTACGCGTGGGTTCCGCGCGACCGCAACGCCCACGCCGACCGCCTCGCCAACGAGGCGATGGACGCCGCCGCCCGCGGTGAGCACTGGGTCCGCAAGACGGGGGAGACGCCCGGGGAGCCGGAGCCCCCTCCCGCGCGGGCCGTGCCGCCGTCGTCCGTCCCGATGACCACGATCCTGCTCCGGCACGGCGAGACGCCGATGTCGGTCGAGAAGCGTTTCTGCGGGACGAGCGACGTGCCGCTCACGGCGAACGGCCGCGCCCAGGCCCGCGCCGCCGCCCTCGCCCTCAAGGACCGGGGGCTGGACGCGATCGTCACCTCCCCGCTGTCGCGCTGCCGCGACACGGCCGCGGAGATCGCCGCCGTCACCGGGCTGGAGATCCGCGTCGAGGACGGTTTCCGCGAGGCCGACTTCGGCGCATGGGAGGGACTCACGTTCGCCGAGGCGGGGGAGCGATGGCCCGCCGAGCTGAAGGCGTGGCTGGCGGACCCTGAGGTCGCCCCGCCGGGCGGGGAGAGCTTCGCCCACGTCTCACGCCGCGTCCGCACCGCCTTGGACAAGCTCAAGGTCCGCTACCGGGAGCAGACGGTCGTGGTCGTCTCGCACGTCACACCGATCAAGCTCCTGGTCAAGGACGCCCTGGGCGCCCCCATCTCTTCGGTGTACCGCATGCACCTGGACGCGGCGGCATTGACGTCCGTCGACTGGTACGCCGACGGCCCCGCCACCCTGCGCGCGTTCAACGACGTCCACCATCTCCCCGTCTGAGCACCGTCTCGTCGACCGCTTCGGCGGGCCCCGGACCGGGAACAACGGGGGACGGACAACCGCTATCGTCTACGTACGGCGGACGAGCCGGCCGGACGGCCGCGTCGGGGAGCGATCCCCGCCGAGGAAAGTCCGGGCTCCACAGGGCAGGGTGGTCGGTAACGCCGACCCGGGGTGACCCGCGGGAAAGTGCCACAGAAAACAGACCGCCACCGGTCCGCCGGTGGTAAGGGTGAAACGGTGAGGTAAGAGCTCACCAGCACCCACGGTGACGTGGGTGGCTCGGTAAACCCCACCCGGAGCAAGGTCAAGAAGGGACCTCGGGCGAGGTCCCGCGCAGGCGCTCGAGGGCGGCCCGTCCGATGCCTGCGGGTAGACCGCTGGAGGCCGTCGGCAACGGCGGTCCGAGATGGATGGCCGTCACCCGTCGCCCCGCAAGGGACGACGGGCACAGAACCCGGCTTACAGGCCGACTCGTCCGCCCTCCTGTCCCTCCACCGCCGGTACGGGCTTCGTGGGTGCACGAGTCCTGCTGCGATTTCGTCTCGTTGAGCGCCGGTGTCGCACGAAGCATCGTTGACATGTCCGGTGCGCTCCGCACGGTTCTCTTCGAGATCGGAGTTACAAACGAAACGGAGGGGCAGGCCATGATTGCCCTGGAGCTGCTGGCCATCGGATGGATGGCATATTGCATCGTGCTGTTCTTCAGATGGGCGCACTTTCACGAGGACTACGCGTCCCGACTGCTGCCGAGGGTCAGGAAGCGCTTCGACCGGTTGCTCCTCGAATCTGTCCTCGCGTTCGCGGTGGGGGCGTACCTCGTGACCAGCCTCTTCCTGCGCGACTGAGTCCGCCTCACGTAAGCGACCTCGGGAGTCTTCCCGAGGTCGCTTCTTTGTCTTCCACCGCCGGTACGGGCTTCGTCTCCGGCCGAATTTCCTCGTGGCCCCATGTCGTGGACCCCGCCGGTGGTTCCACGAGACGTCACTTGACGCGGACGGCGCGCGCCTGACGGTCTACAGGGCAGGCGATTGACAAACAAGAGAAGGAGGGAGTCCCTTGGACATTTTCAAGGGCCTGCTCGGGCGCCTCAAGGAGCTTTCCCGCATCGAGGACGTCCCCAAGGGCACGAGGCGAGTCGTCTTGGGGATCGCCGTTCCCCTGATGGCCGCGGCGGTTGTCGCGCCCTTCTCCGAGATCGGGATCTGGATCTTCGGCCTCTGCTGGATCGTCGTCGGTGTCCTGCTGCTCGGCGTCTGGGTGTGGAAGCACCTGTCCAACGCGGCCGACGTCCTGCAGACCCGCGAGCAGAAGCGGTCATTCTACCTGCGGACCGTCTTCGGGATCATCCTGTGGGCGGTCCTCGGAGTCTCCATCATCGGTGGCGCCCTCTTCTCCGGGTGACACCCACGTCACGTGTGAGCGGCCCCGGAAGCTTCCCGGGGCAGCTCCATCATCGGCGGCGCGCCCGGACGAAAGGCGCAGTGGACCGTGCAGAGGGTCCTCATCGTCGCCGTGGTGTCTGATCATCTTCGGCGGGCCTTCGTGACGCCCGCCTGACATGCGGCCTCGGGGCGCGACCGCCCCGAGGCCGCCATCTTTTTGTCCCGGCCCTCCGAGGTCGTGAACCTCGTCGCCGCTGCCCGCGCTCGGGATGCTGGTGCACCGGCTCTCGTCCTGTGGACGTGCCGGTGGTGCGTGGGTGCCGCTTGCCTCCGGTGGTGCGCACCGCACGGTTTCCAGCGAGAAGCGGCTCCTCAGGTCGTCCAAACCAAAGAAAGGGAGATGCTGCTCGTGAGCAGGATGATCTTCTTCGCTGCGATCGGCGCCATCCAGCTGTTGATCGTCATGGCCCTCAGGTCCTCCCCTCTGCCTCCTCAGCCGGTGAACCTGATCGCGCTCGCCGTCTGGAACGTCATGAGCGGGGCGGCAATTGTCCTGTGGGTGATGGCTCAGCTGCGCAAGCCGGAGCTCCTGGCGACCCCCGCCGGTCGGAGGCGGATCTGCCTGGGACTCGTGATCGGACTGATCATCGCAATGGGGATCGGCTGGGTGATCTACGCCTGGTGAGGTCCGTTCACACGTGCGACCTCGGGGTCATGCCCCGGGGTCGTTTCTTCGTCGTGCGCATTTCGCCGCGGTTCCGTCTTGCGGCGTGACCGGTGAGGCGTGGGCGGCGCTTGCCCCGAGTGGCGTGCTCCGCACGGTTTCCAGCGAGAAGCGACCGTCAGGTCGCCCGAACCAGAAACGGGGGCGATGAGGATGAACCGTGAACTCTTCCTCATCTTCACGGCGATCACCGCGTTCGTCGTGGCGGTGGCTGCGGGGATCGTCGGAGCCTTCCTGCCCGGCGAGCAGGTGTGGGCTCGGCTCGCCGTTATCTGAGAGCCATGAGCGCGCTCGCCGCCACGTGGGTCGGCGTAAAGAGGCCCCATCCGGACGATGCGCCGATGACCTTCGAGCAGAAGGCGGAATTCGTCATGGGTTTCGTCGGCATACTGATCGGTTGCATCGTGGGGGTGGCCGCGGTCATCGTCACCGCGTGACAGTGGTACGGGGACGACCTCGGAGTGCGTGCTCCGGGGTCGTTTTCTTGTCGTGCCCTCGCGGAGCGGCCGGGTGGAAGGTGCAGTGAAGCGTACAGGGGCAGATGACGCGACAGATTCGGGTCACACGACACAGTGCGGATGAAACGACGCGCTTACCGTCTCGTACAAGAGCTGATCGTTGATCGGTGGCGGCGGCGGGGCCGACGGTGCAGGGGCCCCGTGGAGAGGAGCGCAGATGTTCGTCATCGTGTTCGTGGCCCTTGCTCTCGCGGGAGCGCTGGCGGGTCTTGTGTACCTGTGGGACTTCTCGCGCGCCAGCCGGTACGACTCCCTGTTCCTCCCTGCGCCCGACCGGCGGGCGCGGCGGGCGCGCAGGGTGACGGGAGTGTACGTGCGGAACAGGCACCGCGTGGATCACCTCGTCGGGCACTGACCCGGCCGTGACGCAGAGGCCGCGGAGAACACCGACGCGCGGGCCGTCCTTGGCGGGAGGATGGCCCGCGTCCTCGTCTCAGCCCCCGGTCCGGGCCGGCGGGGCGTCGTCCGGGACGGGGACGAACGTGTTCGTGGCCCGGTCGAGGATCTCGACCTTCGCGGACTGCAGGTCGAGGTAGAGGCCGACCAGCTCGATCTCCCCGGACTCGACCCGCGTGCGCAGCCACGGATAGGTCAGCAGGTTGTCGAGCTGCTGCATCACGTTGATCTTGCAGAGCCGGGTGAGCGGCGAGACGTCCTCGCCGGCCGGGTCGTCGGCCAGGAAACGGGCGAGGCTGTGGTTGCCGTGCTTGAGCCACCGCGACAGGGCGGGGAGATGCTCGACCTCGGCGCCGCCGGCGAGGAGGGCGGCCATCGCGCCGCAGTTGGAATGGCCGCAGACGGTGATCGTCCGGATGTCGAGGACGTGGGTGGCGTACTCGACGGTGGCCGCGACGGAGTCGTCGGGAGTCCGGGAGCCGTGCCGCGGGACGAGCGCCCCCACGTTGCGGTTGATGAACAGGTCGCCCGGCCCGCTCGCCGTGATGATGTTGGGGACGATGCGCGAGTCCACGCAGGTGATGAACAGGTGCTGCGGCTTCTGCTCCATCGCCAGCTCGGCCATGATCGGCCGGACGAGCGGGGCGGTGCGGCCGTGGTACTCGCGGACGCCGTCCAGCAGCACGGTGGCCGGCGAGACCCCCGGCGCGTCGAGGTCCTTCTCGGAGCGGCGCCACCGATTCGCCCAGGGAGCCCACCACCGTGACGAAGGGGGCACTTTACGCGGTGAGGGCATTTCACCTGTCACGGCTCTTTCATACCAAGCCTCGTGCACCTCATCGATGTCGACCCGTCCTCCGTGACGCTCGTGGGCGAGCCGCCACTGGTGGATGGCGTCGAAAGCGGCGTGGTCCATGAAGTCGACGTTCAGGTCGAGGTCGACCCTGGCACCCGGCGGGACGTCCTGGAGCACGCGCGTCACCTTGGGAACGCCCAGGAACGTCAGCGTGCCCTCCACGACCACGTGGATGCGGATGGGGACCGGGCCGTCGTCCGGGTCGGGAACGAGCTGCTCCACACGGACCGACAGCCGGGTCAGCCTCCTCAGCGCCAGCACCCCCATGACCCCGATGCCGAGCAGCACGCCCTCGCCGAGCCCGAGGACGACGACGCCGACGAGGGTGGCGAAGTAGGCGGGAGCCTCCCGGTGGTGGCGCAGGTCGCGGATGCGGGCGGTGTCGATCAGCCGGACGCCGAGCACGATCAGCAGTGCGGCGAGGGCCGCGAGCGGCACCTGCTCGATGACGGGTCCGCACGACAGCGCGAGGATCAGCACCCACACGCCGTGCAGGACGGTGGACGCGCGGGTTCGGGCGCCGGCCTCCACATTGGCCGTGGTGCGGACGATCACTCCCGCGATCGGCAGTCCGCCGAGCAGCCCCGACACCGTGTTGCCCGCCCCCTGGGCGAGCAGGTCCCGGTCGAGGTCGGTGCGCGGCACCCCCGGGGGACGCTTCCGGTCGACGGCGACGCTGCACAGCAGCGACTCGACCGCCGCCACGAGCGCGACGGAAGCGACGGCGCCGGCGATGGAGGCCGGGGAGCCGTGGGGCAGGACGGGGGCGTCCCAGTCGCCGAACAGCGTCTCGGGGAGCTGCACGCGATGCGCGTTCCAGCCGAGCGACCAGGCGGTCAGGGTGGCGAGGGCGATCGCGGGCAGCGGGCCGGGGATGAGCCGCAGGGGGCCGGACACGGGCAGCCGGGGCCAGCCGAACAGCACCAGCACGGTCAACGCGCCGAGCAGCGCGGGGTGGGTGCTGGGACTGACGAGCTGGCCGGGCAGCTCGCTCAGGTTGGCGATCGCCGACTGCTGGGGGCTGCCGCCGAGCACGACGTGCACCTGCGCCAGCACGAGGACGACCCCGACGCCCGCGAGCATCCCGTGGACGACGGCGGGGGAGACGGCGAGGGCGGTGCGGGCGACCCTGCAGGCGCCGAGGGCGATCTGCAGCAGCCCGCTGAGCAGCGTGATCGTGCACGTGGCGCGCCACCCGTAGGTCTGCACCAGCTCGGCGACGATCACGGTGAGCCCGGCGGCGGGACCGCTGACCTGCAGCGGTGATCCGCCGATCGCCCCGGCGACGACACCGCCGACGACGGCGGCGATCAGGCCGGCGGCGACCGGGGCCCCGGAGGCGACCGCGATGCCCAGCGACAGCGGGATCGCGACGAGGAACACGACGAACGACGCCGGCAGCTCCTGCCGCACAATGGATACGTTGAGTGGCTTTGAAGTCACTCAACGTTTATAACTGGAGTCGAGCCGCTCGACCGCTGCGACCCGCACGAACTCGTGCCCGCTTGCGGACGGTCCCCGCACCTGCCGGGAGCGACGCGGCGGCGGGAGACGCGAAACGAGGGCCGCCGGGGTTGGCGGCCCTCGTTCACGGTGGCGGTTCACGGTGGCGGCCTGTGCGGCCGGGATGGTCAGCGGCGGTAGTTCTCCCAGTCGTCGTTGGGCTGCCGGGTGCCGTACGGGCCGGTGTCATTCTGCTGGCCGCCCTGCGGATACCCGCCCTGCTGCGAGCCGCCGAAGTAGCCGCTGCCGTACGCCTGGGTGGCGTTCGGGTCGCCGTAGTCCTGGTAGCCGCTCGTGGAGTTCGGGTCCTGGGGCGCGGAGAGCGGGTCGGTGCCGCCGCCGTAGCTGCTGCCGCTGAAGTCGCCGTAGACCCCGGAGCCGCTCTCGCCGCCCGCGCCGAAACCTCCGAGGGGGTCCCGGCCGCCGCCGAGCGGGTCGTCGTACCGCGGCGTGTCGCCGTAGGCGGGGGCCGTCGGGTAGCCGTCGCTCTGCTGGTTCTGGCCGAAGCCGGACGGGGATCCGAGCCCCCCGGACGGGGTGCCGGAGCCGAGCCCCGAGTCGTAGCCGCCGCTCTGCCCGCCGGTCGACCACGGGCCGGTGCCGCCCGACCCGGCGGAGCCGCCGGAGTCGCCGGTGCTGCCGAACGATCCGGTGGCGAGCGGGTCGTTCAGCGGGTCGTTCAGCGAGCTGCCGTAGGAGCCGCTCTTGTCGGACGCGCTCGCGTTCGCCTCCCGCTGCCGGTCGTTCTGGATGCGCTGGAGGAGCTCGTCCACGGACGGGAGCCGGTGACTGTCGGTGGAGGACTTCCCGCCGGAGCCCGTGCCGCCGGAGCCGGTGGGGGCCGCGGGCGTGGAGGCCGGAGGCGGGGACGACGGAGGCGGCGGCACGGGCGGCGGGGTCAGCGGGGACGCGGGAGGCACCGGCGGCGGGGGCGAGGCCGGGCCGGACGAGTCGCCGAGGGACGTGCCGAGCGGGTCGGACA
>DATCLF010000478.1:0-18670 GCA_036564055.1 Spirillospora sp.
ATCTCCGGGCCGTAGATGGCCTCGCCCGCGGCGACCGCCTTCACCGCGCGGGCGATCTCCTCGGCGCCCGACTCCTTCAGCAGGTAGCCGCGGGCGCCGGCGCGCATCGCCGCGAACACCGAGTCGTCGTCGCGGAACATCGTCAGCACCAGCACGCCGATCTGCGGGCTGGTGCGGGTGATGGTGCGGGTCGCCTCGATGCCGTTGCCGCCGGGCATGTGCAGGTCCATCACGACGACGTCCGGCTGGAGTTCGGCGGCGAGCTTCACCGCGTCCGGGCCGTTCTCGGCCTCCCCGACGACCTCGACGCCCAGCGCGTGCAGCAGCCCCTTGAGGCCCTGCCGGAACACCGGGTGGTCGTCGGCGATGAGAACACGGATGTCCTCGCTCATCTGCGCCCGCCCCTCCCGATCGAAGGACGATCGTACCCGGGGACGGGTTCCCCGTGGTCCGCGGTCGCCAGGGTGAGCGGAAGCTTGGCCGAGACGATGGTCCCGCCGCCGGGACGGGACGTGATCAGGCAGGTCCCGCCGACCTCCGCCGCCCACTCCTTCATCGCGGCGATGCCGTGCCCCGACCCCGGCTGCCCGCCGCCACGGACCGCGTCGGGCAGGCCGGGACCGGTGTCGGCCACCACGAGCCGCAGCTCCGAATCCCGCGACAGCCGCACCGTCGCCGTGCTCTCCGGGGCGTGGAGCCGCACGTTCGTCAGCGCCTCCTGCACGATCCGGTACGCCGCCACCTCCACCGCGGCGGGCAGCTCCGCCTGCTCGCCGTCGAAGCGGACGTCCACCCGCGCGCAGCAGCCCTCGGCGAGCGACTCGATGGCCGCGACGAGCCCGAGGTCGTCGAGCGCGGGCGGGCGCAGCCCGGACGCCAGGTCGCGGATCTCCCCCACGGCCCGCGCGAGCCGGTCCCGGACGTCGGCGAGCAGCGGGTCCATCCGCTCCGGCTCGACGGCCAGGGTGATGCGGGCCGCGTCGAGCGACATCGCGAGGCTCGCCAGAGTCGGGCCGAGCCCGTCGTGCAGGTCGTGCCGCAGCCGCCGCCGCTCCTCCTCCCGGCTGGCGAGGATCCGTTCCCGGGAACGCTGCAGGTCGGCGGTCAGGCTGCGCAGCTGGGGGAGGGTCGCGGCGCGGGCGGCCACGGCCCCCGCGGTGAACGCGCCGGCCAGCACGGCGGCGCGTGCCAGTACCGATCGCATCCCGGTCCCTCTTCTCCTTCGCGCCGGACGTACCCCGCCACCCTTGCCGGTGAGGCGACCCGATGTCAGGTGACCTGTGTCCCGACCCCCATGGGAAAACGCTCTCTGGGGAGCGGGAAGATCGGGTCCCCGGCCCCCGTAGAATCGTCAGCCGTGACACAGCCCAGCACTGAGCGCGGCCGCGGGGCCGCCGAGGACGTCGACCTTCCCACCCAGTACCGACCGGCGGACGTCGAGGGCCGGCTCTACGAGCGGTGGGTGGCCGACGGGCTGTTCACCGCCGACCCGGGGCGGGCGCCCGACCGGCCGCAGTTCTCGATCGTGATCCCGCCGCCGAACGTCACCGGCTCGCTCCACATGGGGCACGCCCTCGACCACTCGATCCAGGACGTGCTCATCCGCTGGCACCGGATGCGGGGCTACGAGACCCTGTGGGTCCCCGGCACGGACCACGCGGGCATCGCCACCCAGAACGTGGTGGAGCGCGAGCTGGCCAAGGAGGGCCTGTCGCGGCACGACCTCGGACGCGAGGCGTTCGTCGAGCGGGTCTGGCAGTGGAAGGCCGAATCCGGGGGGAAGATCCTCGGCCAGATGCGCCGCCTCGGCGACAGCGTCGACTGGACGCGCGAGGCGTTCACGATGGACGACGCCCGCGCCAGGGCCGTCCGGACGATCTTCAAGCGGCTGTTCGACGACGGCCTCATCTACCGCGCCGAGCGCATCATCAACTGGTGCCCGCGCTGCCTGACCGCCCTGTCCGACATCGAGGTGGAGCACGAGGACGTCGAGGGCGAGCTGGTGTCGCTGCGGTACGGGTCCGGCGAGGACGAGATCGTCGTCGCGACCACGCGGGCCGAGACGATGCTCGGTGACACCGCCGTCGCCGTCCACCCCTCGGACGAGCGGTACGCGCACCTGGTCGGCCGGGAGATCGAGCTTCCGCTGACCGGCCGCCGCATCCCGGTCGTCGCCGACGAGCACGTCGACCCGGAGTTCGGGACCGGCGCGGTGAAGGTGACCCCGGCGCACGACCCCAACGACTTCGAGATCGGCCGGCGCCACGGGCTGCCCATGCTGACGATCATGGACGAGCGGGGCGTGGTCACCGCGCCCGGCCCGTTCGAGGGGCTCGACCGGTTCGAGGCGCGCCCGGCGGTCGTGGCGGCGCTGCGGGAACAGGGCCGGGTCGTCAAGGAGATCCGCCCCTACGAGCACTCGGTCGGGCACTGTCAGCGCTGCTCCACGGTCGTCGAGCCCCGCGTGTCGCTGCAGTGGTTCGTGAAGGTCGAGTCGCTGGCGCGGGCCGCGGGCGACGCCGTCCGCGACGGCCGCGTGAAGATCCACCCGCCGGAGATGGCGGCCCGCTACTTCGAGTGGGTCGACAACATGCACGACTGGTGCATCAGCCGCCAGCTCTGGTGGGGGCACCGCATCCCGGTCTGGTACGGGCCGGACGGCGAGGTCGTGTGCCCGGGGCCCGGCGAGGAGCCGCCCGAGGGCTGGACGCAGGACCCCGACGTCCTCGACACCTGGTTCTCCTCGGCGCTGTGGCCGTTCTCCACCCTGGGCTGGCCCGACGAGACGCCCGACCTCAAGCGCTTCTACCCGACGTCCGTGCTGGTCACGGGCTACGACATCCTGTTCTTCTGGGTCGCCCGGATGATGATGTTCGGGCTGTACGCGATGGACGGGGTGCCGCCGTTCCGCACCATCGCCCTGCACGGGATGGTCCGCGACGAGTTCGGCAAGAAGATGTCGAAGTCGTTCGGGAACGTCATCGACCCGCTCGACTGGATCAACGCCTACGGGGCCGACGCGACCCGTTTCACGCTGCTGCGCGGCGCGAACCCCGGCGGCGACGTCCCGGTTGCGGAGCAGTGGGCGCAGGGGTCGCGCAACTTCTGCAACAAGCTCTGGAACGCGACCCGGTTCGCGCTCATCAATGGAGCGCATGTCAAGGGAGACGTGCCCGACGACCTCTCCACGGTCGACCGCTGGATCCTGTCGCGGCTGCAGTCCGTCATCACCGAGGTGGACGCGCACCTGGAGAACTACGAGTTCGCCAAGGCGTGCGAGACGCTGTACCACTTCGCGTGGGACGAGGTCTGCGACTGGTACGTGGAGCTTGCGAAGGTCCAGCTCGCCGACGAGCGGGCGGAGACGACCCGCCGCGTCCTGGGCGAGGTCCTCGACAGGCTGCTGCGGCTGCTGCACCCGGTCATCCCGTTCGTCACCGAGGAGCTGTGGACGTCCCTGACCGGCGGCTCCACGGTCGTCACCGCGCCGTGGCCGTCCGCGGAGCCCGCCCGCCGCGACCGCGATGCGGAGGCCCTCGTCGAGTCGCTGCAGCGTCTCGTCACGGAGGTCCGCCGGTTCCGCGCGGACCAGGGCCTCAAGCCGGGCCAGCGGGTCGCCGCGACGCTCGAGTGGGGCTCCTCGCCGCTCGCGGCCCACGAGGAGGGCATCCGGTCGCTGCTGCGGCTCACCGAGCCCGGCGAGGGCTTCTCGGCCACGGCGTCCCTGCCGGTCGAGGGCGTCACGGTCCGGATCGACACCGCGGGCGTCATCGACGTGGCCGCCGAGCGCAAGCGGCTGGAGAAGGACCTCGCCGCGGCCCGCAAGGTCGTCGAGCAGACGTCCCGCAAGCTCGGCAACGAGGCTTTCCTGGCGAAGGCGCCCGAGGCGGTCGTCGCGAAGAACCGGGAACGCCTGGCGCAGGCCGAGGCCGACATCCGGCGGCTGGAGTCCCGGCTGAACGCGCTCCCGGCGGGTTGACGCGCGAGTGACGGGCGGCTGACACGGCGAACGGTCGGCGCGTCCCGTCCGGCGCGGCTACGATCCGGGTGAGCCCGCGGGCTTTGCCGGACTTGAACCATCGGGAGCGCAATGGCCGAATCACCACCCCGGTCCGACGTGCCGGAGTCCACGTCCGGTGATGAGCTGGAGGCGCCCCAGGCCGTCGAGGACGGGGACGCCCGGGAGCGGGCCTCCACCGTCCCCTCGCCCTGGGGTTCCGCGCGTCCGTGGTGGTCGGCCGAGCCCTCCGAAGGGACGGGCCCGCACACGATGCCCGCGTCCGCCAACGGGTCGGGCGCGCACCCGGTCGTCGGGGGAACGGGTCCTCACGGGGTCGTTTCCGACGGGACCGGCCCGCACGGCGTCATCTCCGACGGGACCGGCCCGCACGGCGTCGTCCCGGACGGCACGGGTCCGCAGGGGGTCGTCCAGGACGGCACCGGTCCCGTGCCGACGGTTCCCGGTCAGCAGCCGCCGCCCCCGCCGTCCACCGCGGCCCGGATCCGCAGGCTCCTGCTCGTCGCCGGGGCCGTCGTGGTCGTCGCCGGCCTCCTCGCCGCGGGGGTGCTGGTGTTCCGGCTTGACCGCGGCGTCGGCGGCGTCGCCACCCGGGACGCGACCGCCGACGTCGGGCCCTCCACGAAGGTCATCGACGCGGTCGCGAACGCGGGCGGGCTCACCCGGGACACCACGACCCGGCCCGTCACGACCGCCGCGTACCCGTTCATCGTGGGAGCGGTCGAGGCGGGCGGGATCCCGGTCGCCGAGAACGGGCAGGCCGTCTACACCGGGGAGCCCGCACGGCCGGTCAACGTCCTGTTCATGGGCGGGACGGGCCCGGTCGGCGACCCCGAGAAGTTCCTGCAGAGGGCGCAGCCGACGACGTTCATCGCCGGACAGGACGCCGACCCCGGCAAGAAGGGCGGCAAGGCCGTCTGCGGGACGTTCGCCGTGCTCAACGAGACCCACACGTTCTGCGCGTGGGCGACCCGCGACTCCTACGGCATCGTGGCGTCCAACCTCGCCTCGCCGACCCCTCAGTTCTCGCTGATGTCCGACGTGATGCGCAGGATCAGGAACGACGTGGAGAAGCCGCGCTCGTGAACAGCCGCTCGGTGTCGGCGTTCACCGCGTCGAGAACGAGCCCGGTGAAGTAGCCGGTGCCGAGCACGAGGACACGGTGCCCGAGCGTGGCGAGCGCCTCCGGGGTGACGGCCTCGGCGCCGACGACGTCCCAGCCGGGCGGCAGCGCGCGGGTGAAGCCCAGGTGCCGCAGCGGCAGCCGCACGAACGTCACCGGCAGGTCCCCGAGCTCGGCGGCGGCCCCGGCGAGGTCCTTGTGGTCGGGGAGGCAGAGGACGACGTGGTCGATCGTCCCCCAGGCGCGCCGCGCCGCGGCGAGGGCGGCGGCGACGCCCGTCCGGTCGATGGCGGCGTCGACGAGCACCCGCGTCGCCGAACCCGGCACGTCGTGCTGCGACGACCGCCCCGGCAGGACCACCGACGCCAGCGTGTCCCAGAGCGCCCGCGGGGAGGGCTCGTCCACGCCGGGCAGGCGCCGGGCCGCCGCGACGCCGAGCTCGGCGGAGACGCGGCCCAGCCCCGCCGGCAGCAGGTCCCCGGGAACTCCGCCGCCGCCCTCGTCCACGCGCTCCACCGGCCCGAGCACCCCGGCGACCTCGGCGGACTGCGGCGCCGACAGGACGAGCGTGTCCGGCCCCGCCACCCCCAGCTTCTCCTCCGCGATCTCCGCCGGGGTGTCGCCGAGCACCCCCGCGTGCTCGAGGAAGATCGGTGTGATCGCGGCGACGTCGGGCGGGAACAGGGCGGCCTCGTCGGACCGGCCGCCCATCCCCGCCTCCAGGACGATCGCGTCCGCGCCCCTGCGGCGGGCGTGCAGGACGCCGGCGAGCATGAACAGGCCGGAGGGCGACAGGTAGCCGCGCGCGGGCGGCGGAAGGGCCGCGATGCCCGCGTCGAGGGCGTCGGCGAGGGAGGCGAGCTCCGCGTCGGAGACGGCGCGGCCGTCCATCCGGATCCTGTCGCGGTTCGTGCGCAGGGCGGGGCTCGTCACCGTGCACACGCGCAGACCGGCCGCCGCGAGGAAGGCCGAGGCGTAGGTCGCCGCGGTCCCCTTTCCCTTCGACCCCACGACGGTCAGCACGGGAACGCCCGGTTCGAGGACCCCCAGCACGTCGGCCAGGGCGCGGGCCCGCGCGATGTCGCGGGTCTCGCCCGGGACGCGCCGCTCCCACTCCCGGAAGAACACCTCCATGGGTCCCAGTCTGGTGGCCGGACGAGAGCACGGGCACCGCCGAGTAGGCTCTGTGACCGTGAGCCACGCATCCGAGCCGTCCGGCGGGTACCGCGGCACCGTCGCCGCGATCATGGGCCGCGGGGTCGAGTGGGACATCGACCCCACGCTCGACCGGATCCAGGATCTCGTCGATGTTCTCGGCGAGCCGCAGCGCGCCTACCCGGTCATCCACATCGCGGGCACGAACGGCAAGTCCAGCACGGCTCGGCTCATCGAGGCGCTGCTGCGCGAACGGGGGCTGCGCACGGGACTGTTCACCAGCCCCGAGCTGACCACGCTGCGTGAGCGGATCGCGATCGACGGGGAGCCGATCAGCGAGGAGCGGTTCACCGAGACGTACGAGGACATCCTGCCCTACGTCCAGCTGATCGACGACAAGCACGCGACGCGGCTGTCGTTCTTCGAGGTCCTCACCGCGATGGCGTACGCGGCGTTCGCCGACGCGCCGGTCGACGTCGCGGTGGTCGAGGCCGGCATGGGCGGCGCGTGGGACGCCACCAACGTGGCCGACGGCGTCGTCTCCGTGATCACCCCGATCGGGCTGGACCACACCCGGTACCTGGGCGACGCGCTGGAGGAGATCGCCGCGGAGAAGGCGGGGATCATCAAGCCGCAGTCGGTGGCGGTGCTGGCCCAGCAGCAGGTCGAGGCGGCCCAGGTGCTGCTGCGGCGGGTCGTCGAGGTCGGCGCGGTGGCGGCGCGCGAGGGCATCGAGTACGGCGTGCTGAACCGGGACGTCGCCGTGGGCGGGCAGCAGCTCCGGCTCCAGGGACTGCACGGCGTCTACGACGAGATCTTCCTGCCGCTGTTCGGCGAGCACCAGGCGAGCAACGCCGCCACGGCCCTCGCGGCGGTCGAGGCGTTCGCCAGCGGCGCCCCGACCGCGGGGGAGGCGGGCCTTGAGGCCGCGACCCGCATCGCCCCCGGCGACTCCTTCCTCGGCGGCGAGCACGGCCAGCTCGACCCGGCCCTGGTCCGCAGCGGGTTCGCCAAGTCGACCTCGCCGGGACGGCTGGAGGTCGCCCGCACCGGGCCGACCGTCCTGCTGGACTCGGCGCACAACCCGGCCGGGATGGCCGCGACCGTGCGGACCATCAGCGAGTCGTTCGCCTTCACCCGGCTCGCGGGCGTCCTCGCCGTGGCCGCCGACAAGGACGTGCCGGGCATCCTCGACCAGCTCGAACCCGTCGTCGGGGAGCTGGTCGTCACCCGGAACTCCTCGCCCCGCTCCATGCCGCCCGAGGAGCTCGCCGAACTCGCCGAGAACGTCTTCGGGCCCGAGCGGGTCCATGTCGCGCCGCGCATGGACGACGCGATCGACCGGGCGATCGCCCTCGCCGAGGAGACCGGCGAGTACAGCGGCGCCGGCGTCCTGGTCACCGGGTCGGTGGTCACCGCGGGCGACGCCAGGGTCCTGCTGCGCGTGGGAGAGGGACGGTGACGGCCGGCATGGGCGCGCGGACCGGGGCGAACCCCGCACGCAGGCTGTTCGCGACCGTGCTGGCCTGCGAGGCCATCGTGATCGCGCTGGCGATCCCGGTGGCGGTGTCCGTCATACACGTGGACGGCGCGACCGCGGGCGCGGTGTGCGGGGGGCTGGCGGTCGTCTGCCTGGTGCTCGCCGGGCTGCTGCGCTTCTCCTGGGCGGTGCCCGCCGGGACGGTCGTCCAAGCCCTGATCATCGCGACCGGATTCATGGTGCCCGCCATGTTCTTCCTCGGCGTGGTCTTCGGAGCACTCTGGGCAACGGCGATTTGGTTGGGACGTAAGGCGGACGCCGTTCAGTCGCGCTAAATTCTCGGGGAAAGGCACGTCTTTTCAGCCGCCGATCCCGACAATTTCGACGACTTTCGTTGATTGCGACAATATTCCCTTACGGGAAAGTGGTCGGCGGGTGACGATCCAGCAAAGGAGCGCGCCCTGTCCGAGAACGCGCCGGCCGCGCACGCGCCCGCCGGACCTCCGCGGGCCGGCGCCCGGACGGCCGCGCCGGCCCGCGCGCTCCCCGCGGCGCTCTCCGCGCTGCCCGCGCTCGTCGCGCTCACCGCCGCCGTGCTGGCGGTGCCCGACCCCGTCCTGCGGGTCGTGCCCGCCGCCGCGAGCGCCCTCGGGCTCGACGACGCCGAGCTCGCCGGGCTGCTGCGCGCCACCGGGGCCTCCCTGCCCGCCCTCCTGCTCACGGTGCCGCCCGCCGCCGTGGCCGCCCGCCGCCTGCCCGCCGGGGCCGTGCTCGCCACCGGGGCCGCCCTCCTGCTGGCGGGACTCGCCGCCGCCCGGCTCGCCGACTCGGTGGCCCTGATCGCCGCCGTCCGGGTCGTCCAGGGCGTGGGAGCGGGCATGGCCGTCCCCGCCTCCCTCGTGCTCGTCTGGGAGCACGGCGGCCGCCGCCTGAGAGCCGCCTGGGCGGGCGCCTTCGCGGGCATGCTCATCCTCGCCATGCCGCTCGCGCTGAACGCCGTCCCCGCGGCCGGGAGCGGTTCCGCCGTCCCCGACTGGCGGGTCGCGCTCGCGCCCGTGCCGTGGCCCGCGGTCGCCGCCGTCGCTCTCGCCCTCGTCCTCGCCCGCCCGCTTCTGCGCGGGCACCGGCCTCGAGGCGCGGCCGCCCGGCAGGCCGAACGCGGGCCGATCCTGCTGGCGTTCGTCCCCGCGGCGGGCTTCACCTTCCTCGCCGTCGACGCCGCCCACGACTGGTCGCCCGGCGCCCGGCTCGTCGTGGCGGCGGCCGTCATCCCCGCCCTGCTCGGTCTCGCCCTCGCCGGCGGCGACGACGCGGCGGCGGGCGGCCCGTCCGGCTGCGCGATCGTCATGATCGCGGCCGGTCTGCTCTGCCAGCCGGTCGCCGGCCCCCTGGCCGGCCTCACCTCGGTCACCGCCGACGAGCGGCAGGACGGCTCGGGCGTGCCGCTGCTCCCCTTCGCCCTCGCCGCCGGGGCCGCGGTCGCCGGGGCGCTCGCCGCGGCCCGGACACAGCCGCACCGCGCCGTCGCGGCCGGCTGCGTCCTGATGATCGCCGGTGTGCTCCTCGGCCTCGTCGCCGTCCCGCACACGCCCTGGACGCTGCCCCCGGCGCTCGTCCCGCTCGGCGCCGGCGCCGGGCTCGCCCTCGCCGCCTCGCTGCGCGACGCGGGCGCCGGCGCCGCGCTCTTCGGCCTGTCGCTGTGCTTCCCGGCGCTGCTCGCCGGACAGCTCGCCGTCCTGTCCCTGCAGGCCTCCCTGCTGGAACGCCTGCGGCCGGTCACCGCGTCGCAGCGGGCGGACGCGCTGCTCGGCGCCTACCACCTGTGGCTCGCCGCCGTCGCCGTGGCCGCCGCCCTGCTGACCGTCCTCGCCGTGCGCGCGGCGCGCCGCGACCGCCGGCGCGTCCGGCCCGGATGACCGCGACCCGCCCGGATCAGCGCGTTCCCGCCCGGTGCGGCGGCCCCGAAGGCGGGAGCCGGGTAGTATTCGCGCGCCTGCTCAATCCGAATTTCCGAGGAGAACCACACGTGTCCGAGCGCACTCTCGTTCTTGTCAAGCCCGACGGCGTCCGCCGTGGCCTCGTCGGCGAGGTCATCTCCCGCATCGAGCGCAAGGGCCTGAAGCTCGTCGCGCTGGAACTCCGCACGCTGACGAGGGAAACGGCCGAGACCCACTACGCCGAGCACGCCGGCAAGCCGTTCTTCGGCGAGCTGGTCGACTTCATCACCGGGGGTCCGCTCGTCGCGATGGTCGTCGAGGGGCCGCGCGCCGTCGAGGCGTTCCGCGCCCTGGCCGGCGCCACCGACCCGGTCGGCGCCTCGCCCGGCACCATCCGCGGCGACTTCGGCCTCGAGATCGGAGAGAACGTCGTCCACGGCTCGGACTCGGCCGACTCGGCCGAGCGCGAGATCAAGCTCTTCTTCCCCGAACTGGGCTGACCATGTCACGGCCCAGGGGCGCGGCCCCTGGGCCGGCTCTTTTTTTGGCCGCCCGAGCTGGTCGGCGAGCCTTTTTTGGGCGACGCGCGGCGGCCCGCTTACTGCTCGGGGACGTGAACGCACGTTACGATGGTTGGGCCGCTATACACGCCCATCAATCATGAAGGGCTCCCTTTCTTCATGGGTAACAAGTTGTCGTTCCTTGGCCGTGACATGGCGGTCGATCTCGGTACTGCCAACACCCTGGTGTACGTGCGTGGGCGTGGCATCGTCCTCAACGAGCCGTCCGTCGTGGCGATCAACACCAACACGGGGAAGATCGTCGCGGTGGGCATCGAGGCGAAGCGGATGATCGGCCGCACACCCGGCAACATCGTCGCGGTACGCCCGCTCAAGGACGGCGTCATCGCCGACTTCGACGTCACCGAGCGGATGCTGCGCTACTTCATCCAGAAGGTCCACAAGCGCAGGCACTTCGCCAAGCCGCGGATCGTGGTGGCGGTGCCGAGCGGGATCACCGGGGTGGAGCAGCGCGCGGTGAAGGAGGCCGGCTACCAGGCCGGCGCCCGCCGCGTGTACATCATCGAGGAGCCGATGGCCGCCGCGATCGGCTCCGGGCTGCCGGTCCACGAGCCGACCGGCAACATGGTCGTCGACATCGGGGGCGGCACCACCGAGGTCGCGATCATCTCCCTCGGCGGCATCGTCACCAGCCAGTCGGTCCGCGTCGGCGGCGACGAACTCGACCAAGCGATCATCGCTTTCTCCAAGAAGGAGTACTCGCTCATGCTCGGGGAACGTACCGCCGAGGAGATCAAGATGGCGATCGGCTCGGCCTACCCCGGCGGCGACGAGGAGCCGCATGCCGAGATCCGGGGACGCGACCTGGTCAGCGGGCTGCCGAAGACCGTGGTGATCTCCGCCGAGGAGGTGCGCCGCGCGATCGAGGAGCCGGTCAACGCCGTGGTGGACGCGGTGAAGACCACTCTCGACAAGTGCCCGCCGGAGCTGTCCGGCGACATCATGGACCGCGGGATAGCGCTCACCGGGGGCGGCGCCCTGCTCAAGAACCTGGACGAGCGGCTGCGGGAGGAGACCGGGATGCCGATCCACCTCGTGGACAACCCGCTCGACTCGGTGGTGCTCGGTACCGGCAAGTGCGTCGAGGACTTCGAGGAGCTCAGACAGGTCCTGGTACCCGAGCCGCGGCACTGAACACCCCCCGAACGACCAAGACCCGGGCGAACTGAGAAACGGGAGGTCGGTGGGTGAAGGACACCCGGCGCACCCGCGTGGTCCTCGGGGCGCTGCTCGTCGCGGCGCTCGCGATGATCACCATTGACCATCGAGGCGGGGACGAGTCCCCGCTGCGCGGCCTGCGCGGTGTCGGCGCGGCGGTGTTCGGTCCTGTGGAGCGGGCGTCGGCGTCCGTCGTGCGGCCGGTGAGCGACACCCTCGCCGCGATCGGTGACGCGCCCGCCCAGCGCCGCCGCGTCGACCGGCTGGAGCGCGAGAACCAGCGGCTGCGCGAGCAGCTCCGCTCGATGCAGCTCGACAAGGAGAAGTCCGCGCAGCTCGAGCGGCTGCTCGGCACCGCCGGCATGGGCGGCTACAAGATCCTCGCCGCCCGGGTGATCTCGGCGGGCCAGGGCTTCGAGGACACGGTCACCATCGACGTCGGCAGCCGCAGCGGCGTCAAGCGCGACATGACGGTGCTGAGCGGCGAGGGGCTCGTCGGCCGCGTCGTCCGCGTCGGGCCCGCCACCGCGACCGTCCTGCTCGCCAGCGACCAGACCTCCTCGATCGGCTCGCGGCTGGAGGGCTCCAAGGAGATCGGGATCGTGCAGGGCGCCGGGCGCCGCGGCCTCGGCGGGCAGAGCGAGACGCCGCTGCGGTTCCAGCTCCTGGACGCCTCCGCCCCCATCCACGTCGGCCAGCGGATCGTCACGCTCGGGTCGCAGGGCCAGCGGCCCTACGTCCCGGGCGTCCCGATCGGGACCGTCGAGCGGATCGAGCGCTCCACCGGCGGGCTGACCCGCACCGCCTACGTCCGCCCGTTCGTCCGTTTCACCAGCCTCGACGTCGTCGCCGTCGTCGTGGCGCCGCCGAAGAAGGACCCGCGGGACGCGGTCCTTCCCCCGAAACCGTCCCCGAGCACGAGCCCGTCGCCGAGTCCCTCCGAAAGCCCGCGCCGTGACGATCCCGAGGCACGGCCGAGCGGATCGCGAAGCCCGTCCACAGAACCGAACGCGGGGGACTGACCGTGCTGAACCCACCGGAGCCGTCGCCGGCCGGACGCACCGCCGTGAGCGCGGTGGTGATCGCGGCGGCGCTGATCCTGCAGGTGTCGGTCGCGAACCGGTTGCCGCTGCCCGGCGGCATCCACCCCGACCTCGTGCTGCTCGCCGTCGTGGCGTTGGCGCTGGTCGCCGGGTCGATGACCGGGATGGTCACCGGGTTCCTCGCCGGTCTCGCGGCCGACATCATCCCGCCCGCCGACCACACCCTCGGCCGGTATGCGCTGGTCTACTGCCTCATCGGCTACCTGTGCGGCATGGCGTCCGCCGAGATGGACCGGCAGTCGGCCGTGCCGTTCTTCGCCGTCGCCGCCGGCGCCGTCGCCGGAACCGTCCTGTACGCCGGGACCGGGATGACGCTCGGCGATCCTCGTGCCGAGTGGGCCACCGTCTCCAGCATGGTGCCGCTCCAGGTCTTCTACACCGTCCTCGCCAGCCCGTTCGTCGTGTGGTCCGTGCTGCGCGCCACCCGCCGGTACGAACGCGGCGAGAAGACCAGCGGGGACGGGCTCTCGGTCCCGGTCGCCCGCTACCGCGCGATGTCCGGCCGGGGTGGGGGCCTGTGAACCCGCGCACGCACTTCCGCCTCGTCGTCCTGTACGTGATGGTCGGCGCGCTGCTGCTCGTCCTGGTGGGGCGCATGTGGACGCTCCAGGTCCTGGAGGGCGACCGCTACCGGGCGATCGCCGCCCAGAACCGCACCCGCGACATCGTCGTGCCGGCCGTGCGCGGCATGATCCTCGACGATCGCGGACGTCCCCTCGCCCGCAACACCAGCTCCCTCGTCGTGTCCGTCGACAGCACCACGCTGCGGCGGCAGAAGGACGGGGGCGAGGCCATCCTGAAGCGCCTCGCGAAGGTCCTCGGGGTCGGCTACGACGAGATCAAGCAGCGGACCCGGCTGTGCAGCCCCACGGTGAAGCGGCCGTGCTGGCCGGGTTCCCCGTACCAGCCGATCCCGGTCGTGGACAACGCCGACCCCAAGCGCGCCCTGCAGATCATGGAGCGGCAGGAGGACTTCCCCGGCGTCACGGCCCAGATCGAGCCCATCCGGAACTACCCGGAACCCGAGGGCGCGAGCGCCGTGCAGGCCCTCGGCTACCTCTCGCCCGTCACCCAGGAGGAGCTCGACAAGCGCGAGGGGCTGAAGGTCACCGGCTACAGCGCCGTCGACCTGGTCGGCCGCGACGGGCTGGAGGCCCAGTACGACAGGGAGCTGCGCGGCGAGGCCGGGTACCGCCGGGTCCTGGTCGACGCGCAGGGCCGCGTCACCGGCATCGCCGCGAAGAAGGATCCGGTCGCCGGCCACCACCTCGTCACGAGCCTCGACGCCGAGGTACAGGGGGCGACCGAGAAGGCCCTGGAGGAGGGGATCAAGGCCGCGCGCAGGAGGGGATCGCCCGCCGACTCCGGCGCCGCCGTGGTCATGGACGTCCGCACCGGCCGGCTGGTGGCGATGGCGAGCTACCCGACCTACGACCCGTCCGTGTGGACCGGCGGCATCTCCCAGAAGAAGTACGACGAGCTCCTCGGCGAGAAGAACAACAGTCCGCTGATCTCCCGGGTGACGCAGGGGCAGGGCCCGCCCGGCTCGACGTTCAAGGTGTCGTCGATGGCCGCCGCCGTGAAGGCCGGGTACGACCTGCACGGCACCTACAACTGCCCCGGCTCGTACATGGTCGGCAGCCGCGCGTTCAACAACTTCGGGGGCGCCAACCTCGGCTCCATGAGCCTGCACACGGCGCTGGTGAAGTCGTGCGACACGATCTTCTACAAGTTCGCGCACGAGATGTGGCTGCGCAACGGCGGCAAGAACGCCCCGCCGGACGCGAAGAACCCCATGGTCGAGATGGCGCGGGGCTTCGGCTTCGGCGCCCCCACCGGGGTCGACCTGCCGAGCGAGAGCCCCGGCCGCATCCCCGACGCGCGGTGGAAGCGCGAGTACTGGGAGGCCACCCGGGAGAGCAGTTGCCGCGGCGCCAAGGAGGGCTACCCGGAGGTCGCCAAGACCGACCCGGCGCGCGCCGCGTACCTGAAGGCCGTCGCCGCCGAGAACTGCCAGGAGGGCTTCGTCTGGCGCGCCGGCGACGCCGCGAACCTGTCGATCGGGCAGGGCAACGTGCTGGTGACGCCGCTGCAGCTCGTCCGCGCCTACGCCGCGATCGCCAACGGCGGGAAGCTGTACACCCCGCGGGTCGGCGTCGCGATCGTCGCGTCCGACGGCAGGCTCGTCCGGCGGATCGAGGCGCCGAAGCCGAAGCGGGTGCCCGTGGACGGCAAGGTCCTCGCCTACATGCGCAAGGCGCTCGCCGACGTGCCGAAGGACGGCACCGCCGGCGGAGCGTTCTCCGGGTTCGACCTGAAACGGGTGCCGGTGGCCGGCAAGACGGGCACCGCCGAACGCTACGGCGCCGAGGACATGTCCTGGTTCGCGTCGTTCGGCCCGGTGGACGAGCCGCGCTTCGCCATCGTCGCGATGGTCTCCCAGGGAGGCTTCGGCGCGGAGACGGCGGCTCCGATCGTCCGGAAGATCTGGGAGGCGATGTACGGGACGAAGGACCGCAAGCCCATCCTCGAGGACGGTGAGCTTCCCACCGAGCTTCCCAGGCTTCCCGGCTCCGGGGCCGCGCCGTGATCACCGACTCGGGCATCGGCACCGTCGAGGGGTACGCCGAGCGGCGGCACTGGACCAGCCGCCTCACGGTGCTGCGGCGCCTGGACTGGCCGCTGCTGGTGGCGGTGCTGGCGCTGTCGGTGGTGGGCGCGCTGCTGGTGCGGTCGGCGACCTACCAGCTCCTGACCGAGCAGGGCAAGGACCCTGAGGGCTTCCTCAAGCGGCACATCCTGAACCTGGCGATCGGGTTCGTCCTCGGCGGCGTCGTCACGCTCCTGGACTACCGGCTCCTGCGCGCCTATGTCCCGATCCTGTACGGGGTGGCGTGCGTGGGGCTCGTCGCCGTCCTCAGCCCGCTCGGCGAGACGATCAACGGGTCGCACTCGTGGATCGTGCTCGGCGGCGGGTTCCAGGTGCAGCCGTCGGAGTTCGCCAAGGTCGGCATCGTGGTGCTGCTCGCGATGATCCTCGGGGAGCCGCGCGACGGGGAGATCGGCCCGGGCGTCCGCGACATCCTGCTCGCCCTGGTGCTGGCCGGCGTGCCCGCCCTGCTGATCATCCTGCAGCCCGACCTCGGCACCACGCTGGTGTTCATGGCGGTGGTGTTCGGGATGCTGGCGATCTCCGGCGTCCGCAAGCGCTGGCTCGCCGGGCTCGTCGCCGCCGGGGCGGCCGTGATCGCCGCCGTGCTGTTCTTCGGGCTGCTGGAGCAGTACCAGATCGACCGGTTCACCGCCTTCGTGAACCCCGAGGCCGATCCGCGCGGCGCCGGCTACAACGCCCGGCAGGCCCGCATCGCGGTCGGGTCGGGCGGCGTGTTCGGCAAGGGACTGTTCCAGGGCGAGCAGACCGGCGGTCACTTCGTCCCCGAGCAGCAGACCGACTTCATCTTCACCGTGGCGGGGGAGGAGCTCGGCTTCGTCGGCGGCGCCGTGATCGTCCTGCTGCTCGGGGTCGTGCTCTGGCGCGGGCTGCGGATCGCGACCCAGGCGGCGGACCTGTTCGGGACGCTGGTCGCGACCGGCGTCGTGTGCTGGCTGGGCTTCCAGACGTTCCAGAACGTGGGAATGTCGCTCGGCATCATGCCGATCACCGGCCTGCCGTTGCCGTTCGTGTCCTACGGCGGGTCCGCCACGTTCGCCAACATGATCGCGTTCGGCCTGCTGCAGGCGGTGCACGTCCGGCGCCGCGCCTTCGACTGAGACCGGCGGCGACTGAGACAGGCCGTGTGCGGGCGGCGGTAGGCTGGAGCCTCGATTCCACATCCCCCGTTCGGAGGATTCCGTCATGCCGGTCGAGTCGCTCTTCCCGCGTCTGGAACCGCTGCTCCCGAGCGTGCAGAAGCCGATTCAGTACATCGGCGGCGAGCTGAACTCCCAGGTCAAGGACTGGGACGAGGCCGATGTTCGCTGGGCGCTGATGTACCCGGACGCCTACGAGGTGGGAGCGTCGAACCAGGGCGTCCAGATCCTTTACGAGATCCTGAACGAACGGGACGGCGTCCTCGCCGAGCGGACGTACTCGGTCTGGCCCGACATGGAGGCCGTCATGCGGGAGCACGGCATCCCGCAGTTCACCGTGGACGCCCACCGTCCCGTCGCCGCGTTCGACGTGCTCGGCGTCTCGTTCGCCACCGAGCTCGGCTACACCAACCTGCTGACGGCCCTCGATCTCGCCGGCATCCCGCTGGAGTCCGCGGACCGCACCCTCGACCACCCGATCGTGATCGCGGGCGGGCACGCCGCGTTTAACCCCGAGCCGATCGCCGACTTCCTCGACGCCGCCGTCCTCGGCGACGGCGAGGAGATCGTGCTCGCCATCACCGAGGTCATCCGCGAGTGGAAGGCCGAGGGCAGGCCCGGGGGACGGGACGAGCTGCTGCTGCGCCTCGCCAAGTCCGGCGGTGTCTACGTGCCCCGGTTCTACGACGTCAGCTACCTGCCCGACGGCCGCATCCGGCGGGTCGCGCCGAACCGGCCGGGCGTGCCGTGGCGGGTGGAGAAGCACACCGTCATGGACCTCGACCAGTGGCCCTACCCGAAGAAGCCGCTGGTTCCGCTGGCGGAGACCGTCCACGAGCGCTACAGCGTGGAGATCTTCCGCGGCTGCACCCGCGGCTGCCGGTTCTGCCAGGCCGGAATGATCACCCGGCCGGTGCGGGAACGGTCGATCACCACGATCGGGGAGATGGTCGACCGGGGCCTGAAGGAGTCCGGCTTCGAGGAGGTCGGGCTGCTCAGCCTGTCCAGCGCCGACCACAGCGAGATCGGCGACATCGCCAAGGGGCTCGCCGACCGGTACGAGGGCACCAACACCTCGCTGTCGCTGCCGTCCACCCGCGTGGACGCCTTCAACATCACGCTCGCCAACGAGCTGTCCCGCAACGGCCGCCGTTCCGGGCTGACGTTCGCGCCCGAGGGCGGCTCCGAGCGGATGCGCAAGGTGATCAACAAGATGGTCACCGAGGACGACCTGATCCGCACCGTCACCACCGCGTACGAGAACGGGTGGCGGCAGGTCAAGCTGTACTTCATGTGCGGCCTGCCCACCGAGGAGGACGAGGACGTCCTCGCGATCGCCGACATGGCCCGGCGGGTCATCCAGGCCGGACGCGACGCCACGGGCCGCAAGGACATCCGCTGCACGGTGTCCATCGGCGCCTTCGTCCCGAAGCCCCACACCCCGTTCCAGTGGGCCGCGCAGTGCGACCACGAGACCGTCGACCGCCGCCTGCAGGCCCTCAGGGACGCCCTGCGGAGCGACAAGGAGTACGGCCGCGCCATCGGCCTGCGCTACCACGAGGGCAAGCCCTCCATCGTGGAGGGTCTGCTGTCGCGCGGCGACCGCCGGGTCGGCAAGGTCATCCGCGCGGTGTGGGAGGACGGCGGCCGCTTCGACGGCTGGAGCGAGCACTTCTCCTACGAGCGGTGGGCCGCGTGCGCGGACAAGGCGCTGGCCGACGAGCCCGTCGACCTCGACTGGTACACGCTGCGTGAGCGCGACGAGGTCGAGGTCCTGCCGTGGGACCACCTCGACGCGGGTCTCGACCGCGAGTGGCTCTGGCAGGACTGGCAGGACGCCCTCGACGAGACCGAGGTCGAGGACTGCCGGTGGTCGCCCTGCTACGACTGCGGCGTCTGCCCCACGATGGGCACCGAGATCCAGATCGGCCCCACCGGCAGGAAGCTGCTGCCCCTCACGGTCGTGTGACGCCGGCGCCCGTGTGACGCCGCCGACCGTGTGGACAGGGCGTTCGGGACCTGCCCCGCCCGCGCGCCACGCCTGCCCGAAAACGGCCGTGCGACCGTCCTGAACTGCGTCGTTCGGGTCCAGCGGCGGCGCCCGAGGGTCCAAAGGCGCCGGGCGACCCGTACCCTATAGGGAGACCTATATTTCGACTCGCCACGAGTAGGAAGGACCAGAACCCTGCCACCCATGCCGGAGGGTCCGGCGCCGGCGCCCGTGACCCAGCGACTGCGCGTCCGCTACGCCAAGCGGGGCAGGCTGCGGTTCACGAGCCACCGCGACATCTCCCGGGCCGTGGAA
>DATCLF010000479.1:0-19289 GCA_036564055.1 Spirillospora sp.
GTCAACATGTTCCTGTTCCCCTCCGGCCTGATGCTCGGCGGGAACTTCTCGATCGGCGACTACCTTCTGTGGAACGAAATTCCCACCATCGCCGGAAATATGGTCGGCGGGCTGACCTTCGTGGGCCTCACCCTCTACGCGACCCACACCCGCACCGGCGCGACCCGGCCGCGTCCCGTCCCGAAGGACGAGAAGAAGGAGAAGGCGGCGAAGCAGCCCGCCGACGTGACACCGCAGAGGGCGGGCGTCTGACCCGCCGGGGGCTCAGGCGAGGGTGACGGTGACGGGCATCTCCTTGACGCCGTTGACGAAGTTGGAGCGGACGCGGCGGACGTCCCCCGCAAGCCGGATGTCGGCCAGCCGCGGCAGCAGCTCCTCGAACATGATGCGGATCTCCAGGCGCGCCAAGGCGTTGCCCAGGCAGAAGTGGGGGCTGCCCTTGCCGAACGTGATGTGGTCGTTGGGGGAGCGGGTGATGTCGAAGCGGTAGGGGTCGGTGAAGACCTCCTCGTCGCGGTTGCCCGAGGCGAACCACAACACGACCTTGTCGCCCTTCTTGATCTGCTTGCCGCGCAGCTCGACGTCGCGGGTGGCGGTGCGGCGGAAGTGGTAGACCGGCGATGCCCAGCGCAGGAACTCCTCCACCGCGGTGGGCATCAGGTCCAGGTCGGCGCGCAGCCGCTCCATCTGGTCGGGGTGCTCGATGAGCGCCCGCATGGTGTGGGTGATCGCGTGCCGGGTGGTCTCGTTGCCGGCGACGACCAGCAGCAGGAAGTAGTTGTCGAAGTCGCGGTCGGACAGCGGTTTGCCGTCGTTCGGCGTCTGGTTGATGAGCTTGCTGACCAGGTCGGTGCCGCTTCCGCCGCGCCGCTTGGCGGCCAGTTCCCGGCCGTACTCGAACACCTCCAGGGAGGCGGGGCTGCGGAAGGGAAGGTCCTTGTACTTCTCGCTCTCCTTGCTGTGGAGCAGGACGTCGGCGTAGTCGGGGTCGGTGTTGGCGATGATCCGGTTGCCCCAGTCGATGAGGCGCTGGGTGTCATCTTCGGGGACGTCCAGCATCCGGGCCAGCACGTTGATGGGGAAGTCGGCCGCGATCTCCTTGACGAAGTCGAACGTCCCCTTCGGCAGCGCCGCGTCCAGGGTGCGGGCGGTCAGGCCGCGCAGGAACGTGGCGTAGCCCGCGACCGCGCGCGGGGTGAAGTCGCGCTGCAGGAGGCGCCGCAGTGCCATGTGCCGGGGCCCGTCGGTCTCCAGCATGGAGCGGCGGATCTCCTGCTGGCGCTCGTCCAGCTCCTCCAGGTTCACGAAGTGCATGGAGGTGAAGGTCTCAGGGTCGCGGTCCGCCCTCACGATGTCGGCGTGACGGGTGAGGGCCCAGAAACCGCTGCCGCCGTCGTGCTCGGGGTTCCAATGCACCGGGTCCTCGCGGCGCAGCACGTCGAACATCCGCCACGGGGTCTGGTCGTCGGTGAAGTTGTCGAGGTCGGCGAGGTCGACGGAGAGGGTGTCGGTGGCCAATGCTGTCTCCTCAGATGTGGTGGGCGTACTCGCGGAACTCCCAGTCGGTGACGTACCGCTCGAACCGGGCGATCTCGTCCCGCTTGTAGGCCAGATAGGAGTCGACGAACCGCCGTCCGAGGACGTCGATGAGGTCGGTGTCCGCGGCGAGCGCGTCGAGGGCGGCGGTCAGCGTGCCGGGCAGCCGGGCCGCCCGGGAGGGGTCGTAGCCGTAGCCCTCCAGCGGCGGCGGCGCGGTGAGCTTGTCGCGCACGCCCAGGTAGACCGCGGCGACCAGGGCGGCGATGCCGAGGTAGGGGTTGGCGCCGGCGTCGCCGAGCCGCACCTCCAGCCGGGTGGCCTCGCCGCGTTCTGGGGGCACGCGCACCATGGCGCTGCGGTTGTCGTGCCCCCAGTCGATCAGCCAGGGGGCCAGGGTGTCGGGGCCGAACCGCTTGTAGGAGTTGATCGACGGGTTGAAGATCGCGGCGAGGGCGGGGGCGTGGGCGATGATCCCGGCGATCGCGTGGTGCGCGGTCTCCGACAGCCCGTCCGGGCCCGCGTCCGGCCCGTCGAAGACGTTGCGGCCCGTCTCGTCGGCGCACGACAGGTGGACGTGGAACCCGGACCCGCCGTCGTCGTTGAACGGCTTGGCCATGAAGGTGGCCAGGCGTCCCTCCACGCGGGCCAGTTCCCGGACGGCCGCCTTGAGCCGGAAGGCCCGGTCGGCGGCGTCGAGCGCCTCGGAGTGGTTCAGGTTGATCTCGAACTGGCCGCAGGAGAACTCGTGGTTGCCCATGGTCACGTCGAGACCGAGGTCGCGCAGGTGCCGCAGGGTGCGCAGCAGGTGCCCGTCGGGGTCGGTCCTGCGGCCGGCGGTGTAGACGTTGCCGGGGCCTTCGCCGTAGCGGCGCCAGCCGTTCGGGGCGGACGGGTCCCGTTCGCACAGGAAGTACTCCAGCTCCGGCCCGACGACGGCGGTGAGCCCGAGGTCGGCGAGCCGGGCGGCGGCGTGCCGCAGCACCTCGCGGGGGCCTTCCGCGCACGGCTGCGTGCCGTCGGGTTCGTAGGCCTCGCCCAGGCACTGCGCGACGCCCTGCTCCCAGGGCAGCGGGGCCAGGGTGGACAGGTCGGGCCGGACGCAGATGTCGGGGAGGCCCGCGTCGAGGCCGCCGGCGACATCGACGACGTCTCCCTGCGGGGACGTGTGGTAGACGGCGCGGCAGAACGCCAGCCCGTGCTCCATCACCGCCGGCAGCCGGTCCACGACCACGTCGCGGCCGCGGTCGACGCCGATCAGGTCGGGATAGACGACCCGGACCACGTCGATGCCGTCGGCCTTGAGTCGTTCCACCGCGTCGTGGACGTCCGCGGAGTCCTGTCCGGGCACTGGGGCTCCCCTCGTGACGCAAGTTCGTTTGGGGGCAAACAATATGTGCGAGGCCGTGGCCTGGCAAGAGTCCGCGGCGTCTCGTTTCCGGCTTTACCTGCCCCGGGGTGGCGGACTGGGCGTGTCCCGCATATCGTACGGACCCAAACGATATGCGAAGGAGGGCGCCCATGGCACCGGTACGGGGCTACCTGTATCCCAGGACGGCGAGCGGCACCTCGTCCCTGATCCCGAGTCCGCCCTGGTACTACTCCGGGGACCTGCTCACCGTGGAGTACCGGACCGACCCCGCCCGCGTCGCCGAACTGCTCCCCGACCCTCTCGAACCCGCATCCGAGGACCCCGGCGCGGTCGCCATCATCTGGGCCGACTGGCAGTCGTGCTCACAGTCGCGGGAGGAGCTCCTCGACCCGGTGCGCTCCCAGTACAAGGAGTGCTTCGTCGTCGTGCGCTGCTCGTACCAGGGACGCACCTACAGCCGCTGCGTCTACATCTGGGTCGACAAGGATTTCGCCATCGCCCGGGGCATCCACCAGGGCTACCCGAAGAAGCTCGGCTCGATCCACCAGACCCGTCCCCACCCCTACGGGCGGGGAGCGCCGCGCCTGGCCCCGGGCGGCCGTTTCGGGGCGACGCTGGCCGCCGCCGACCGCCGCCTCGCCGAGGCCGTGGTCACCCTGCGCGAGCCGTCCGACACCAACGGGTTCGTCAACGCCCACCCGATGGCCCACCACCGCTACCTGCCGTCGATCGAGCTGGACGCGCCACCGGCGCTCAACGAGCTGATCGAGTCGGGCGTCGCCGAGTTCGAGGGCGGCCCCGCCTGGAAGGGCGACGCCGAGCTCAGGCTGTTCGATGCGCCGACTGAGGAGCTCTCCCGTCTGGAGGTCGGCGAGGTGATCGGCGCCTACTACCGGCAGGTCGGGGTCGTCTGGAACGGCGGCACGCGCCTGTGGGACGGCACGCGGGATCGGCCGACCCGCTGAGACGGCGGCGCGCGGCCCCGGTAGATTCGTCTTCGCCCCCACACGTCGGTACCGGGACGCGCGCCCGGCGCCGGGGCCGCTGAGAGGACACCGTGACCGGCCACCACACACTGCGCGAGACCGAGCAGGCCGTCCAACGCAAGCTCGGCGACGTCCCCCTGCGCCACGACGCGATGATGGCGGTCTCCAACATCTACCGGGCCGCCGCCGCGATCCGCCAGCACTTCGAAGGGTCCGTGCTGCGCGAGGCCGACCTGACCTGGACGTCGTTCGTCGTGCTGTGGGTGGTGTGGATCTGGGGCGACATGGAGACCCGCCATGTCGCCGAGGAGGCCGGCATCTCCAAGGGCACCCTCACCGGCGTCGCCAAGACGCTGGAGGGACGCGGGCTGATGGCGCGCGTCCCGCATGACAGCGACGGGCGCCTGGTCGTGCTCCGGCTCACCGACAAGGGGCAGGAGCTGATGGAGCAGCTCTTCCCCCGGTTCAACGCCGAGGAGGCGTTCGTCGTCCAAGGGCTCGACCGGGAGCAGAACACGTCGCTGGCGCAGCTCCTCGGCTCGATCGTGGAGCACCTGGAGAACGAGGGCGAAAAGCGCCGCGACGCCCTGCGCGGCGGCGCCCCGCCCCCGCCTCGCCGCTCCGGCCGCCGCGCCCGCACCTGAACAGGCGTCCAACACCCGCGACGCCCGCGGCTGAAGAGGCCGACCGTCCGCGGCTGGAATGCGCGGTCACGTCGACGGCCCCGCCCTCGCCCTCGTCGAGGCGGGGCCGTCCGCGTTGACGGGGCGTCATCCGCCCGCACCCTTGACAGATTGTTTGAGGCCGAACATTCTACATCACGTTTGGGCCCGAACATTCACTGTCCTCCGTCACGCGAGTCCGGTCCCATGCCGGCTCGCCTCCGATCCACGCACACGCGTGCCCACCCCCTTTGGACAAGGAGCCCGCAGATGGGAAATCCACTCGACCGACGCCGGTTCCTGCAGGGCTCGGCCGCCGCGGCGGCCGGTGCCGCGATCGCCACGGCGCTGCCCCCGCAGGCCGCCGCGGCCGCACCCGGCGGCCGGGGCGTGGGGCGAGGCCCCGCCGACCTGATCATCCGTAACGGCACGGTCCTCCTGCTCGACGAACGCTTCCGCACCGCCGAGGCGCTCGCGATCCGCGACGGCGTCGTGATCGGAGCCGGGCGGGACAAGGACATGCGCCGGTTCGCCGGACCGCGCACCGAGGTCCTCGACGCGGGCGGCGGCACGGTGCTTCCCGGCATCAACGACTCCCACCTGCACCTCAACAGTTTCGGACTCGACTACCCGCCGTTCACCATCGACGTCGACAAGGCCACGATCGAGGAAGTGGTCGAGGCCGTGCGGAACGCGGCGGAGAACGCGGCGCCCGGGGCCTGGATCCGCGGACAGGGCTGGAACGACAACCGGCTGCCCCGCCCGCCCCGCAAGACCGACCTCGACCCCGTCTCCGGCGACCACCCCGTGGTGCTCAGGGACTTCTCCTTGCACGCGGTCGCGGTCAACTCGATCGTGCTGCGGATGGCCGGGATCACCCGCGACACCGAGCCCCCGCCCGGCGGAGTGATCGAGAAGGACGCCGACGGCGAGCCGACCGGCGTCCTGCGCGAGACGGCACGCGACCTCATCGCCCCGCACGTGCCCCCGTTCACCGACGACGAGGTCTCCAGAGCCCTCGACAGCGCGACCGAACTCCTCCACAGCCTGGGGATCACGAGCGTCACCGACCCTGGGATCGACCTCAAGAAACTCGCTCTGTACGAGAACAAGGCACGGTCGGGTGCGCTCGGCCTGCGGCTCAACGTGCTGCTGTCCGCGGGGACGACCCTGGACGATCTTCGGGAGATGCTCGGCGCCTACCGTCCCCTGCGCGGCGTGGACCCCCGGACCCTGCGCGTCGCGGGCGTCAAGATCTTCGCTGACGGCGTCCCGACCGCGGCCAAGACCGCGTGGCTGCACGAGCCCTACCTCGACGGCAGCAACGGCCGTCTCATGATGGACGGCGACACCCCGGACGAACAGGTCGCGAACCTGCACGCGCTGATCCGGACGGCCCACGACGCCGGGTTGCAGGTCGGCACGCACGCGACCGGGGACGCCACCATCGACGCGGTGGTCGCGGGCTATCTCGCGGCGATGCGCCGCAACCGGCGACGCCGCGACCTGCGCCACTACGTCATCCACGGCGACCTGACACCGCGCGCGACGCTGCGGACGATGGCGCGCAACGACATCGGCGTGAACATGAACGCGACGATCAAGTACCTGCTGGGCCGGACGCTCGACCCGGTCCTCGGACCCGAGCGCACCGACTACCAGTGGCCCTACCGCAGCGCGCTCGACCTCGGGGTGCGGGTCAGCAGCGCCTCGGACGCGTCGGTGACGTTCCCGAGCTGGCTCCAGGGCGTGCAGTCGGCGATCCTGCGCGAGGGCAAGTTCGGCGGTGTGGCCGGCGAAGCCGAGCGCATCACCCTCAAGGAGGCGCTGGCGACCTACACCCGCACCCCCGCCTGGCAGGACCACGCCGAGCGCTGGAAGGGCACGCTGCAACCCGGCAGGGCGGCCGACGTGTGCGTGGTCGACGCCGACCTGCTGGACGCCGATCCGCACGACCTCGTCGACCTCCCCATCGCCGCGACCGTCCTGGGCGGCCGGGTGGTGTACGACGGCACCGCCACCGCCCGGACGAAGACGATCGTGAAGGCCGGAATGTCGGCCGGCCGGCAGGCCCACGGCGCCGCCTGCCTCCAGGCGGGCGCGTGCTGCTGCCGACTCGCCGCGGTCTAGAAGCGTCCTGTGCCCCTGGTGCCACGCCGGCACCAGGGGCGCACACCGTTCTCGGTCAGGACGCGGGGACGCGCACGTCCTCCAGAAGGAGCTTGCGGTAGTGGGCGTGGCGCTTCACTGCGCCCAGCATCACCACGCCCACGAGCCTGCCGTCGCGGTGGTACCCCACCACCGCCTCATCTTCGAGGTCGCCCTCCAGGACGCGGACGTCGTCGCCGAGACCGGGGGCGCCGAACGACTGCAGCCGCAGGTCGTACTGGTCGCTCCAGAACGACGGCAGCGGCATGAACGGACCCGTGTCCCGCCCGAGCAGCGTGCGGGCCGCGTGCCTGGCGGTGTCGGTGGGGATGCTCCAGTGCTCCACCCGCCGCGGGACGTCGTCATAGCGGGGATTGGGGAACCGGGCGACGTCGCCCACGGCCACGACCTCGGGACGTCCCTCGACACGCAGGTCGCCGTCGCACAGCACGCCGTCCGACAGGTCCAGCCCGTTGCCGTCCAGCCACTCCACGCACGGAACCGACCCCACCGCCTCGACGACGACCTCGGCATCCACCGCCGTCCCGTCCGACAGCTCAAGCCCGGCCTCGGTGAGGCGGGCCACCGTGCGGCCCAGCAGGAACCGCACGCCCCGCCTCTCGTGGCGGCGGCGCAGCTCGGCGCCGAGCGCCGCGCCGAGCGGCCGCAGCATCGGCTGCTCCTCGGGCGCGACGACGGTGACGTCGGCGCCGAGCGTGCGGGCCGTCGCGGCGACCTCGCACCCGATGAAACCCGCCCCGACCACGGCGACCCGCACACCGGGGCCGAGGCGCCGGCGCAGACCGGCGGCGTCGTCGAGGGTCCGCACGACGTGCCGGGACGGTCCCGCCCCCGGCACGTCCAGCCGCCGGGGCCGCAGCCCGGTGGCGACGACGAGGCCGTCGTAGCCGACCTGCGTCCCGTCGGACAGGTGCAGGGTGCGCGCGGCGAGGTCGGCGCGGACGACGGCCGTCCCGAGCCGCCAGACGACGTCGGAGACGCTGGGCCGCATCCGGAACGCCACCCGGTCGAGGGAGATCTCGCCGGCCAGGGCCTCCTTCGACAGCGGCGGCCGGTTGTAGGGAGGGTGCGGCTCGTCGCCGATGACGACGATCTCCCCGGTGTGGCCGGCGGCGCGGAGCTGCTCGGCGGCGCGCAGCCCGCCGAGCGACGCGCCGGCGACGACGATCCGTGCCATCGGCTAGTCCTCGATGGTGATGGCCTGCAGCGGGCACACGTCGGCCGCCTCCTCCACCGCCTCGCGCAGGGACTCGTCCGGCTCGCTCTCGTACTCCAGGTGCCCCTCGTCGTTCAGGCGGAAGACCTCGGGGGCGGAGAAGACGCACTGCCCGTGGTCCTGGCAGACGTCCCGGTCGACGATCACCTTCATGTCACTACCTCCTCGGGGGGCGGATGCCACGGAACTCCCAGTCACCGCCAAGGGCGGTGGAGACGACCTCCTCGGACTCGGTCGGCTGCGCCCCGACGTCGTCCCGGATCGGGACGGGCCCGGCGACGATGTGGTTGCGCAGCCGTCCGAGGCCCTCGGCCTCGACCTCGACCACGTCCCCCGGGTACAGGGTGATCGTGCGGGCGATGTCGGCGACGAGGTAGTGCATGTCCCACTGCATCTCGTCGGTCCCGCCGTCCTGGACCAGCTCGCCGTTGACGTAGGTCCGCAGGTACTTGCCGCGGAAGTCCCAGTCGGTCACCAGGCCCGGCCCCAGGGGGCACAGCGTGTCGGAGCCCTTGACCCGCAGCATCGAGCCGGCGTCGGTGTCGCGGAAGTCGTGCAGGCCGAAGTCGTTGGCGACCGTGTACCCGGCGATGTAGTCGGCCGCGTCGGCGGGCGCGATGTTGCGGCACGTCCTGCCGATGACGATCGCGATCTCGCCCTCGTAGTTGAGGTACTGGCACCGCTCCGGGCGGACGACCGCGCCCCCGTGGGCGTTCAACGCCGAGATCGGCTTGTGGAAGTAGGTCGGCGCCGGGGGCAGCGTGGCCTGGAACTCCTCCACCCGGCTGCGGTGGTTGAGGTGCACCGCGATCACCTTGGTCGGCCGGCACGGCGGCAGGTGGACGGCCTCGTCGGCGCGCACGCGGCGGCCGTCGCCGCAGACCAGGTCGTCGCCCTCGCGGACGACCTGGACCTCGGCGCCGTCCAGGAGGATTCTGCGGTACTCGGGCATCAGGCCGTCCATCCGTTCTCGGGCCGGTCGAACCAGATGTGCACCTGGCCGGTGCCGACGGAGTTCTCGTACTCGCTGTACAGGCGGCCGGGGGCGGTGCAGTCGCGTTCGCCCAGGGCGCCGATCATCATCAGGTAGTGCCCGAACCTCGCCTCGGGCTTGTACTTCAGGAACTCCGGCATCGTGTCCAGGACGCGGGCGTGCTCCCCGCGGGTGAGCCAGGCGATCCGCTCCTCGTCGGCGGCGCGGGCCTCGGGGGTGAAGATGTGCGACGGGTCGGCCGCCTCGTGGTCGCGGATCTGGCGCAGCGGCCAGAACGTGTGCGACATCGCGCCCGAGGCGATGAGCAGCACGCGCCGGTCCACGGCGGCGATCGCGTCGCGCAGGGCCCGGCCGAGCCGCAGGAAGTCCTCGGTGTCGGCGGTCTGGCACACCCCGATCGACATCCACCGCTTGCCCGGCTCGCCCAGGTAGGGGTCGCCGCGCACGCCGAGGTAGGTCCACAGGTTGACGGTGGCGTAGTGGATCGGCAGGTACGGGTCGTCGATCGCGGTGATCCAGGTGCCGTGCGCGTCGGCGCGGTCGGCGAGCGCCCTGGCCAGCTCGGGGTCGCCGGGGAAGTCGTAGGGCATGCGGCACATGCCGCGCGGCAGTTCCTCGGAGGTGAACAGCCCGGCCCGGCGGTCGTGGGCGGTGGCGACGAACTCGACCGTGGTGGCCCAGTGCGAGTCGAACACGACGACGGTGTCGTAGTCGTCCACCCGGTCGAACACGTCGGACCGCAGCCGCCGGAGCCCGTCGACGAGGGTGAAGTCCTCGCCGCCGTTCAGCTCGCGCCGGGTGACCTCCGGCAGGACGATCGTGGGGACGTGGGCCAGCAGCCCGGCGCCGACTACTTCTCCCATGGGGCCATCACCGTGTTCTTCACGTCGCAGTAGAAGTCGAAGCTCCAGTCGCCGCCCTCGCGTCCGATGCCGGAGTCGCGAGAGCCGCCGAACGGCGCCCGCAGGTCGCGGACGAAGAAGCAGTTGACCCACACCGTCCCGGCGACGAGGCGTCCGCTGACGCGTTCGGCGCGCTCGGGGTCGCCGGTGGCGACGGTGGCGGCCAGGCCGTAGCGGGTGTCGTTGGCCATCGCGACGGCCTGCTCCTCGGTCTGGAAGGTCTGGAAGGTCAGGACCGGCCCGAAGACCTCCTCCCTGAGGATCTCGGCGCCGTCGGGCACGTCGGTGAACAGCGTCGGCCGGTAGTACAGGCCGCCGAGGTCGGTGTTGGGCCCGCCCCCGATGAGGGCCCGCGCACCGGCCTGCTTGGCCCGCTGCACGAAGCCGTCCACGCGTTCGAGGTGCCTGCGGTGGATCTGCGGGCCGATGTCGGTCTGCTCGTCGCGCGGGTCGCCCTGCTTGAGCCTGGTCGCCCGCTCCAGGAACTTCTCCAGGAAAGCGTCGGCGACCTGGGCGTCCACCAGCAGCCGCGTCCCGGCCAGGCAGACCTGGCCGGCGTTGTCGTACTGCTCCACGGCCAGGTCGGCGGCGAGGTCGAGGTCGGCGTCGGCGAACACCAGCAGCGGCGACTTGCCGCCGAGCTCCAGCGACAGGGGGGTGAGGTTGGGCGCCGCGGCGGCGGCTATGGTCCGCGCCGTGGGCACCGAGCCGGTGAAGCTGATCCTGCTCACCCGCGGGTCCGCGACCAGCGGCGCGCCGACCTCCTCGCCGTAGCCCTGCACGACGTTGAGGACGCCGTCGGGCAGGCCGGCCTCGGCGGCGATGTCGGCCAGCAGCGAGGCGGTGAGCGGCGACCACTCGGCGGGCTTGAGCACCACGGTGTCGCCCGCGGCGAGCGCCGGGGCGACCTTCCAGGTGGCCAGCATCAGCGGCGCGTTCCACGGGGTGATCAGCGCGCAGACGCCCGCCGGATCCCAGCTGACGTGGTTGCGGTGGCCGCGTGTCTCGAAGTCGTCGTGGCCGAGCCGCAGCAGCCAGTCGGCGAAGAAGCGGAAGTTGTGCGCCACGCGCGGCATGACCCCGCGCCGGTGGGACCGGATGAGCGCGCCGTTGTCGGCCGTCTCCACCTGGGCGAGCTCTTCGAGGCGCTTGTCGACGCCGTCGGCGATCGCGTGCAGGATCCGCGCCCGCTCCTCGCGGCTCGTGCGGGACCAGGCGGGGAAGGCCTTCGCGGCGGCGGTCACCGCGGCCTCGGCCTCGGCGGCCCCGCCGCGTGCGACCTCGGCGATCGGCTGTTCGTCGATGGGGGACAGGTCGGTGAAGGCTGCGGCCGACCCGACCCGCTCACCGCCGATCCAGTGGCCGGTGTCGACGGTGACGCCCGCGACCTGAGCCATAGCCACCTCCAGTTCGTTTGGTCCCAAATAAAGTTAGGGGAACGGTTCTGTCGAGGTCAACCGCCCGGCGGGCCCGCCTTGACAGTTCATTTGAGCCCGAACATTCTGAGGCCGCCGGGCAGACGACCACCTGGAGGGAACACATGCGGGCTCCACGCTTCGTGCTCGTGCTCAGCGAGAACTGGACCCTGACCGGAGCCCGGGACCTACCGGTCCTGGTCCGCTGGGCGCGCGAGGCCGAAGACGCCGGCTTCGACGCCGTCATGATCAGCGAGCACATCGTCCTCGGCCCCGACGCCGGCGCCCGCGGCGTCATGGGCAATCCGCGCGAGTACGCGATGCCGGGCAACCAGGACCCGCGCACACCGTGGCCGTCCTCGCTCATGCTGCTCGCCTCGATCGCCTCGGCCACCCACCGGATCCGGCTGGCCGCGGCGGCGGTGCTCGCCCCGCTGCGACACCCCCTCGCCCTCGCCCGCGACCTCGGCACGCTCGACCTGCTCTCCGAAGGGCGCCTGGTCGTCCAGCCCACGGTGAGCTGGAGCCGGGACGAGTACCGCGCGCTCGGCGTCCCCTTCGACAAGCGGGGCGACCTGCTGGACGAACACCTGGAAATCTGGAACCTGCTCTGGCGTGGCTCACCCGTCTCCTACCGGGGCCGCCACTACAAATTCGAAGACGTGTACTTCGAACCACGCGCCTACCGTCCCGACGGCCCCCGCATGTGGTTCGGCGGCCGGCGCCTCCACGACCGCATGCTCGACCGCCTGGTGCGCTACGGGCACGGCTTCCACCCGCTCGGCAGACCGACGCCCGAAGAGCTCGCCCGCCTCCGGACGGCCATGGCCGACGCAGGACGCGACCCGGCCGACCTGGAGATGGTCGGCGGAACCCGTCCGGTCTTCCCCGACGACCACTCCTGCGCGCCGCTCGCCCCCGCGCTGGAGAGCATCCCCGAACAGATGGCCCAGGGGTTCACGACTTTCTGCATCAAGCCCTCGCAGTTCATCGATGACCCGAACGGAGTCGGCGCCTTCTGCCGCGAGGTCATCGAACGCACCGACGCCCTGCTCTGAAAAGGGGGACCATGACCGACATCCCGTACGAGGAGTGGCGCGCGCGGGCGGCGCGGCTCGCCCCGCACACCGGCCACCACATCGACGGCACCTTCACGCCCAGCCGCGACGGCGCCGTGCTCCGCGTCGTCGCGCCCCGCGACGGTGAAGTGATCGCCGAGGTCGCCGCCGCCGGGGCCGCCGACGTGGACGACGCGGTGGCGGCCGCCCGGCGCGCCTTCGACGAGGGGCCATGGCCGCGGCTCGCCCCCGCCGAACGCAAGGCCGCCCTCCTGCGCCTCGCCGACCTCGTCGAACGCGACCGCGACACGCTCGCGCTGCGGGTCTCCCTGGAGATGGGCAAACCGATCAGCGAGGCGCACGGCATCGAACTGCGCGCCCTCATCGGATGCCTGCGCTGGTACGCCGAGGCCGCCGACAAGCTCCTCGACGAGTCGCCCCGCACCGACCCGGGCTCCCTCGCGCTCGTCACCCGCGAACCGGTCGGCGTCGTCGGCGCCGTCGTCCCCTGGAACTTCCCCCTCACCATGGCCGCCTGGAAGATCGCGCCCGCGCTGGCGGCGGGCTGCACGGTGGTGCTCAAGCCCGCCGAGGAGTCGCCGCTGTCGGCCCTGCATCTGGCCGCGCTGGCCGCCGAGGCCGGACTGCCGGACGGTGTGTTCAACGTCGTCAACGGACACGGCGAGACCGCCGGACGGGCGCTCGGCGAGCACCCCGGCGTCGACGTCGTCGCCTTCACCGGCTCCACCGAGGTCGGCCGCCGCTTCCTGCGGTACGCGGCGGACTCCAACCTCAAACGCGTCTGGCTGGAGCTCGGCGGCAAGTCGCCCAACATCATCCTGCCCGACGCCCCCGACCTCGACGCCGCCGCCGACATCGCGGCCTGGGGCATCTTCTTCAACGCCGGCGAGATGTGCACCGCGCCGTCCCGCCTGCTCGTCCACCGGTCGGTGGCCGAGCGCGTGCTCGACCGGATCCTGGAACGCGCAACGTCACTGACGGTCGGCGACCCCCTCGACCCCGCCACCGAGATGGGGCCGCTGGTGTCGGCCGCGCAGCGCGAACGCGTCCTGTCGTACGTGGAGACCGGCACGGCCGAGGGCGCCCGCCTGCTCACCGGCGGTACGGCGATCGACAGGGCCGGGTACTACATGCGCCCGACCGTCTTCGACCGGGTGAAACCCGCCATGAGGATCGCCCGCGAGGAGATCTTCGGCCCGGTGCTGTCCGTCCTGGAGTTCGACGACGTCGAGGAGGCCGTGCGCCTGGCCAACGACACCGACTACGGCCTCGCCGCCGCGGTGTGGACCTCGGACCTGTCGACCGCGCACCGCGTCTCGCGCTCCCTGCGGGCGGGGACCGTGTGGGTCAACTGCTACGAGGAGGGCGACATGAGCGTCCCGTTCGGCGGGTTCAAGCAGTCCGGCAACGGCCGGGACAAGTCGCTGCACGCCCTCGACAAGTACCTCGACCTCAAGACCACCTGGATCGCGCTGTGACCCGTCCGCTGATCGCCGTTCCGGCACGGTTCTCCGCCCGCGCCTCTGCCCTGCGCTACGCCGCCGAGGTCGCCGCCCGCGCCCTGGTCGAGGCGGTCTGGCGCGGCGGAGGCGAGCCGTTCGTCATGCACCCGGCCGACCCCGCGCACGTGGCGGAGCGGCTGGCGCGCTGCGACGGCGTCCTGCTGCCGGGCGGCGGCGACCTGCACCCGCGCCACTACGGCGCGGCCGAGGAGCACGAGACCCTCTACGACGTCGACGAGGACCAGGACGCCTTCGACCTCGCGGTCGCCCGCCACGCCCTCGACGCCGGGCTGCCCACGCTGGCGATCTGCCGGGGCCTGCAGGTCGTCAACGTGGTCGCCGGCGGGACGCTGCGCCAGCACATGGAACCCGACCACCGCCACGTCGTGCACCGGGTGACCGTCGAGCCCGGCTCGCTGCTGCACCGGACGATCGGCGCCGCGGAGGCGACCGCGTCCTGCTATCACCACCAGGGGATCGAGACGCCCGGCGCCGGGCTGGTGGTGACCGCGCGGGCGGACGACGGCACGGTCGAGGCGATGGAGCGTCCCGGAGGGGCGGGCTGGTTCCTCGGCGTCCAGTGGCACCCGGAGGACACGGCGGCCGACGACCCCGCCCAGCAGGAGCTCTTCACCGCTCTCGTGCGCGCCTCGGCCGGCGCGGGCTCAAGGGATGCGGAGGTCGGGCCGGCGGAGGCCGGCGTGGTGTAGGAACGCGTCCACGAAGCGGTGCGCACGGCGTTCGGCGTCGGACGCCCGCTCCCGGGTCTGGGCGACGAGCGCCTCCGGGTCCAGTCCGAGGCCGCGGATGTCCTTCTCGCCGAACCGCTGCCACGTCTTCACGATGTCGACGGTGACCTCGGGGTGGAACTGGACGGCCATGCTGCGCCCGATCCGGAACGCCTGGGGTCCGACGTCGTTGTGGGCGATCTCCGTGGCGTCCGGGGGCGTGACCCAGCGGTCGAAGTGGTACTGGAACCACGGGCCGGGGCCGACGAGCGCGGGCTCGCGGGTCTCGACCCCGGTCCAGCCGATCTCGGGACGCGGCGCGCGCTCGACCCGTCCGCCGAGCGCCGCCGCCAGGGCCTGGCCGCCGAAGCACACCCCGAGGACCGGCACGCCGCCGTGGTGCGCCTCGCGCAGCAGCGTCAGCTCGTCGCCGATCCAGGTGCCGATCTTCGCCTCGTCGTAGACCGACCATGGCGCGCCCATCGACACGACGAGGTCGAAGCCGGACGGGTCGGGGAAGTCGACCCGCACGTCGGGGGCGGTGTGGCGGTCGGCCGGGACGACGAGCAGCCGCGTCAGCCCGAACCCGTGGTGGGCCAGGCGGTCTCCGATCGTCCCGGCCGGTGTGATGGCGTCGTGCTCGATGACCAGCGCGCGCATGCGACCTCCGCCGTCTCAATCCATTTGTACCCAAACAATATCCGATCGACCGCCTCCGACCCGACCCTTGACATGTCGTTTGATCCCGAACATTATGCGGGCACGCGTTGGCGCGGGTCGTGAAATTCCTGGTCGGAGGGTGTTCTCAAAGTTCATTTGGCCCCGTATGATCTGCGCCACGCCGCCCCCCGCGCGGTCGATCGAAAGGACTGTGAGCGCATGACCGAGCAGAGCGGAACGGAGCTGCGGCACGCCGGTCCCCCCAGCGAAGACGGAACCGGCCTCGCCAGGAACAGGCTCGGTATCGCGGGCATCGTCTTCTTCGTCGTGGCGGCCGCCGCACCCCTGGTGGGCATGACCGGCGCCGTTCCCATCGCCATCGTCCTCGGCAACGGCCCCGGCGTCCCCGGCGCCTACCTCGCCGTGGGCCTCGTCCTGCTCGTGTTCAGCGTCGGATACTCCGCGATGAGCCACCGGGTCACCAACACCGGCGCGTTCTTCGCCTACGTCGGACGCGGTCTCGGCGTCGTCCCGGGCGTCGGCACCGCCTTCGTCTCCCTGCTCGCCTACCTGACGATCCAGCTCGCGGTCTTCGGGTTCTTCGGCGCCGTCATGGCGGGCCACATGAAGGCCGAACTCGGCATCGACCTGCCCTGGTGGGCATGGGTGCTGATCGCCTGGGCCCTGGTGCTCGTGCTGTCCGCGCTCAGCGTCGACGTCGGCGCGAAGGTCCTCGGCGTGCTCATGATCCTCGAGGTGCTGTCCCTCGCGCTCGTCGCGGCGGCGGTGCTGCTGTCGGGCGGCGGCCCGGACGGCCTCGCACCCGGCGCGTCGTTCTCGCCCGGCAGCGTCTTCGAGGGCGGCTTCGCCGGCTCGGCCGGCATCGCGCTCGCCTTCGCCTTCGCCTCCTACATCGGCTTCGAAGCGACCGCGATCTACGGCGAGGAGACCAAGAACCCCAAGCGCAACGTCCCCATCGCCACCTACGTCGCCGTCTCCCTCATCGCCCTGCTGTTCGCCTTCACCGCCTGGGCCGTGGTCAGCGGCCTCGGCAGCCAGACCGTCCGCGACCGCGCCGCCGAACTGTCGACCGTGGACGGCACACCGCTCGCCGACCCCGCCGCCGTCCTGTTCGGCGTCGCCGAAGAGTACGTCGGCGGCTGGCTGGCGACGGCGATGAGCTGGCTCGTCCTGTCCAGCCTCTTCGCCGGCCTCCTGGCCTTCCAGAACAGCGCCGCGCGCTACTTCTTCTCCATGGCGCGCGCGGGTGTCATGCCCGCCGTCCTCGGTCGCGTCAACGGGCGCGGCGCACCGGTGTTCGGCACCGCCGCGGTCTCGGTGACGTCGCTGATCGTCATCGTGCTGTTCCGGCTCACCGGCCGCGACCCGGTCCTGCACATGTTCTCCTGGTTCAGCGCCCTCGCCGTGCTGGCGATCGTGCTGGTCGAGATCCTGGTGTCCGTCGCCGTCATCGCCCACTTCCGCCGGACGGACGACGGCGCCGGCCCGTGGAGCACGCTCGTCGCGCCCGCCGTCTCCATCGTGGGCCTCGCACTCGGGGTCTACCTCCTGGTGTCCCGCTTCGGTCTGCTCGCCGGAACGGCGGCCGAGGGCGTCGACCCCGCCGAGAAGGCCTGGGCCCTGTCCCCGCTCGGCTGGTTCCTGGTGGCGCTGCCGTTCCTCGCCCTCGCCGTCGGCATGGTCACCGGGGCGCTGCGACGCGGCCGCAGACCCGAGGCGCTGGCTGACCTCGTGAGCTGACCTCTTCGTCGTCCCGCCGGGAAACACGGAGAGCCCGCTTCCCTCGCGACGAGGGAAGCGGGCTCTCGCGGTCACGCCCGCCGGTTCACGACCCGGCGCGGTGGAGGATCCGGCCGGACGCTTCAGCGGAAGTAGTTCGGCTGGGACTGTGCGTTGAGCAGGTCGAGCTTGATGCGCTTGGCCTTGTCGGTGCGACGGTCACGAAGGTCGATGACGTCCATCCCCTTCTGGATGTCGCTGGAGTAGATGTAGCCGTTGTAGTAGTACGTGGACCACGTGCCGGCGATCTGCAGCGTGTCGGAGAACTGCGGCCGGTCGAACCACGCGATCTCCTTCGGACGCCGGGAGTCGGTGAAGTCGAAGACCGAGATGCCGCCCTGGTACCAGGACTGCACCATGATGTCCTTGCCCTTCACCGGGATCAGCGAGCCGTTGTGGGCCACGCAGTTCTCGTTCTCGGTGTTGTGCCGCGGAATCTTGTAGTAGCTGCGGAACTTCAGCTTGCGGTGCTTGCCCTTGCCGACGATGTCGTAGATCGCGTTGGCGCCCTTCTGCGGGCCGATCTCCGGGGTGCAGGTGGCGGCACCGCCGCCGCCCAGCTCGTCGGTGAACACGACCTTGGTGGCGCTGTTGTTGAACGTCGCCGAGTGCCAGAACGCGAAGTTCTCGTCGTCGCGCACGCTGGTGATCGTGCGCGGCTTCAGCGGGTCCGAGATGTCGAACAGCACGCCGTCGCCCATGCAGGCGCCCGCCATCAGCTTCTTCTCCGGGTAGGCGGTCAGGTCGTGGCAGCCCGTCGTCGCGCTGGTCCGGTTCGGCCACTCGGTGTCCGCCGGGTCACCCGGGTTGCCGCCGTCCGGGAACAGAACCGGCTCCGCCACCACGCGCGCGGCGGTCGGCTTCTTCAGCGGAACCTCGATGATCGAGATCAGGTCGTGCGGGGGCTGGCAGTCGGGGTAGGTGTCGTTCGGGGAGTACGACGACACGTAGATGTACACCGTGCCGCGCTTGCCCGGGACCAGGGTGTTGGTGTGCGAACCGCACTTGGTCTCGACGGCCTTGACGTACCGCGGGTTGCGCACGTCGCTGATGTCGAAGATCTTGATGCCCTCCCACGCCGTCTTGTCGGTCGCGGGCTTCGGCACCGACTGGCAGGAATCGTCGCTGCGCGAGCTGTCCGTCGACAGGAACAGCAGGTCGCCGGCGATCGTCACGTCGTTCTGGGAGCCGGGGCAGTGGACGACCGTGACGACCTTCGGCCGCGAGGGACGGCTGATGTCGTAGACGGTGAAGCCCTCGTAGTTGCCGCCGAAGGCGTACTTGCCCTTGAACGCCCAGTCCGAGTTGTACGCGTCGAGCCCGGCGAGCGGCCCCTGCTTGGGGATGTTCGCCAGGTGGTGCATGTTCGGGGTCTTGGAGATCTCGTCGTCGCCCGGACCGGCCGCGAAGGCCGGAGGAGCGGCCGGCGCGGAGATCGCCAGCGCGAGCGCGGCGAACGTGCCCGCCAACGTCGTGAGTCTGGTTCTTCGTTTGAGGTCGTGCGCCACCCCTGACTCCTTTGTCGCCATGCCCCCCGAGTACAAGTACTGATCATCCGGAGTATGTAACGTTTTGGGTTCCATGCATAGACCTGAATGTCTCCGTGATCATCTTGACATCAATGGGCCTTTTGTCCCGGCCCGTCCCGCGGATACGGTCGAGTGGCCGGCTTGACGCAGGAGGTTCGATGCGGAACCGGATCGCGGTGGCGATCGCGGCGGCACTGGCCGCCGGTGCCTTGACGGGGTGCAGCTCCGGGGACGAGCCGCAGGCGGCGCCCTCGAAGACCGTGCTGGTCCCCGGCCGTCCAGGCGAACCCAACAGGACGAAGGTCGCCGGTCCGCGCGAGCCGGCGGAACCGACCCCCGAAGAGGTCCGGTTCGTCCAGATGATGATCCCGCACCACGCGCAGGCGCTGGAGATGTCGAAGCTCGCCCCGGACCGCGCCTCCGACGAACGGGTGCGCTCCCTCGCCTCACGCATCGACGCTGCCCAGAAGGTCGAGATCAAAACGATGGACGCCTGGCTGAAGCGGCATCCCAACGCCGTCCTCAAGGCCCACGGCGACCACGGCGGCCACGGGAACATGCCGGGCATGGCGACGCCCGAGCAGCTCGAGCGACTCCGCAAGGCCCGCGGCAAGGAGTTCGACGAGCTCTACCTCAAGCTGATGATCACGCATCACGAGGGCGCCCTGACCATGGTGAAGGACGTCCTGGACAAGGGCACCGACGTCACCGTCCAGGAACTGGCCCGAGACATCCAGTC
>DATCLF010000480.1:0-6004 GCA_036564055.1 Spirillospora sp.
CCTGGCCCTTGAAGTTCTCGGCGAGGAACGACGCCACCTCGCCCGGCGTCATCCTGATCTGCTCGCGTTTGTTTCCGGCCAAAGGGAGCCTCCTCGGCTGCGCTGCCCGCCTGCGACGCGCCCAGAATAACCGGATGCTTACATGCGGGCGCGCCCGGCACCATGGGGCCCATGTCGCCGCGCGAACTGATCGTCCTCGGCTCCGCCAGCGCGGTGCCCACCAAGGCGCGCAACCACAACGGCTACCTGTTGCGCTGGGACGGGCACGGCGTGCTGTTCGATCCCGGTGAGGGGACGCAGCGGCAGATGATTCACGCCGGGGTCTCCGCCAACGACGTGACGTGGATCTGCGTGACCCATTTCCACGGCGACCACTGCCTCGGGGTGCCCGGGGTCGTGCAGCGCATCGCCCGCGACGGCGTCCGGCACCCGGTGGACGCGGCGTTCCCGGCGAGCGGCGCGGACTACTGGAGACGGCTCCGGCACGCGGCCGTCTTCCGCGACACCGACGTCATCCGTGAGAGGCCCATATCGGGGGAGAGGGTGTCGCTCGATACGGGCGGGGCCCCGTTCACCCTGGTCGCGCGGCGGCTCTCCCACCCGGTCGAGACGTACGGGTACCGGCTGGACGAACCCGAAGGGCGGACGATGCTGCCCGCCGAGCTCGCCGCACGGGGCGTGCAGGGCCCTCTCATCCGCAAGCTGCAGGAGGAGGGCAGGGTCACGGCCCCCAACGGCCGGACCGTGACGCTGGAGGAGTGCAGCGTGGCCCGTCCCGGCCAAAGCGTCGCGTTCGTCATGGACACCCGGCTCTGCGACGGCGCGCGGGAGTTGGCCGAGGGAGTGGACATGCTCGTCATCGAGTCCACGTTTCTGCACGAGGACGTCGCCCTCGCCGCCGACTACGGGCACCTCACCGCGACGCAGGCGGCGACCGTCGCCGCGGAGGCCGGTGTCCGGCACCTTGTCCTGGCGCACTTCTCCGAGCGCTACCGCGTCGACGACGAGAACCGGTTCCTCGACGAGGCGTCCGCCGTGTTCGACGGCACCATCACGCTCGTGCACGACCTCGACCGGATTCCGCTGCCGCCGCGTCGCCGCCCGCAGACGGGGGAGTGAGGGCGGGCCCCGATCGGGCAGGATCGGTGGCATGAACCGCCTCCGGAACGCGACGAGCCCGTATCTGCTCCAGCACGCCGACAACCCGGTGGACTGGTGGGAGTGGGGGGAGGAGGCGTTCGCCGAGGCGCGCCGCCGGGACGTCCCCGTCCTCCTATCCGTCGGTTATGCGGCCTGCCACTGGTGTCATGTCATGGCGCACGAGTCATTCGAGGACGACGAGGTCGCGCGCCTCATGAACGACCTGTTCGTCAACATCAAGGTCGACCGTGAGGAGCGCCCCGACATCGACGCCGTCTACATGGAGGCGACCCAGGCCATGACGGGCCAGGGCGGATGGCCGATGACGGTGTTCATGACCCCGGAGGGCCATCCCTTCTACTGCGGGACGTACTTCCCGCGGGCGCAGTTCCGGGCTCTGCTGCAGGCCGTCCACACGGCTTGGACGACCAAGCGCGACGAGGTCGTCGGGCAGGGGCAGCAGGTCGTCACCGCGCTGACGTCGCGGGGGCCGGGCCTCCCCGGAACGCGGGCGCCCGGGGAGGACGTGCTCGCGCACGCGGTCAAGGTGCTCGCCGGGTCCTACGACGCGGCCCGCGGCGGGTTCGGGGGCGCGCCCAAGTTCCCGCCGTCGATGGTGCTGGAGTTCCTGCTGCGGCACCACGCGCGAACCGGGGACGAGCAGGCGCTCGCGATGGCGGCGCGCACGATGGAGGCGATGGCCCGCGGAGGGATCTACGACCAGCTCGGCGGCGGCTTCGCCCGGTACTCGGTCGACGCGGGGTGGGTCGTCCCGCACTTCGAGAAGATGCTCTACGACAACGCCCTCCTGGCGCGGGTGTACGCGCACTGGTGGCGGGCCACCGGGTCGCCGTTCGCGCGGCGGGTGGCGCTGGAGACGTGCGACTGGATGCTTCGCGACCTGCGGACCGACCAGGGCGGGCTCGCGTCCGCGCTGGACGCCGACAGCGAGGGCGTCGAGGGCAAGTACTACGTGTGGACGCCGGCGCAGCTGCGCGAGGTGCTCGGCGACGACGACGGCGCGTACGCCGAGGAGCTGTTCGAGGTGACCGGGACGTTCGAGGCCGGGACGTCGGTCCTGCAGCTCCTGCGCGACCCGGACGACGCCGAGCGGTACGAGCGGGTGCGGACGGCGCTGCTGGAGGCGCGTTCGCACAGGGTCCCCCCGGCGCGGGACGACAAGGTGGTCGCGGCGTGGAACGGCCTCGCCGTCGCCGCCCTGGCCGAGTGCGGCGCCCTGTTCTCCCGTCCGGACCTCGTCCGGGCCGCCGAGGGGGTGGCGCGGCTGTTGACGGACGTGCATCTGCGCGACGGGCGGCTCGTGCGGACGTCCAAGGACGGGGCGCCCGGTGCGAACGCCGGCGTCCTGGAGGACTACGCCGACGTCGCCGAGGGACTGCTGGCCCTGCACGCCGTCACCGGCGACCCGCGCCACCTGCGGGTGGCGGGGGAGCTGCTGAACACCGTCCTCGAACGGTTCGGTGACGGGCGGGGCGGGTTCTACGACACCGCCGACGACGCCGAGCGGCTCTTCCGCCGCCCGCAGGATCCGACCGACAACGCGACGCCCTCGGGGCAGTTCGCGGCGGCCGGGGCGCTGCTGACGTTCGCCGCGCTGACCGCCTCGGACCGGCACCGGCAGGCCGCCGAGGAGGCGCTCGCCCCCGCGACGGTGCTGGCCGACAGGCACGCGCGGTTCGTCGGCTGGGGGCTCGCCGTGGCCGAGGCGCTGGCGAGCGGGCCGGTGGAGATCGCGGTGATCGGCGATCCGGACGACGAACGGACCCGGGCCCTGCACCGGACCGCGCTCATGTCCGTCGCACCGGGGGCCGCGGTGAGCGTCGGACCGCCGGACGCGGCGGGCGTGCCGCTGCTGGAGGGCCGGGGCCTCGTCGACGGATCCCCGGCGGCGTACGTGTGCCGCGGGTTCGTGTGCCGGCTTCCCGTCACGTCCACCGACGGCCTCGTCCGCGAGCTCCAGGAGCAATTGGACTGATTGTCCATTTTGGTGCTCGGTGACGTTGATCTCGTCGGGGCTTGGTGTTACTTCTGAGTAGCTGGGGTGGCGCTGACCCGATGCGGCGGGACGGTCGAGGATGGCGAGGGGCCCGCCGGGTATCTGGACGGTGCGCCACCATCTGAGCCATAGTCGTTTCCCAGCGGTCATGACGCTGGCGATCGTCGAGGGAGTGTGGGAGTGGGGAAGCCGAACCGCCGGACGCTGCCAGCGATCATCGGCGTTTCCATCGTCACGACCCTCGCCGCGAACGTCGCGGTGCTCGTGACGCGCGGCGGCGACGAGTCCTCGCGCGACGGGCAGCGTGCCCGTTACGTGGCCGCAACGGGCCGCATGACGGTCTCGGCGAACGCCGTGGCGCCGCTCGGCAAACGGCTCACCCCGCACGTCCTGGTCGCGGCGCCCGCCACGCTGCCGGCCGACGTGGTGGAGAAGGTCCGGCGCGCCAAGGGCGTGCAGGGCGTCGAGGTCGTGGACGCCGTCCAGGGCATGGTGGCGGGCAAGCAGGTCGGGCTGATGGGCGTCAACCCGTCCACGTTCCGCAACTACACGCCGAAGCCCACCGCCCAGTCGGACGCGCTGTGGCGCAACGTGGCCTCCGGCGACGTCGCGATCTCCTTCACGATGGGCAACGACGGCGGCGTCGCGCTCGGCAGCCGGGTTCCGGCCGGCGGCAGGAGCCGGCCGTCGAAGCTCACGCTGCGCGTCGGCGCGTACGCGACGATGGGCATCGGCGACGTCGACGCGGTGGTCTCGCGCGAGACGGCGCGGGCGCTCGGCATGCCCTCCGGTAACGCGATGCTGGTCAGCGTCCCGAAGGCCGAGCCGAGGACGTTCATCAAGAAGCTGCGCAAGGTGCTCCCGAAGGGCGCCAAGGCGGTCGAGGTCAACCCCCAGATCGACACTCCTGCGACGGGCCGGGTCCCGGACGCCGACGGGCAGGTGATGACCGCCAAGCAGGTGCAGACGGTGATCCGCGCGGCCTACAGCCGGCTCGGCTGGCCCTACGTGTGGGGCGGCGAGTCCGAGGCCGAGGGCGGCTACGACTGCTCCGGTCTCATGCAGTACGCCTTCGCCCAGGCCGGGATCAGGCTGCCGCGCGTCGCCGCCGACCAGGCGCGAGTGGGGTGGATCATCCCCTACAGCAAGGCGCAGCCGGGCGACATGCTCATCTGGGCGAACGACCCGACGGCCCCCGGCTACATCTCGCACATCGCTCTCTACCTGGGCAACGGCAAGATGATCCACGCTCCGCGCCGGGGCACCGTGGTGCGGGTCCAGGACGTCTACACGCGCAACATGCGCGGGGCCGTGCGCGTCAGTCCGAAGCTGGCCAACTCCCTTCACCGGTAAGCCGCTGACAGTCCGCCGCCCCCGGGCATGGGGGGCGGGGTGGCGCCCTGTCGAGCTCCGCTGTAATTTTGATTACATGCATTCGAGTGAAGCGGCGGAAGAACTGCGCGGCTATTTCGCCGGACGGCTCCCCCAGGGCTGGTTCGAGGGGCCGCCGGAGATCGTGCTCGACCGCGAGGAGGTCAGCGTCATCGGCCGCCTGCCCGAGCCCGTGATCGCCGTGGACGCGTCCGAGGCGGAGCGGGCCGGCGCGATCGCCGGTCACATCCAGCGTTTCCGCGAGGACACCCGCCAGCGCCGCATCGCCATCGCGCGGGAGGCCGAGCAGCGTTTCGGGGTGAAGGTGTCCTGGGGCGTCGAGTGCGGCGGCGAACGGGAGATGTTCACCACCCTGTCGGTGCCGGTCATGACCCGGCTCAGGCAGCCGGAACGCCGCGTCCTCGACACCCTCGTGGAGGCCGGCGTCGCGCGCAGCCGCAGCGACGCGCTCGCCTGGTGCGTGCGGCTCGTCGGCAAGAACACCGACAAGTGGCTCGCGGAGCTGCGCGCCGCGCTCCAGCACGTCGAACGCGCCCGCGCCGCCGGGCCGCGCGCCTGACCTTCGTCCGACCCCCGCCCGTCCCGAACCTCCGGGCGGAAGTCGCCCCGCTCGCGCCGCCGGTCCCGCGGTCCGCGAGGCCGGCCCCGGACGCCGTCCGCACGCTGGGACTTCGCGGGGATCAAAGTGGTCACTATGAACCTCAGGCCATAATTGAGCGTCTTTCCGTCAGGAATGGTCGCTCGAAGGGAAGGCCACATGGGGGTTCGGCGCACGGGGAGTCCGCGCGGTGGGACGACGCGCGGGGCGCGGCACGACGCCTCGCTCGGCCGCCCCTCCGCGGGGCGGCGCCTGCTGGCCTCCCTTCGCCGCAGCGGGCCGTACGCGGCCGTCCGCGACGTGGTCTACCGGCTCTACGAACGCCGCGTCGAGTCGGAGCTTCCGCCGGAGGTCATCCCGCGGCACGTCGGCGTGATCCTGGACGGCAACCGGCGCTGGGCGAGGGCCATGGGCCTCGCCGACGTCAGCTCCGGGCACCAGCGCGGCGCCGCGAAGATCTCCGAGCTGCTGCAGTGGAGCTCCGAGGCCGGCGTCGAGGTGGTCACGCTCTGGCTGCTGTCCACCGACAACCTCAACCGGCCCGCCTCCGAGCTGGAACCCCTCCTGGAGATCATCGAGAACACCGTCCGCAAGCTGGCCGCGGACGGCTGGCACGTCAAGCCGGTCGGCGCCCTCGACCTGCTGCCCGATAAGACCGCGCGCGTCCTCAAAGATGCGGGTGAAGCCACATCCGGTGCACCCGGCCTGATTGTGAACGTCGCGGTTGGGTATGGAGGTAGGCGTGAGATCGCTGATGCGGTGCGCTCACTGCTCATCGAGCAGGCGAGCCGGGGCACCAGCATCGAGGAACTCGCCGAGGTCCTCGACGTGGAGCACATCGCAGAGCATCTCTACAC
>DATCLF010000481.1:0-3875 GCA_036564055.1 Spirillospora sp.
GGCAAGAACATCGTCGGCGTCGTGCTCGGCTGCAACAACTACGACGTCGTGGACCTCGGCGTGATGGTCCCGGCGTCCAAGATCCTCGACACCGCGATCGAGGAGAACGCCGACGCGGTCGGCCTGTCCGGGCTGATCACCCCGTCGCTGGACGAGATGGTGTCGGTCGCCACGGAGATGGAGCGGCGCGGGATGCGGCTCCCGCTGCTGATCGGGGGCGCCACCACGTCCCGCCAGCACACCGCCGTGAAGATCGCGCCCGCCTACAGCGGGTCGACCGTGCACGTCCTCGACGCCTCCCGCGTCGTCGGCGTCGTGTCCGACCTCCTCGACGAGGACCGCGCCGCCGCGCTCGACGCCGCCAACCGCGAGGAGCAGGCGCGGCTGCGCGAGCAGCACGAGAACAAGCAGCGCACGCCGCTGCTCACCCTCGACGAGGCGCGGGAGAACCGTGAGCGGGTCGCGTTCGACGACCTGCCCGTCCCGGACTTCACCGGCGTGCGCGTCGTCCGGCCCGGCATCCCCGCGATCCGGGAGATGATCGACTGGCAGTTCTTCTTCCTGGCGTGGGAGCTGAAGGGCAAGTACCCGGCGATCCTGGAGCAGCCCGCCGCACGGGAGCTGTTCGACGACGGCAACGCGCTCCTCGACCAGATCATCGAGGAGGGCGCGCTGGAGGCCCAGGGCGCCTACGGGTTCTGGCCCGCGCACTCCGAGGGCGACGACATCGTCCTGCCCGGCGCGCGGTTCCCGATGCTGCGGCAGCAGACGGCCAAGCCGGAGGGCCGCCCCAACCGGTGCCTCGCCGACTACGTCGCCCCGTCCGGGGACCACCTGGGCGGTTTCGCCGTGACGATCCTCGGCGCCGAGGACCTCGCCGCCCGGTACGAGGAGCAGAACGACGACTACAAGGCGATCATGGTGAAGGCGCTCGCGGACCGGCTCGCCGAGGCGTTCGCCGAGTACATCCACCTGGAGGCCCGCCGCGCCTGGTTCGAGCCGGACGCCAAGCCCTCGCTGGAGGACCTGCACGCCGAGCGGTTCCGCGGCATCCGTCCCGCGCTCGGCTACCCCGCGAGCCCCGACCACAGCCTCAAGGAGACGCTGTTCGACCTGCTGGACGCGGGCCGGCTCGGCATGAAGCTCACCGAGTCGTTCGCGATGTCCCCGGCCGCCAGCGTCAGCGGGCTGATCTTCGCCCATCCCCAGTCGCGGTACTTCACGGTCGGGCGCGTCGGCAGGGACCAGATCGAGGACTACGCCCGCCGCCGCGGCCTGTCCGTCGGGGAGGTCGAGCACTGGCTGGCCCCGAACCTGGCGTACGACCCGTCCTGAGGCCGCGGCTCACGAGAAGGGCTCACGAGAAGGACGGACGCCTGACGGCCGCCGCGCCGCGGCCGTCAGGCGAGCTGTATCCGAGTGATGTTCGTCCGGGTGCCGGGGTTCACGGGCGTCCGATGCGGACGCGCCACACCTCCGGGCCGGTCTCCTCGTAGTCCCAGGTGAACTCGCCGGGGTGCTCGGCGGCGAACTGGTAGTACAGCGGCTTCGGGTCGTGGTCGTTGACCAGGACGAAGCTCGTTCCGGGGGCGAGCGCATCGAACGCGGCGAAGATCTGCTGGTGGCGCTGCGCGGGGACGAGGGCCCGCACGTCCAGTTCCCCGTCGACGACCTCCGCGGTCGCGCCGGGCGTGCCGGGGTCGTCGTGTCCGCCGCATGTGCAGTGATGTCCGGTGTCCGTGCCCGTCGGGGAGTGCGCCTTCTCGGCGTCGCCGAGGATCTCGTGCATGCCCGCGAGCAGCGCCGCGAGGTCGACGCCGCCCTCGGTGAGCGCGGGCAGCAGCAGGTCGTTCTCCTTCTCCAGGTGTGACTGGAACAGGGCGTTGAGGGCCGACGCGGCGGCGACCGTCTCGCCCGGCGTCCGTGCCGCCTCCAGCTCGGCGACGCGCTCTGTGATCGAAACGTGCTCCCGCCGCATCGCGCGCAGCAGCGGGCCCGCGCCGGGCAGGTCCTCGGCCGCCCGGTAGAGGGTCTTCTCCTCGGCGTCGGCGTGCGGGACGACCTCCTGCTCGCAGAACGCGACGAGCCGGTCGCGCCGCTCGTGGGGCGGGGTGAGCTGGTCGACCGCCCGCGTGATCGTCAGGACGTGGTCGGCCATCGTCCGACCGAGTCGCCCGTGGTGGTCGAGGATCGCCTGCAGCGTCTTCTGCCGGTTCTCCTGTCGGTCTTCCCGCTGCGTGCTCTCGGGCGATGTGGTCATGCGCACTCCTCGGACCGGACGGTTTTCACAAGATAGGTTGTATTTATAGTAGCGGTATGGAGAAACTGGAGACGCGGGGACGCCCCCGGGTCGCGGCGCATCGGCTTCCGCTGCTCGCCGGCGCGCTGCTGGCCCTTCTCGCGGGCCTCTGGGGTGCCCTCGGTCTCCTCGGCCTCGACGTCCCGCTGCCGCGCGCCTCGTTCGCTCAGCATCACGGCGCGCTGATGACGTTGGGGTTCCTCGGCACGCTCATCTCCCTCGAACGCGCCGTCGCTCTCGGGCGTCCCTGGGGCTACGCCGCCCCCGTCCTGGCCGGGCTCGGCGCCGTCACCACCGCCGCCGGCCTCACGCTCGCCGGAAAGCTCCTGCTCACCGTCGCGGGCGGCTGGCTCATCGCGATCTACGTCGCGGTCTTCGGCCGGCGCAGGGGAAGCGACCTCGTCGTCCAGACGTCCGGTGCGGTCGCCTGGTACGGGGGCGCGCTGCTGTGGCTGTCCGGACGGTCGGCCTCGCAGATCGTCCCGTGGCTCGCCGCGTTCCTGATCCTCACGATCGCGGGGGAGCGCCTCGAACTCGCCCGCGTCGCGTTCCTGCACCGCCGCGCGACCGGCGGCCTGCTCGCCACGGCCGCCCTCGTCGGCGCGGGCGCCGCCGCGTCCACGGCCCGGCCGGACGCCGGATGGCGGCTCACCGGGCTCGGCATGGCCGCGCTCGCCGGGTGGCTCGCCGTCCACGACGTCGCGCGCCGCACGGTCCGCGGGACGGGCCTGCCCCGCTACACCGCCGCCTGCCTGCTCACCGGCTACGCCTGGCTCGCCGCCGCCGGGACGATCTGGCTCGCCGCCGGCCGCCCCGACACGAGCGGGATGACCGACGCCGCCCTGCACGCGGTGTTCCTCGGCTTCGTCATCTCGATGGTCTTCGGGCACGCCCCGGTGATCCTCCCGGCGGTCCTGCGCGTCCGGCTGCCGTACCACCCCGTCCTGTACGCGCCGCTGGTCCTCCTGCACGTCGCCCTCGCCGTCCGCGTCGCCGGGGATCTCGGCGCGTCCGGTGCCGCACGGACGGCCGGGGGCGTGCTCGGCGAGGCGTCGCTCGTGCTGTTCGGCGCCTGCGCGGCGGCCGCGACGCGCCTGCCGCGAAAGGAACCGTCATGACCGCCCTCGACACCCCGCCCCGGGCCGCCGGCGCCGAGCCGCCCGCGCGGCGCCCGCCGCGCGCGACCCGGCACGCGATCGCCAACGGGGTCGTGCTCGCCTGGCTGGCGCTGACCGCCGTCGCCGCCCTCGCCCACGACGGGCTCGCCGCCCACGGGCTGACCGCGTCCCGCTGGCTGCTGGTCCATCTGTTCCTTCTCGGCGCGGTGACGAACGCGATCGTCACCTGGTCCGAGCACTTCGCCGTCGCGCTGCTGCGGCTCGCCCAGCCTCCGCGCTGGTGGCCGGTGACGCGGCTGGCGGCGGTGAACGCGGGGATCGCCGCCGTTCTCGGCGGCGTCTGCGGCGGCCTTCCCCTCCTCGCCGTCTCGGGCGCCGCCGCCGTGGTCGCCTTCGTCGCCGCGCACGTCGCCGTCCTCGCCGTGCGCGGCCGAGGCGCTCTCGGCGGACGGTTCGCG
>DATCLF010000482.1:0-23591 GCA_036564055.1 Spirillospora sp.
GGTCCGAACTGGGCGCCCGTCCCCCCGCCGCCGTCGTCCTCCCGCGGCGGCCCCGGCCTCGGCCTCCTCGCCGTCGTCGCGGTGATCATCGCGCTGGTGGCCGGTGCGCTCGGCGCCGGCATCGGCGTCGTCGCCGCCGACGGCGACGACAGCGAATCGATCAGCCTCGGCGGCGGCACCGGCGCCAGCGGCTCCGAAGCGCAGGCCCGGCCGCCGGACTCCGTCGCCGGCGTCGCGCAGCGCGTCCTCCCGAGCGTCGTGATGATCCGCGTCGAGTCCGCCCAGGGCGAGGTCGGCGGCACCGGCTTCATCGTCAACGGCGGCTACATCATCACCAACAACCACGTCATCGACGGGGCGGACGGCAACTCCATCGAGATCGTCTTCAACGACAAGAAGAAGCTCCCCGCCACCGTCAAGGGCGCCGACCCCAGCTCGGACGTCGCCGTCCTCCAGCCGCAGGGCGAGCACTCCCTGCCCGCGGTGGCCGTCGGCGACTCCAGCAAGATCGCCGTCGGCGACCCGGTGATCGCGATCGGCTCGCCGCTCGGCCTGCAGGGCTCGGTCACGACCGGCATCGTCAGCTCGCTGAACCGCGCGGTGCCCACCCGCGGCTCCGGCGGCGAATCCGCCTACCTCAACGCCATCCAGACCGACGCGGCGATCAACCCGGGCAACTCGGGCGGGCCGCTCGTCGACGCCAAGGGCCGCGTCATCGGCATCAACACCGCCATCGCGACGCTCGGCGGCGGGCGGGGCCTCGGCGAACAGCCCAGCGGCAACATCGGCCTCGGCTTCGCCATCCCGATCAACCAGGGCAAGCGGGTCGCCGAGGAGATCATCCGCTCCGGCACCGTCCGCCAGGCCAAGCTCGGCGTGCTGCCCGACCCCCGCTACCAGGAGGGCGGCGCCCGGATCATGGACGAGCCCGTCAACGGGCAGGACCCCGTCACCAAGGGCGGTCCCGCCGACAAGGCCGGCATCAAGCCCGGCGACATCATCACCCGCATCGACGACAAGCCCATCGAGGACGCCACCGACCTCATCGCGCAGATCCGCAGCCGCGCCCCCGGCGACCGCATCAGGGTCACCTACCAGCGCGACGGCCGCGAAACCACCGTCGAGGTCACCCTCGGGTCCGACTGACGGGCCCGCCCCGGCACGGGGAACCGGTTCGTCCGAGCTCGGGATACGCTAGGGGGGCCGGCCCGCCACAGGGCCGGCCCCCTTGCCGCATGGAGGACGGGTTGTTCGACGTGGGAGCCGGTGAGATGGCGGTCCTCGCCGTCCTCGCCCTTGTCATCTTCGGAGACAAACTGCCACAGGTCGCCGGACAGGCCGGCCGTGCGCTGCGCCAGTTCCGCCAGATGGCCAACAGCGCCAAAGCGGACCTGCAGGAAGGCCTCGGCCCCGAGTTCAAAGACTTCGACATCAACGACCTCAACCCGAAGACGTTCGTCCGCAAGCACCTCTTCGAAGACGACGACACCTACACCACGTCCAAGAGCGGCATCTTCGACGACGAACCCTCCTACGCCACCGCCGACCCCCTGAACTACGGCGAGAAGCCGCCGTTCGACCCGGAGGCTACGTAGTCCAGGGGGGACGACCCCCTGGAACCCCCCGTTGCGCGCGGGAGGCTGTTTCAGCCGACGCGTTAGAGCGCCTCGGGTGAAACAGCCTCCCGCGCGGGCGGTTCGGACGGCCTCGGGCGCTGGGCGCCCTGCGGCCGCCCGAACCGCGGGCCGGGCCGAGGTCTTGTCCAAGGAGGGGAATGCGACTCTCCCAAGTCCGTCCTCGGCTCATCGGACAGGGGTGGCCCGGTCGGGTGCTGTTCGCGGTGCCACCCGTCGTGCACCGTGGGTTCTGCGCTTGCTCTTCGGAGCCGGGGCGATCAGAGCGTGTGCGCTGGCGGCGGTCGCCGGCTCATGGGCCGGTTCCGTCCGGCGTTGCAGATCGCGAGGTGGTTTGAGAAGACCGTTCGGCTGCGTGCGCAGGAAGCCCCAGGAGGTCGCTCCCCTGGGGCGTGCGGGCTTCTTCGGTCAGCGCTTCGGGGAGATGCCGAGGGGCATGCCGGCCAGGCCTCGGGAGCGGGTGCCCAGGGTCTCGGCTATGGTGCGCAGTTCCTTCGCGGCCGCCGAGTCCGGGTCGGAGAGGACCAGGGGGGTGCCCTGGTCGCCGCCCTCGCGGAGGCGGGGGTCGATCTGGACCTGGCCGAGAAGCGGCACGCGGGTGCCGAGCGTCCTGGTGAGGGCGTCCGCGACCGTCTGACCGCCGCCCTCGCCGAAGATGTACTGGCGCTCGCCGCAGTGCGGGCACGCCAGGTAGGACATGTTCTCGATCACGCCGACGACCTGCTGGTGGGTCTGCGCGGCGATCGCGCCCGCGCGTTCGGCGACCTCGGCCGCCGCCTGCTGCGGGGTGGTGACGACCAGGATCTCCGCGGACGGCAGGAGCTGCGCGACGGAGATCGCGATGTCGCCGGTGCCGGGCGGCAGGTCCATCAGCAGGATGTCGAGGTCGCCCCAGTAGACGTCCGCGAGGAACTGCTGGAGCGCGCGGTGCAGCATCGGGCCGCGCCACACGACCGGCTGGTTGCCGGCGGTGAACATGCCCACCGAGATGACCTTCACGCCCTGCGAGGACGGAGGCATGATCATGTCCTGGACCTTGGTGGGCGGGGCGTCGACGCCGAGCATGCGCGGCACCGAGTGCCCGTAGATGTCGGCGTCGACGACGCCGACCTTGCGGCCCTGCGCCGCCAGCGCGGCGGCCAGGTTCACCGTCACCGACGACTTGCCGACGCCGCCCTTCCCGCTCGCGACCGCGTACACCTTGGTCAGCGAGCCCGGCTTGGCGAACGGGATCTCCTTCAGCGGTTCGCCGCCGCGCAACTTCGTCTGCAGGGCCTTGCGCTGCTCGTCGCTCATGACGCCGAGGTCGACCTTCACCGAAGTGACCCCGTCGAGCTTGGAGACGGCCTCCGTGACGTTCTTGGTGATGGTGTCCTTCAACGGACATCCGGCCACGGTCAGCAGGACACCGACGCGGACGGAGCCGTCCGGGGCGATGTCGACGTCCTTGACCATGTCGAGCTCGGTGATCGGCTTGCGGATCTCGGGGTCCTGCACCGTCGAGAGCGCCGCGGTCACCTGCTCGGTCGTCAGCTGAGAGGCCATGCGTCCATGGTACGAACCGGGAGCAGCGCACGGGCACCGGGTGGGCGTCGTCGTCGTGCCCGGCCGTACCATCGGGGCCGTGACTTGCACCGTCCCAGCCTCCGAGCTGGCCGTCTGGCGCACCATGCTGCGCGTCCAGGCGCTGATCTCCCGCCGCCTCCAGGCCGACCTGCTGACCCACCACGACCTCGCGCTCGGCTCCTACGAGGTGCTCACGCACCTCGGGGAGGCGCCCGGCGGGCGCCTCCGGATGAACGACCTCGCCGACCGCGTCCTGTTGTCGCGCAGCGGACTGACCCGGCTCGTCGACCGGCTGGAACGCGACGGCCTCGTCGCCCGGCAGACCTGCCCGAGCGACGCCCGGGGCCTGTACGCCGTCCTCACCGACGCCGGACGCGCCCTGCTCGCCGACGCCGCGCCCACCTACGGGCAGGGGGTGCGCGAGTACATCCTGAGCCGGCTGGACGAGGAGGACCTCCGCGATCTTCAGCGCATCCTGGAAAGGCTCGCCTAGGCGGCGGTGTTGTCCTTCGCTTCCAGCTCCCGCATGATCTGCTGGAGCTCCGAGCGGAGGAAGTCGCGGGTGACGACCTCGTTCAGCGCCACCCGCAGCCCGGCGATCTCCCGGGTCAGGTACTCGGTGTCGGCGATGCTGCGTTCGGTCTTCGCCCGGTCCTGTTCGTACTGGACGCGGTCGCGGTCGTCCTGCCGGTTCTGCGCGAGCAGGATCAGCGGCGCCGCGTAGGACGCCTGGATCGACAGCAGCAGCGTCAGGAAGATGAACGGGTAGGGGTCCCACCGCAGCGACGGCGGCGCGGAACAGTTCCACACCACCCACACCGTGATGAACACGGTCAGGTAGACGAGGAAGCGGGCCGTTCCCAGGAAACGCGCGATCCGCTCCGACAGCCGCCCGAACGACTCGGGGTCGTAGTGGACGCGCGGCACGAACGTCCGGCGGATCTCCCTCGGCTGGTCCAGGCGCGTGGTCATCTGGCGTGTCGTCATCACATCTTCCCCCGGAGGGCCTCTTCCTCGGGATCCGCGGATCCCTCCGCGTGCGCGTCCATCTGCGTCTCCCGCCAGTCCAGGGGCAGCAGGTGGTCGAGGACGTCGTCGATGGTCACCGACCCGAGCAGGTGGCCGTTCTCGTCCACGACGGCACCGGCGACGAGATTGTAGGTCGCGAGGAACATCGCGACCTCCTCCAGCGACATCGTGGGCCGCAGCGGATCCAGGTCGGTGTCCACGATCCCGGCGACGAGGGTCGGCGGCGGCTCCCGCAGCAGCTTCTGGAAGTGGACCGTTCCGAGATACTTCCCGGTCGGCGTCGCGGTCGGCGGCCGGCACACGTACACCTGCGCGGCCAGCGCCGGATTCAGGTCGGGACGCCGGATCAGTGCGAGCGCCTCGGCGACCGTCGCGTCCGGTGCGACGATCACCGGGTCGGTGGTCATCAGGCCGCCGGCCGAACGGTCCTCGTAGGTCAGCAGCCTGCGCACCGGCGCCGCGCCCTGCGGCTCCATCAGCGTCAGGAGCTGCTCGCGCTGCTCGGTCGGCAGCCCGCCGAGCAGGTCGGCGGCGTCGTCGGGGCCCATGGCCTCCAGGACGCGCGCGGCGCGGTGCACGCCGAGCTGGCCGAGAATCTCCACCTGGTCGTCCTCCGGCAGCTCCTCCAGGACGTCCGCCAGCCGTTCGTCGTCGAGGGCGACGGCGACCTCCGCGCGCCGCTTGCCGGGCAGCTCGTGCACGAGGTTGGCCAGGTCGGCGGGCTTCATCCCCTCGAACGCGGCGATCAGCCCGGCGGCGCCCTGCCCGTACTCGACGGCGGAGAACCCCTCCACGGCGTCCCAGTCCACGACGAACGTCTCGCCGCGTTTGCGCAGCCCCCGGCCCCTGCGGCGGATCACCGCCACCTTGCTGATCAGCCAGTCCCTCGTCCGGGTCGGCTCCATCGCCACGTCGACGACCGAGACCGACTCCCCGGTCTCGCGGAACCGGACCGTGCGGTCCAGCAGTTCGGCGATGACGAGCGTCTCCGACTCGCGTTTGCTGAACCGCCGGACGTTGAGCCGCCCGTCGAAAACGATCGCGTCCGCCTCGATGACGGTGACCCGCGTGATCGGCAGGAACACCGTCCGCCGCGACGCGACCTCGACGACCAGGCCCAGCACACGCGGAGGCCGCGGCGCCAGCCGCAGCGCCACCACGACGTCGCGGACCCTGCCGACCTGGTCACCGGCCGGGTCGAACACCGCGACGCCCGCGAGCCGGGCGATGAACACCCGTGACGGAGCTCCGCTCATGCGCAGGACACTACCCGTGATCTCCGGCCTGATCCGAACTCGCCCGTGATACGAGAGGCGTGCGGGGAGCGGAGAATGTCACGTCCCCGGCGCCGGATCACGTCCTTGGAGGGGAGACGGTTCCAGGCGGTTCCGGACGAAGCGGTTCCGGATGAGGCGAACGGAAGGGTGTGTGATGGGGGACGCCTTCGAGGAACACCGCGACCTGCTGTTCGCGGTGGCGTACCGGATGCTGGGCACGGCCGCCGACGCGGAGGACGTGGTGCAGGACACGTGGCTGCGCTGGTCGGCGGCGGACCGGTCCGGCGTCGCCGATCCGAAGGCGTACCTGGTCCGGATCGCGACGAACGTCGCGCTCGACCGGCTGCGGTCGGTGCGGACGAAACGGGAGACCTACGTCGGGCCGTGGCTCCCCGAGCCGATGCTGACCTCCCCGGACGTCGCCGAGGACGTCGAGCGCTCCGAGTCGGTGTCGCTGGCGATGCTCGTCGTGCTGGAGACGCTGAGCCCGCTGGAACGCGCCGTGTTCGTCCTGAAGGAGGTGTTCGGCTACCCGTACTCGGAGATCGCCGAGGCGCTCGACCGGTCCGAGACGTCGGTGCGGCAGCTCGGCACCCGCGCCCGCAAGCACGTCCAGGCGCGGCGTCCCCGGTTCGCGGCGGGCGGGGCGGAGCGCCGCGCGGCCACCGAGCGGTTCCTCGACGCGGTCCTCGGCGGCGACGTCAACCGGCTGATGGAGGTCCTCGCTCCCGACGTCGCGCTGTGGACCGACGGCGGCGGCAAGGTCCGGGCGGCGCGGCGGCTCGTTCACGGCGCCGGCAAGGTCGCCCGCTGGCTCGCCGGGGTCGTCGGCCGTCCCTACGAGGGCGTCGACCCGGAGGACATGCGGATCCGGCGCGTCGACCTCAACGGCGAACCGGCCCTCGTCGTGGACGGTCCCCAGGGCCCGATCAGCGCCGTGGCCGTCGATCCCGACGAGACGGGACGGGTGCGGGCCGTCCACCTGATCGCCAATCCCGACAAGCTCCGCGCCGTTGCGGAGGGGCGCAAGCTGCCGATGTGACGGCTATCGGTCGGCGCCGCGGCGTCTGCCGCCGACCAGGCGGGGCGGGGCGCCCGCGGTCGTCGCGGGGCTCGGGACGGGCCGGACACTGGAATAGTCGTCGTCGGTCCCGTTGACCGGCAGCGCGGGGGTGAGCCGGACGATCCACGACTCGGTGGCCCACCGGTCCACCTGGTCGGCGTAGGACGTCGAGTTCAGGCGGTCCTTGGCCAGCAGCGGCGCCACGGTGTCCCAGAGCTCGGTGCCGGGCTCGACCGGTTCGACGTCGGCGATGAACGACACGAGCCTGCCGCCCTTGTCCTTGCTCCGCAGAATCACCGTGACCTGCGAGGACTCCGGAAGGCCCGGCAGGGGCTGCTCGCCCTCCCCGCCCGTCAGCACGTAGGCGGAACCGTCGTGCCACACGTGCCAGGCGGCCCTCGGCTGCCGCAGGCCGGGCAGGTCCAGCCACATCACGCCCGACTTCTTGGCCGCCTCCTCGACGAGCGCCAGGTTCAGCTCACCCATGTCCAAAGGGTCTCACAGGCGCCGGATAGCATCCGGGCCATGCGCGCCCGACGTACCACCCTCGCGGTCCCCGGCAGCAACCCCCGCTTCATCGAGAAGGCGCAGGGGCTCCCGGCCGACGAGGTCTTCCTCGACCTGGAGGACGCCGTCGCGCCGTCCGCCAAGGAGGAGGCCCGCCGGACCGTCGTCGCCGCGCTCAACGAGGGGGACTGGTCCGGCAAGATCCGGGTCGTGCGCGTCAACGACGTCGGCACGCAGTGGGCCTACCGGGACGTCATCGAGGTCGTGGAGGGCGCGGGCGCCAACCTCGACGCGGTCATGCTGCCCAAGGTCCGTGACGCCTCCCACGTCCAGTGGCTCGACCTGCTCCTCACCCAGATCGAACGCGCCGTCGGCCTGCCGGTGGGCCGCATCGGCATCGAGGCGCAGATCGAGGACGCGCGGGGGCTCACCAACGTCGACGCGATCGCCGCTTCGTCGCCCCGGCTGGAGACGCTCGTCCTCGGCCCCGGCGACCTCATGGCGTCGCTCAACATGAAGACCCTCGTCGTCGGGGAGCAGCCGCCCGGGTACACCGAGGGCGACGCCTACCACCACATCCTGATGCGGATTCTGGTCGCCGCCCGCGCCCACGACCTCCAGGCCATCGACGGGCCGTACTTCAACGTCCGCGACGTGGAGGCGTTCACGCGGGTCGCGCGGCGGTCGGCGGCGCTCGGGTTCGACGGGAAGTGGGTGCTGCACCCGTCGCAGATCGAGGCGGGGAACGCGGTGTTCTCCCCGACCCAGGAGGACTACGACCGCGCCGAGCTGATCCTGGACGCCTACGAGCACTACGTCACCGTCGAGGGACGCGGAGCCGCCACCCTCGGCGACGAGATCATCGACGAGGCGTCGCGGAACATGGCGCTGGTCGTCGCCGCCAAGGGCCGTGCCGCGGGCCTGACCCGCACCAGGCGTTTCGAACCGCCGGGAACCTGACCCGCCCTACGATTCGTCAACGATGACGACGGCTTCCAGGAGGGCGGAACGTGGCGAATTCAGGGGAATCCGACGGCTGGGCCCCGCCGGACCCGGCCATGGCCGCCGAGCGGCCGCCCGAGCCCGAGCCGGCGCCGTCGGAATCCGAGCAGGCATCGACGTCCGACGCGGAAGCCCCCCACGGCCGGAGCCCTCACGGGCACCGGCCCCACGTCCAAGGGCCTTCAGCGGCCGATCACGGCGGTAGGGGCGCCCTTCAGCACGACCCCTACGCGGCGGGCCCGTACCCGCCGGCCCCGTACCCGCCGGCCCCGTACGCGCCGACTCCGTACACGACGGGCGCGTTCGCGCAGGGCGCGCCCGTTCAGGCTCCTTACGGCCCGGCTCCCCACGGTCAGGGCCTTTACGGCCAGGCTCCCCACAGGCCGGGTCCCCACCCGTATCCGTACGGGACGCCGCCGGCGAAGACGCCGTGGCTCGTGGAGGCCCCGCCCGGGACTCCGTTCCACCGCCTGGCGCGCACGAGGCTGCACCGCTGGTGGCATCCCCTGGTCGGCACCGTGATGATCGTCGCCGTCGGCGTCGGCCTGCTGGTCGGCCTGATGCTGATCGCGCAGATCACCTTCCTCGCCGCCACGGGTGAGCTGCCCGAGCCCCCGGCGGACGACGAGACCGCCCTCATCGGCAACGACGTCGCCGACCTGGCGCTCAGCCTCATCATGATCGCGATATTCCTGCCCGTGGCGCTGCTCGCGGCGTGGTCGGTGCAGCGGCGGCGGCCCGGCACGCTGTCGTCGGTCACGGGACGCCTTCGGTGGAGATGGCTGCTGATCTGCTGCGGCCTTGCGGTGCTGTTCTGCGCCGTGGGGTTCGGGATGTCGCTCCTCGCCGAAACGACCATCGACGACCCGTCCGGCGGAGACGAGCACTGGGTCGGCTGGGGGGACTTCCTCCTCCCCGCCGTCATCATCCTGCTGCTGGTGCCGTTCCAGTCGGCGTCCGAGGAGTACATCTTCCGCGGCTGGATCCAGCAGGCGGTGGGCGCGTGCACGCTGGAGAACAGCAGGAGGAAGGCGGCACGGGCGCTCAGCGTCGTGCTCCGGACGCCCTGGCCCGGCATCCTCATCGCCTCGGTGCTGTTCACCGGCGGTCACGGCTACACCGGCTGGGGCATGCTCGACATCTTCGGCTTCGCCGTGGTCATGGGCTGGATGACGGTGCGGACGGGCGGACTCGAGGCCGCCATCGCCCTCCACGTGTTCAACAACCTGGTGGCGTTCATGTTCTCGGCCGCCGTCGGGCAGCTCGACATCGAGCAGGGTGCGGTGCCCTGGCAGATCGTCGCCGCCGACCTCGTCTCGATCACCCTCTACGCGGTGGTGGTCGTACTGCTGGCGCGGCGGCTGCGCATCCAGACCGTCAGCCCCGACCCCGCCGACGCCGACGACGCCCCGAAGAACGAGGACACCAGCCCCGCCCCCGTGTCATAGCGGGGGCTCAGAGGGGTCTCAGAGCTGCCGCCACCGGGTGAGCGCGTCGAGCAGGCCGGGGACGAGAGGAAGGTCCCGCAGCGCGTCCGGGGACACCCACCGCACCTCGGACACGTCGTCGCCCGCCTGGAGCACGCCTCCCGTCACCGTCGCGGCATAGTCGTGGATCTCGTAGGTGACGCCGCCCGGGCCCGGGCGGTCCACCGTTCCCGCGAGCACGCCGACGCGGACGTCGAGCCCCGTCTCCTCTTTCAGCTCCCGCGCGACCGCGGCCGGGTCGTCCTCGCCCGGCTCGACCCGCCCGCCCGGGATCGACCACAGTCCCTCGCCCGGCGGACGCGCCCGCCGCACCATGAGCAGCCGCCCCTCCTCGTCCCGGACGATTCCGCCGACACAACGCACGCGCATACGCCATTTTGTTCCCCCTTTGCCCTGCGGCGCGCCCTCCGCCCTTGACGAGCCGTACACGGCCGCGCAGTGTGGGGAGCCATGAGGGCGGAGCCGACATGCCCGCGATGCGCCCGCCCGGTGAACCCGCCGGGCCTGTGGTCGAGCGACTGGACCTGCGGCGTGCACGGTGCCGTCCTGCCGAGACAGCCGTCCAAGCGACCCGGCCCGGACGGGCTGGCCGCCGTGGTGCGCGACGCACGGGTCCCCGTCTGGACGCCCTGGCCCCTTCCGCAGGGCTGGCTCGTCACGGGGTTCGCCACGGTCGGGGACGACCGCAGCGGCGCGCGGGCCACGGCGGTGGCCCTGTCCGGGCCGGGGCTGGTCAGCGGCCCCGCCGACCTGGTCCTCGTCGCCGAGGAGCCCGGCATCGGTCTCGGCGCCCACTTCGCGGGCCTCGACGGCGCCGATCCCGGGGAGAAGTTCGACGGCAGCCCCCCGCACGTGAAGCTCGACGTCGGCGGTCCGGCCGCGACCGGCATCCACACCGTGCCGATGTGGGCGGTCGACGGCAGGGCCGACCGCGCGTCATTCGTGGGCGAGGCGATGGGCGACTGGCTCTGGGCGGTGCTGTGGCCGGCGGACGCCGGGGTCCTCATGCTCGAGCCCACCACACTGCTCGACCTGCGCGAACCCGGCATGGAACTCGACCTTCCCTACGGCGCCCACAGTCCGCGGCTCGACGAGTGAACCCCCGGCCCGGAACCGGGCGCCGGGAAGAATGGGGCGCATGCGGATCGATCTGCACTGCCACAGCGACGCCTCCGACGGCACCCGGCCGCCCGCCGAGGTCGTCCGGCGGGCGCGGGCGCGCGGCCTGGACGTCGTGGCGCTGACCGACCACGACACCGTCGCCGGCTGGGACGAGGCCACCGAGGCGTTGCCGGACGGCTTGACGCTCGTCCCCGGCATCGAGCTGTCGTGCGAGGACGGCGGCCGCAGCCTCCACCTCCTCGGCTACCTGTTCGACCCGGCCGAACCGGAGCTGGCCGCCGAGCTCGCCCGCATCCGCGACGACCGGGTGATCCGCGCGCGGGCCATGGTCGACCGGCTCCGGGAGCTGGGCGTGGACGTCACCTGGGACGAGGTCCGCGCGCTGGCCGGGGGAGAGGCGGTCGGACGACCCCACATCGCCCGCGCCATGGTCGAGGCGGGCGCGGTCGCCGACGTCGACGAGGCGTTCACGAAGCGGTGGATCGCGGAGGGCGGCCGGGCCTACGTCCGGCGGTACGCGCCCGCTCCCGAACGGGCGATCGGGCTCGTCCGCGCCGCCGGGGGCGTGTGCGTGCTGGCGCATCCGCGCGCCCGCCGGAGAGGACACGTCCTGTCCGACGAGCTTGTGGGGCGGCTCGCGGACGCGGGGCTCGCCGGGATCGAGGCCGACCACCCCGACCACGCGGCGGAGGACCGCGCCCGCCTGCGCGACCTCGCCGCCGCCCTGGGGCTGGTCGTGACGGGCTCCAGCGACGACCACGGGGCGCTGACCGGTGACCGCCTCGGCGCCGAGACCACCGACCCGGCCGCCTTCGACGCGTTGCTCGCCGGGGCGTCCGGCGGTGTCCGAGTGCCCGAAACGCGACGCGGGGCACGGTAGGGTTCGGAGGGTGGACGCGCGCATCGAACAGGTGGTGACGTCGGGGAAGCTCACCCTCGACGACACCGACTACGACGTCGAGAACAACACCTACATCGTCGGCGACGACGATGAGGTCATCGTGATCGATCCGGCGTACGACGCCGACGCCATCCTCAAGGAGGTCGGTGACCGCGAGGTCATGGCCGTTCTGCTGACCGACGGCAACGAGCACCACCTCAACGCGGTGCTGGAGGTCGCGGCGGCGGGCGAGGAGGACGAGGAGAACTGGGCCCCGATCGCGCTGCACCGCGCCGACCGCCTGCTGTGGCGCGACTACTTCGGCCGCCTCGCCCGTGACGAGGAGGACGAGGAGGACGCCAAGGCGCTGCGCTCCCTCGAACCCGACATCTGGCTGGAGGACGGCGGCGTCTTCGAGATCGCCGGCGTCCAGCTCGAGGTCGTGCACACCCCGGGCCACACCCCCGGCAGCGTGTGCGTGATCAGCGAGCAGCTCGGCGTCCTGTTCTCCGGCGACACGCTGCACCGGGGTCGTCCCGGCTCCATCGGCGGCGTCTACGAGGACCTGCGCAAGCAGCTGAACTCGATCGGCGCCCTGCTGACGCCCCTGCCGAAGGACCTGAAGATCCTGCCGGGCCAGGGCGAGGAGACGACGGTCGGCGACGAGGACTCCCGCTGGGAGACCTGGAGCGAGCTCGCCCAGGGCGAGGACTGACGGCGTCGTTGAAGGCCGAGCAACTCGGGTTCGAGGGCATGCCCCGGCGGCTGTACACGTGCACGCCGTCCAGGCTGAACGCCTGGCTGGACTGCCCGCGGCGCTACCGGATGACCTACCTCGACCGTCCGATGCCGCCCAAGGGGCCGCCGTGGGCGCACAACAGCGTCGGGACGAGCATCCACAACGCCCTGGCGGGCTGGTGGCGGCTGCCCGTCGCCGAACGCACGCCCGAGGCCGCCGGCCGCCTGGTCGTGCGCGGCTGGCTGACGGACGGGTTTCGCGACGAGGCGCAGTCCGCGCGGTGGCGCGACCGGGCCCGCGCGATGACCGAACGCTACGTCGCGGGGCTCGACCCGTCCGACGAGCCGGTCGGCGTCGAGCGCACGGTCGCGACCCGTACCGACCGGATCGCCGTGTCGGGCCGCATCGACCGCCTCGACGCGCGCGGCGACGAGCTCGCCGTGGTCGACTACAAGACCGGACGCCACGTCCCCGGCCCCGACGACGCCCGAGGCTCTCTCGCGCTCGCCCTCTACGCGGTCGCCGCGTCCCGCGTGCTGCGGCGTCCCTGCCGCCGCGTCGAGCTGCACCACGTGCCGTCCGGGCGGGTCGCCGCATGGGACCACACGGAGGAGTCCCTGGCGCGGCACCTGCGCCGCGCCGAGGCGATCGCCGCCGAGGCCGCCGCGGCCGACGAGGGCTACCGGGCCCGCGCGGGAGATGGCGGGGACCGCGCCCGCGTCCCGAAGCCGCGTCCGGGGGAGGGCGAGCCGGTCACCGTGGACCACGCACCGCACGACGAGCTGTTCCCGCCGCGTCCGGGCGCCCAGTGCTCGTGGTGCGACTTCGCCCGCCACTGCCCGGAGGGACGGGACGCCGCGCCCCGCAAGGAGCCCTGGGCCGCCCTGCCCGCGGACGAGGACCCCGTCGACGCCTGAGTCCCGCTCAGACCCCGGTGAGCGCCCTGCGTTTCGGCCAGCGGCGCGGGTCGCGAAGGCCGAACAGGCCCCTGCTCAGGTCGTAGCCCTCGGCGGCGAGGCGCTGCCGGCACCGCTCCAGCATGTCCCGGGTCGGTTTGGCGAAGGCGTAGTCGTGCAGCCGCTCCGGCACCGTGTTCATCGCCAGCCGGAACGCTTTCAACGCCGCCGTCACCGCCGGCTGCGGCACCTCCGGAAGCGCTCTGTACATCGCGCGGGCCCAGTCGGGCAGCGTGTAATAGCACAGGGCGCCGAACGGGAAGTAGCCGACCTTGCCGGGCGCGAGGAACCGCAGATTTTCCGGCAGCGTCGGCCACATCAGGAACCGGATGGTCTCGGCCGCCTCCGGGGTGACCCTCAGCTGGGGCCGGACCTCGGCGAAGTAGGCCTCCATCTCGGCGACGCTGCCGGGGACGTCCTCGGCGTGCAGCCCGACGAGCTCGGCCGACCTGCGCTGCTCGTCCAGGTACCGGTCGGCCATGGCGCCGGTGAGCGGAAGCCCGGCCCGCCGGGCGACCTGGAGGTACGAGTAGACCTCGGCGCAGTGCACCCACAGCAGCAGCTCGGGCTGGTCGATCCGCTCCTTCTTGCCGGTGTCGTGGTTGACGAAGCGCAGGCTCCGGTGGATCTCCCGGACCCGGTAGGCGGCCTTCTCGGCCTCCTCCGGGCTGCCGAACGTTCCGACGCCGACGAAGTCGGAGGTCCGCTGCAGGCGCCCGAAGGGGTCCTCGCGGAACGTCGAGTTCTGCCAGACGCCCCACATGGCCTTCGGGTGGAGCGCCTGCAGCATGAGGCTGCGCACACCGCCGACCCACATCGTCCGGTCGAGGTGGACGCGCCAGGTGACGCTCTCGGGGGGTTGGACGGTCGCGGGCATCGACACCTCCATGAGACAAACCCATGTAAGTGTGTCATTACTGTCTCGCGAGCGCGACGCCACCCCCCCGGCCGCGCCGCCTCACCGGAGGCGATGGCACCTCGGAGCGGCGCCTCAAAACGGGCGGAGTGACAGGTGGCAGACGATGGCGACCGGAGTGAGCGGCCCGAGATGGGAGGCTGCGATGAGGAGGGGACCCCGCGAGGGGGAGGACATCCCGCTCGGAACGCGCCGGACGGCTTCGGGACGGCCAGGGGATCAGGACGCGGACAGGTCCTTGTAGTACTCGGCCAACGCGGGGTAGTAGTCGCCGAAATCGGGTTTCGGCGCACCCGTGATCGTGGCGGAGAGGACGTCGAGGTAGTACTCCCACCCCGGCCCCGTGGTGGTCACGTCGGTGTCCGGGCCGAGGTGGTGGAGGAAGGTCACCGTCGTCACGCCCCCGGACTCCGCCAGACGCGCCTCCAGGCGCCACCGCCCGTACTCGTCGACGGTCTCGACCTCCAGCCGGTGCGGCGGTTCACCGGCGATGATCGTCAGGTCGGACTCGGGTTCGCCGTCCTCCTGCGTCAGCCTGATCCGGACCTTGGAGCCCGGTTTGCCCTCACCGGTCCAGTGAGCGAACCAGCGGGCCGTGCGCTCGGGCTCGGTGATGCTCGCCCACACGTCCTCGATCGGCGCCCTGAACTCGCGTTCGAGCTTCAGGTCGTGTCCGGTCGCCGCGGCGATCAGCCGGCCCGTAAGGGGCGGTGGTCATCCGGTTCTCCTCGCATCCATCGGTGTTTCCTTGCCGGCCTCACGCGCGCGGTCGCGCCGCGTGCGGTGGACTTCCGTCTCCAGAGCGTCGAGGCGCCGCGGCGTGATCGCCGGACCGATGAGTTCTCGTCAGGCCCCCGGTCTGTACGGCCGACGAAGGGAGAGCGCATGACGAACCACGTGACGTCGGCGGACGGGACCCGCATCGCCTTCGACCGCCTCGGCCACGGCCCCGCGCTCGTCGTGATCGGCGGCATGTTCTGCGCCCGTCCGGCGACCCGGGAGCTGGCAGCGCTGCTCGCCGACCGGTTCACCGTGGTCAACTACGACCGGCGCGGACGCGGGGCCAGCGGTGACACACCCCCGTACGCGGTGGAACGGGAGATCGAGGACCTCACCGCCGGATCACCGGTGTGACGATGCCGGCGGCGGGTTCGGCCGACGTCGTCACATCGACTCGTCGCGTATGACGTCGAGGTTCAGGAAGTGCGGCCCCTTCGTGCACCGGGCCTGGAGCTCCGCGGCGATGCGCTGCGTCTCCGGAAGATCGTTGTTCTTCATCGCCGCCTCGTAGGACGGAAACTCGACGATCTCCACGAAGTGGGCCGGATTCTCCCTGTCCTGGGTGTGGGTGTCGCGGGACACCGTCCGCTTGCCCTCGGTCGCCGCCGCCCACTCGTCGAAGAGCGGCTGCAGCTCGTCGGGACGGTTGGTCTCGTAGTCGATGATCTGCATGAACGTCATCTGCTGCCCCCTAACGGACGCTCGGATCGGGCGGTCGGCGCCCGCGGCGTTCCGGGGGAGGACCTCCGCGGTGCCGGCCTCACGGTCCGTCCCGTCGCACCGCCGGGTTCGGTCACCTACCAGCATGACACACCGCCTGATCAGCCGAAAGACAAGTCTCGACGTCATCGACGACGATGTCGCGCACCCCGAGCCGGGCCGTCGAACCGGCCCCTGACGCCTTCTGCCGCCCTGCCCGTCGATCGTTGATTGGTCAGCGGAGGTTGTGTTCGGCCTCGTTCCAGAAGTTGCGCAGGGCGGCCGCGGTCGTTTCGGGGGCCTCCCAGGCGGGGGAGTGGGCGGCGCCGGGAATGACGACCTTGGACGCGTTGAGGCGCTCGGCCATCGCGGCCTGGACGGCGGGTTCCCAGGCGTCGTCGTCCTCCCCGTAGAGGACGAGGGTGCGCAGGCCCGTGCCGGCGCAGTGCTTGGCGAGCTCGTCGACCCGGTCGGGGGCGGTAAGGATCTCGTTGGCCATGCACATCAGGCCGGTCTCGGAGTTGCCGAGCGTGCGAGCCTTGAGGAAGGCGAGGATCTCCTCTCCGACGCCGGAGGCCACGTAGTCGGGTTCGAGGGCGATCTCCCAGATCGTCTCCATGCCGAGCTCGGGAATCGCGTCGCGCAGGGCCTTGGCCTTCTCGGCGCTCTCGCCGCCTATGGCGGCCGGGCCCGAGCTCATCAGGGTGAACGAGGCGGGGCGGACCCGGTCGGCGAGCACGGCCTCACGGCAGACCAGGCCGCCGAACGAATGGGCGACCAGGTGTACGGGGTCGGGCCCGAGGGTCTCCAGCAGGGCGCAGACGTCCTCGCCGAGCGCCGCGCGCGTGTAGGCGGACGGGTCGTCCGGGCCGACCGACTCGTACTGCCCGCGCATGTCGATCGCCACGACGCGGCGGCCGGACGCGGCGAGCGAGTGCAGGACCGCGAGGAAGTCCTCCTTGCTGCCGGTGAGGCCGGGAACGAGCAGGGCCGGGGGGCGCTCGGGCACACCCGATCCCGGAAGGGCCTCCAGGGCCGCGAACGAGCCGCGGGAGGTGTCGATGTCGGTCCGGCGGACGCCGGGGGGCAGGGTCAGGAACCGGGGCGTGCTCACGGGGGACCACCATACTCAATGGGTGACGACGGCAGGTCCGTGAAAAATTACCGGTGGTAGCGTCGGCAGCGTGGGCCCGAAGCCAGCCATCTCCGCACACCGCCGCGACGAAGCCGGCCTGAGCGGGCTGTCCGCGGCCGCAGAGTCCGGGGCGGAGTACGTGGAGATCGACATACGCAGGACGGGGGACGGGCGGCTCGTCGTCCACCACGACCCGCATCTCGCCGGGCTGCCCCTGAAACGCCTCACCTACGACCGGGTCCAGGAGCTGTCGTCGCGTCCCGTCCCGCTGGCGAGCGAGGCCATGCGGATCATCGGCGGCCGGGCGCAGGGGCACCTGGACCTCAAGGAGCGCGGCACCGAGCTGGAGGCGGTGGAGCTCGCGATCGACGCGTTCGGGCGGACCGGCTTCGTCGTCACCACCCGCGAGGTCCTGTCCCTCGTCCAGATCAAACGGACCTTTCCGGGGGTGCGGACCGCGCTGTCGGTGGGGCGCAACCTGTGGGAGCGGGGCGTCGCCCACGACTTCGCGCCGCTGCGCCTGATCCGCAAGGCGGGCGCCGACATGGCCGCGGTCAACCACCGGCTGGCCCGCGTCGGCGTCCTGCGCCAGTGCGGCCGCGCCGGCATCCCCGCCATGGTGTGGACGGTCAACGCCGAGCCGGTGATGCGCCGGTTCCTCGGCGACCCGCGCGTCGCCGTCCTCGTCACCGACCGTCCCGACGTCGCGCTGAAGCTGCGCGACGGCCGTCCCTGACCCGTCTTGCCGCCGGTCTCGGCGGGGTTCCAGGGAGCGCGAACAGTCTCGGCCACCCCGCGAGGGGCGACCGAGACTGCACAACCGAGAAGGATGTCAGGCGCTCTGTGACGCCTCGGTCGTTCCGGCTGTGGGCTTCCCGGCGCGGGTGCGGCGGCGGGTGCGGCTGCGCTTGCGCTCGGTGGCGACGGCGTCGACGACGTTGTCGCCGGCCTTGCCCTTCGCCCGGTCGCCGTCCGCGGCGCCGCCGGTGCCGGAGCCCGAGCCGCCGTGCCCGTCGCCGGCCCCCGCCCCGGCGGCCTCGACGGGCTTCCCGGCGCGGGTCCGGGTCCGGTTGCGCTTGCGGCGGCGCGGCCGGGGACGCTCGCGGTCGCGTCCGCGGCCGCGGACCCTGCCGGTCTCGCCGATGTCCTCCAGCTCCTCGGCGTCGAGCCCGGCCAGGCCGTGCCGCTTGTCCTTCGGCAGCGTCCCCTTCGTGCCCTCGGGGATGCCGAGCGCGGAGAAGAAGTGCGGGGACGTGGAGTAGGTCTCCTCCGGCGCGGCGAACGGCAGGCCGAGCGTGCTGTTGATCAGCTTCCAGCGGGGGAGGTCGGACCAGTCGACGAGCGTGACGGCGACGCCCTTCTTGCCCGCGCGGCCGGTGCGGCCGATGCGGTGGACGTAGGTGTCGGCGCTGTCGGGGCACTCGTAGTTGACGACGTGGGTGACGTCGTCGACGTCGAGGCCGCGGGCGGCGACGTCGGTGGCGACCAGGACGCTGATCTTGCCGTTGCGGAACGCGCGCAGGGCCCGCTCGCGCTGGCTCTGCCCGAGGTCGCCGTGCACGGCGGCGGCGTCGAAGCCGCGTCGGGTCAGGTCGGCGGCGACCCGGTCGCAGGCCCGCTTGGTCTGGCAGAAGATCATCGTGAGGCCGCGTCCCTCGGCCTGCAGCAGGCGGGCGAGCATCTCCGGCTTGTCCATCTGGTGGGCCTGGAACACGTGCTGGACGACCTGCGGGGTCGCGTCCGACTCGGCGTGCGCCTCGGCCCGTACGTTGGTCGGCCGGGTCAGGTAGCGGCGCGACAGCGCGACGATCTCGCCGGGCATCGTCGCCGAGAACATCATCGTCTGCCGCTCCGCCGGGACCTGCTCGATGATCCGCTCGACGTCCGGCAGGAAGCCGAGGTCGAGCATCCGGTCGGCCTCGTCCAGCACCAGGACGCCGATCTCGGACAGATCGAGGTGCTTCTGCTTGACGAGGTCGAGGAGGCGGCCGGGTGTTCCGACGACCACGTCGACGCCTTCGCGGAGCGCGTCGATCTGCGGCTCGTAGGCGCGGCCGCCGTACACCGCGAGGACGCGGGTGCCGAGCTTGCCGCCGGCGACCAGCAGATCGTCCGTCACCTGGAGGGCCAGCTCGCGGGTCGGGGTGACGACGAGCGCGCGGGGTGCGCGGCCGCCGTGTTCGATGCGCTGCAGGAGCGCGGCTCCGAACGCGAGGGTCTTGCCGGTGCCCGTGCGGGCCTGGCCGATGATGTCGTGCCCGCCCAAGGCGATCGGCAGGGCGAGCTCCTGGATGGGGAACGCGTCGACGATGCCCTCTGCTTCGAGGGCGTCTGCTATTTCGGGGACGACTCCGAGTTCACGAAAGGTAGTCAGGGCTTTCAGCCTCCAATGTGCGGGGTCTCGGCTCCCGGTGCGGCGCTGCGTGGCCGGAGGGCGTCACCGTGTGGCGTGCCCGCCGATCGTTTCCTGTGGCCGCGCGCTCGCGCGGAAGGGACCAGCCGTTGCTCAAATCTGTCGGCGACCGCAGTCAGGGGTTGAAAGCAGTCACTTGCTGTGGCTGCGTGCGGTCACACTCCGCCACGCAGTGTACCGACCGTTAGTTGCATGCACCAATAGCCGATCTCTGTACCCAACGCTTCCATGGTTTGGTCTATTCCTTCCGCCGCCAGTCAGGGATGGCGAAACCCCCGCAGTACAGGGCGGTACAGGCGGTACAGGGTCGATGCCATGAAACGGACGGACGGAACGGCCACATCCGGACACGCCGTTCGGGTGGGCGCCGCCGGCGAAAGCCCCCGCACCGGGGGAACGGGGGCTTCCGGTCGCCGGGCGCTCGTCCGCCCGGTCGGGCCCGGGTTCGGCGCGGTCAGAACGTCCGGCGGCGGGGTCGCCATCCGCGGCGTCCGCCGCCACGGGTGTTCATCGAGGTGAGCGCCATCACGCCCATCGCGGCGATCAGCACCGCGAACACGACGGCGATGACGGTGCCCGCACCGAGTGCGTTGGAGATGACTCCGCCGACGACGGCGCCCGCGATCCCGACGAGGATCGTGAGCACCACGCCGATGGGGTTGCGGCCGGGGACGAGCAGCCGCGCCAGAGCTCCGACGACGGCGCCGACGACGATGAACCAGAGAATCGTCGTGAGCATGTCGATCATCCATTCCTTTTTCGTGGGCCGACGGCCCGTGGTTGGTGATCGATATGCCCGTCGTGCCGGATTGAAACAAAAATCAGGTCAAGAACCGGGGCCAAGGCTCCGGAACCGCGTGGTCGACCGTGCGGTGGGGCGTGGTCAGGCGTACTGGGAGCCGAAGCCGACGCTGCGCTGTTCCTCTTCGGAGATCTCCAGGTAGGCGACGCGGTCGGCCGGGACGACGACCCGTCCCGTGCGCCGGTCCTGCAGCACGAAGATGGAGCGCTGCTCCGCGAGCGCGTCCGCGAGGGCCTGCTGGACCTCGTCCGCCGACTGCTCGGTGTCGACCACGAGCTCCTTCGGAACGTTCTGCACACCGATGCGCACCTGCACGCGTTGCTCCTGTCGTCCGCCCGCCGCTCGCCGGCGGGCACTGCTCGTCTTCGTCCGCTCGTTCTTCCCGATCGTCGCCGCCCGTACGGCGTTTCACCGAGGGTGACACCGGCCGTGGCGTGGAGTTCCGGGTCTCCGTGTCGGGGTCGCCGCCGCTGCCTCCGGCTCCGGTGTCAGGACGACTCGCCGCTGAGCGGGAAGCCGGAGATGCCCCGCCAGGCGAGCCGGGCGATGAGCTTCTCGGCGGTGTCCTTGGGGATCGCCCGCTGCTGCGACAGCCAGTAGCGGGCGCTGACCTCCGCCATGCCGACGAGGCCCATGCCGAGCAGATGCGCCTCGTCGCTCGGGGCGTTGGTGTCCTCGGCGATGACCTGGGCGATCATCTCGGCGCACTGCTGGTTGGCGCGGTCGACGCGCGCCCGCACGGGCGCGACGTTGCGCAGGTCGGACTCGAACACCAGGCGGTACGCCTCGCCGTCGCCGGCCACGAAGTCGTAGAACGCGGCGATCACCGCCTGCACGCGCTGCTTGTTGTCCGTGGTGGACTCCAGCGCGTCGCGCACCGTGCGCACGAGGGCCTCGGCGTGCTCGTCCAGCAGCGCCAGGTACAGCTCGAGCTTGCCCGGGAAGTGCTGGTACAGCACGGGCTTGCTGACGCCGGCGCGCTCGGCGATCTCGTCCATCGCCGCAGCGTGGTACCCCTGCGCGACGAACACCTCCTGAGCCGCGCCGAGCAGCTGCCTGCGGCGCGCCAGTCGCGGCAGCCTCGTACCGCGGGGGCGTGCGTCCGGGGTCGCGGTCACCACACTCTCCGATCAACGATTGTCGGCGGCGGCCGGGGACTCCGCCGCTCTGGGAACAACGTCATCATCCTACGCGTGGGTAACTCCGCCGGTCACGGCGGAGTCACGCGGGGCATTCCCCACCCGGGTCAGTGTATTTCCGGCGGGAACGCCCGGCACGCACATCACGCCGCCGGCGACCCTGCGTCACCGGTAGTCGTCCTCGTCGAGGGGCACCTCGTAGCGCTGCTCGACCACGTCCGCCTCGTTGACGTCGTCGGGTATCTGCGCGAACCACTCCAGGGGCCGCTCGTCCGCGTCGAGCACGGCGCGCTGCTCGGCCGTGTCGGCCTCGTCGGCCTCGTTGACCTCGGCCTCATCGCCCGGTCCCGCGGCGCCGGGGACCACCGGGTCCAGATCGCCGGTCTCGCTCATCGCACGTCCTCTCAAGCAGGGGGCCTGGCCGGGCCCGGTTCACGGGTTCGCCGCCCGGTCTCCGTGGCGGCGCCTCGACGGACCCGGCGTGAGTCGGGAACGCGTGGACGACGTCTGTGAGCATTCTCAGCGGCGTCTCCGCGCGGATGGCAAGCGGGTCCGGTCGCGGTGGCGCCGGCCGGAAGCCGTCGGAACGGGTCGCCGTGCAGTTCCACCCTCCCCCGTCGCTCGGCCGCCGCCCGGACCGTCGCTGCGAGGTCGTACCCGGCGGTCCGGAGGTCTATGCCGGGTTCTGCGGCCCGGGTGGGAGGGATTCCCGCCTTCGCCCGCAGGTTCTCCCCCGAGCACCACGGCGTTGTGCCTGGGGGACGTGGTGGTCGCGCGCCGATCCTGCTCTCCTGTGACCGGTGACGTCCTCCGGACATGGTGGCGTATTTCGGCGCCGGAGAGTGCCGGTTCGGCCACAGAGGGCATGGAGATCGTGGTCGTGGGCGGTGTCGCGAACCGGAAAGCCGGGTGCACGGAAGGTCGTTCGGGGACGAGACGGGCGGGGCCGGGGGAGGAGACGGTCAGGGAAGCGCCGGCCGGTCTTCGGCGAGGAGGGGTTCGAGGAGATCGCCGTGCTTGTCGGCGCGGGTGAGGACGTCGTCGGGGCCGAACACCAGGTCGGCGGGGTCCTCGCAGGACTCCAGCTCCTCCCAGGTGATGGGGGTGGAGACGGACGGACGTTCCGCCGCGCGCAGCGAGTAGGGCGCCACCGTCGTCTTCGCGGGGTTGTTCTGGCTCCAGTCGACGAAGATCTTGCCCTTGCGGAGCCGCTTGTCCATCTTGGCGACGACGAGACGGGGGTGCTCGTCGGCGAGTCGCTGTGCGGCGGCCTTGGCGTACTCGGACGTCCGGGCGGCCTCCTTGGGCTCCTCGATGGGCACGTAGAGGTGCAGGCCCTTCTTGCCGCTGGTCTTGGGGTGGGATTCCAGGCCGTCCTGCGCCAGAAGGTCGCGCAGCAGCGCCGCCACCTCGCACGCCTCCACGATCGTGGCGGGCGGGCCCGGGTCGAGGTCGAAGACGACCAGGTCGGGGGTGTGCACCTTGCCGCGCGGTCCGACCTTCCACTGGGGGACGTGCAGTTCGAGCGCGGCGAGGTTCGCGCACCACACGAGCGTGGGCAGGTCGTCGATCACGACGAAGTCGAGGGTGTCGCGTCCCGTGGAGCTGCCGGGGGTGGGGATGGTGGCCGTGCGCACCCAGTCCGGGGTGTGGGACGGGGCGTTCTTCTCGTAGAACTTGTCGCCGTCCACGCCGTCGGGCCAGCGGATTCGGGTCGCGGCACGGTCCTTCAGGTGCGGCAGCATCACCGGGGCGATGCGGGCGTAGTAGTCGATGACCTCGCCTTTGGTGAATTCCGGATAGAGGTTCTTGTCGAGGTTGGACAGGGACACCTGCCGGCCGTCGATGTCGACCGTCGTTCGTCTACTCGCCACAGGTGCTCCAGGGCTCACTGCTCACTGGTGACCTCCAGGGGGTCCTTGTCGTCGCGGAGGCCGCGCCAGGAAGGGAACCGCAGACGGCCGTCCCTGGTGCGGGCGCTGTAGGCCACCTCCCCGACGAGCAAAGGCTCAACCCATTGCGCGTCACGGGCGAACTCACGCGGGACGGGCTCGTCGTAGGGGCTCGTGGCGCGCCGCAGAGGCCAGAGCGTCTCGTACAGCTCGTTCAGGGCCCGGTCGCTGAATCCGGTGCCGACGTGGCCGACGAAGGTGAGCCGTCCCTTGACGTCGTACTCGCCGAGCAGCAGCGAGCCCACGCCGCCTTCGCGTCGTCCTTTGCCCGGTTTCCAGCCGCAGATGACGACCTCGCGCGTCAGGAAGTTCTTGACCTTGAGCCAGAACTCGACGCGGCGGCCGGGACGGTACGGCGAGTCGAGGCGTTTGGCGAGCACCCCCTCCAGGTGCTGCTCGCGGGTGAAGTCGAGTAACTCGTTCACCTGCTCGGTGTCGCCGCCGTGCAGGTACGGGGGGACCTCCACGGGACCGGTCGCGGCCAGCTCCAGAT
>DATCLF010000483.1:0-1520 GCA_036564055.1 Spirillospora sp.
GTGCTGCGGCTGCCGCGCGTCATCACCAACCCTCCCGTCGCCCTCGCCGGCCCGATGCGGTTCGACCGCCCGGACCCCCGGGACTTCTCCCTGGTCGAGCGGGCGGTTCTGCGGGCCCTGGGCGTCGACCGGTTCACGTTCACCCCGACCCGCCCGCGTGAGCGGATCGTCCCGGAACGCGTCCTGCGTCAGGCGCGCATGAGAGAGGAGGAGCGCGCCCGCCTCGGATCGTGACCCGGTGTCGAGCCAAGAACAGCGCGAATGGGACGCATAGTCTCGATCAGGTTGTTATCGGACGCGCACAATGCGTGCGGGAGGTGTCCCGTGCGAACGGTGGACCGGGGGCATTACGCCAGACTGCTGCGGCTCGCGTACCTGACGCTGGACGACGGCGACGCCCCGCTGGCGCGCGCCCGCCGCGCCGCCGGGCGGGCGGCCAGGGTGCGGCGCGGCGGTTACCCGGCCATGCGGGTGCGGCTCGTGGCGGACCTGCTCGCTGATCGGCCCGCCGGGACAGGGCGGCTGCACCGGCTGTTCGTCGAACCCGGGCACGGTCCCCCCGGGCCCGTCCGGGCGGCGCTGAGGGAACTGCCGCGCGTCGAGCGGCTCGCGTACCTGCTGCGCCGCGACGGCCTCACCGTGCCGGAGGTCGTCGCCGAGCTGGGACCCCGCGTCGGTCTCGGGTTCCAGGACGTCGACGACGTCACCGCCGCCGTGGACGAGCGGACCGGGCTGGACGAGGAAGCCCAGCGAGCCGAGATCGAGGCTTTCGACCCCGGTCTCGTGCGGCTGCGCCCGCCGCCGGCCGTCAGGCCCGCGTGGTACGCGGCGGTCGCGGCCGTGCTCGCGGCGGCGCTGGCGGCCGCGCTCACCGTGACCCGGCCGGACACGCTGCCCGAAAAGCCCGACGCGGTCGATCCGGACGCGTGGAAGGCGACCCCCGCGCCCTCCATCAACGAGTGGCCCGCGCAGGGCGGGCTGCGCCACGACGACGGGTTGCTGCGCCGGGCCGCCGCGGCGTGGCGGGCCCACCGCCGTCACCCGCCCGCCGGCCGGATCGTCCTGCTGTACGCCGGGAAGGTGGACGGGTCGTCCCTCGTCGTCCTGCGCGACTCGCCCGGCGGCCGGGACACCCCGAGCGTGGCGCAGTACTTCGAGCGGCGCCTGTCGCGCGGGGTGGAGTCGGTGCGCAGGCTCGGGACGGGAGCGGGGCAGCTCATCATGCTGGGGATGACGTGGCGCTACCTCGTCCCCCCGTGGATCCGGGACCTGCGGGCGGCGATTCCGTCGAGGGAGGTTCCGCTCTGGACGCCGGTGGCCGTCAGGGACGGGCTGAGCGATCCGTTGCCGTGGGACTGGTTCGTGCGCCGCTGCCAGAACTACGTGGTGTTCCGGATGACGTCCAGCCCGGCCGTGGTCGGGTACGCGCGGACGGTCACGCAGCTCGCCTCCCACGATCCGTCGGCGGCGGCGCCGCGGGTGTCGTTCCGCAGGCCGGAGGGGGAGCGGTTCCAGTGGGC
>DATCLF010000484.1:0-8391 GCA_036564055.1 Spirillospora sp.
TCCCGGTCGCCGAGCAGGGCGCCGACGCGGCGCAGCCCGGCGCGCCGCGCCCCTTCGACGGCCGGCAGCGGCCCGGGCACGCCGAAGTAGGCGGTGCCGTCGTCGTCGACGCCGAGGAACCAGCGGTCCCCGTCCGGCGCCTGCCGCGGCGGGACGAGCACGAGCGCGGGTTCGGGGTCGTCGGTCACCAGCGCGCGGCCCTCCTCCACGACCACCACGCGGGTCGCCGGATCGGCCCAGGCCGCCTCCAGCCACGCCTCGTCGCGGCGGTTGAGCGCGAGCCGGTCGACGGTGCCGCGTGCGAGCGCGAGCCATGGCAGGGGACCCTCGGTCAACGTTCCGCTCCTTCCCGGGGGGTTTCAGCGCAGCGCCGCGGCGAGTTCTTCCCACAGGTACGCTGCGGCCTCGGCGCCCTTGAGCAGCAGCGGGATCTCCACCTTCTCGTTCGGGGCGTGGATGCGGTCGTCGTCGAGCCCGACCGCGACGAAGACCAGGGGCGCGCCGAGGATGTCGGCGAGGTCGGCCTCGGGGCCGCTGCCGCCCTCGCGGGTGAACAGCACCTCGGTGCCGAACGCCCGTTCCATCGCGCGGCGCGCGGCGCGGACTCCGGCCGAGTCGATCGGCGAGAAGCAGGGCCGCACGCCGCCGCCCGGGATGCGCACCTCGGCCTCGACTCCCGGCGGGACGTTCTGCGCCACCCAGGCCCTGAACGACTCCTGGACCTTGGCGGGGTCCTGGTTCGCGACGAGCCGGAACGAGATCTTGGCGTGCGCCTCGCGGGGGATGATGGTCTTGCCGCCGGGTCCGGTGTGCCCGCCCCACATCCCGTTGATCTCGGCGGTGGGACGCGCCCAGATGCGTTCGAGCGTGGTGTAGCCCTTCTCTCCGTACGCGATGCGGCTGTGGCCCGCGTTCTCCAGCCACGCGTCCTCGTCGAAGGGGAGCCGGGAGAACAGGGCGCGCTCCTCGTCGGTCAGCGGGACGACGTCGTCGTAGAAGCCGGGGAGGGTGACGCGGCCGTCCTCGTCGTGCAGCGCGGCGAGCAGCACCGCCATCGCCCGGAGCGGGTTCGGGACCGCGCCGCCGAACGAGCCGGAGTGCAGGTCGGTGGACGGGCCGCGCAGGGTGACCTCGGCCTCGGTGAGCCCGCGCATCCCGGTGCACATCGACGGGACGTCCGCCGCCCACATCGTCGTGTCGCTGACGACGACGGCGTCGCAGGCGAGCCGTTCGCGGTGGGCGCGCAGCAGGTCGGCGAAGTGCGCCGACCCCGACTCCTCCTCGCCCTCCACCAGCAGCTTGACCGTCACGGGCGGGGCCTGACGCCCGGACGCCGCGAGCAGTGCGCGCAGCCCCAGCGTGTGGAAGAAGACCTGCCCCTTGTCGTCGGACGCGCCGCGGCCGACGAGCCGGTCGCCCCGCTCCACCGGCGTGAACGGGTCGGTGTCCCACTCCTCCAGCGGTTCGACCGGCTGGACGTCGTGGTGGCCGTACACGACGACGGCGGGGGCGCCGGGATCCTCGGCGGGCCATTCGGCGTAGACGGCGGGATGACCGGGCGTCTCCCAGATCTCAACGGTCGGGAAGCCCTGGCCGCGCAGGTTCCGGGCGAGCCATTCGGCCGACCTGCGCACGTCCGCGGCGTGCGCCGGGTCGCCGGAGACGGACGGGATGGCCAGCCACTCCTTCAGGTCGGCGACGAACCGGTCCCGGCCGGCCTGGATGTGCGCGACGACGTCGTTCACCTGCATGCCCCCTCGCATGTGTACTGTCAGGGCACTGTAAGGGATGCCTGTACCAGCCCCCGGAGCCGCCGTGATCCTCATTGACCCGCCGTTGTGGCCGGCGCGCGGCCGCGTGTGGTCCCACATGGTCAGCGACGTGTCGTTCGAGGAACTGCACGCGTTCGCGGCGAGGCTGGGGATGTCGCCGCGGGCGTTCGAGCGCGACCACTACGACGTCCCGTCGGAGCTGTACGACGCGGCGGTGTCGCTGGGGGCGCGGCCCGTGGGCTGCCAGGAGCTTCTCCGGCGCCTGACCGCGGCGGGCCTGCGGCGCCGCAAGACCGCCGGGGCGCGCGGCGGGCGGGTCAGCCGCTGAGGCGTTCCAGCTCGGCCCGGACGTTGGCGCGCGCCTGTCCCTCGAAGCGTTCCCGCGCGGCGGGCGTGTGGAAGAGCCTGGGCAGTTCCAGCAGGTTCCGGAGGATCCGGGCGCGTTCCGTGCGGAAGACCTCGTCCGGGACGAACGCGTACTCGTCGCGGACCGCGGCGGCGTAGGCGGCGTACTCGGCGGGGGGCGAGCCGAGGATCGCGAGGTCGGCGTCGCACAGCACCCGGCCGTTGGCGTCGTCCTCGCCGGGAGCGTGCGCGGCGGTCAGCTCCACCAGGCGGACCACCTCCGCGACGTCGGGTCCGGGAAGGTCGGTGTCGGCGAGCATGCGGGCGGCGAGGCGGGCGCTGCGCTCCTCGTTGTCGGCGCGCTCGGGGTCGTAGACGGCGTCGTGGAACCAGGCCGCGAGGCGGACGAGGTCGGGGGCGGCGGCGTGCGCGGCGAACTCGTCCACGAGGTCGAGGACGGCGACCAGGTGGTCGCGCGTGTGGTAGCGGCGATGGGGCTCGCCGTAGCGCTTGTCCAGTTCCGTTCCGATGTGCCGGGTGTGAGGCCCTGCGAGCGCGACCCATCGGTCGACGAGATCCATGCCGCTCATCCTGGCGGATCCGCGACGGGACGGGACACACGGCACCACATGCGCCACCGCGATGCCGGCGTTCTTGCACGTGGCGCACGCCCGCCCCCTATGATGATCGGCTAGTTAGGCAAGGCTTACCTCACTTGGAAGGGCCCTGTCGTGGCCGCCTCTGTCCACCTCGTCGCCGGCAAGGCGACCGACTCGGTGACGCACGGGTTCCTGCCCGCGGCCGCGCGCCTCGGGCTGGACGTGACGCTGCTGACCGACCGTCCCGGCGTCCACCGGTTCGAGGGGACGATCGTCGAGTGCGACGTCTCCGACTTCCGGGAGATCATCGCCGCGGCCGACGGCCCTCCCGCCGCGGTCTTCTCCAACAGCGACTTCCTCCAGGCGCCCACGGCCCTCGCCGCCGCCTACTTCGGCCTGCCCGGCAAGGACTGGCGGGCGGCGACCCGCGCCAAGAACAAGGCCCTCATGCGGCGGCACCTGGCGTCGTCCGATCCCGTGTTCTCCGCCGACGCGCGCCGCGTGCCCCCGGACGCCCCGTACCCGCTCATCGTGAAACCGCGCGAGGGCGTGGCCAGCGAGGACGTCTTCCTCGTCCGGGACGCGGAGGAGCTGGCCGAGCGTGTGGACGAGATCGCAGCGCGGCGGGACGACCCGCTTGTGGCCGAGCAGTACCTTCCCGGAGACCTCTACACGCTGGAGACGCTCGGCGACGGCCGCGAGCTGCGCGTTCTGGGCTCGTTCCGAACGAGCCTTTCACCGCCGCCCTTCTTCGTGGAGGAACGTCTTGAGTGGGTGGAGCCGCCGCCAGAGACGAACCAGGTGCTGAAGCAGTTGGAGTGCCTGGGGGTCGGGTTCGGGGCGTGCCACACGGAGTTCGTCGTCCATGAGGGCCGCGCCCACCTCATCGAGGTGAACTACCGGCTCATCGGCGACCACTGCGATTTCCTTCTGGCCGACCTGCTGGACGTGCCGCTGTTCGAGCAGATCTGGAAGGTCCACCTGGGTGAACCCCTTGAGGACTGGCCGGCTCCCCCGCGGCGGCACGGCGTCGCAGAACCGATCATCGCCGACCGGTCCGGTGAGCTCACGGCCGCTCCCGGGCCCCTTGAGCTGGACGACGGCCCGGTGCGGCTCACCTACCTCCCCCAGCGCGCGGTGGGCGACACCGTCACCGTCACCCGCACCAACCGCGACTACCTCGGCACGGTCCGCGCCATCGGCCCCGGGCCCGAGGAGGTGGACGCCGCGCTGGCGCGTTTCCGCGCGAACCACGAATGGACGATCGCGTGACCGGCACCGGCGGGCCCGGTGCCGCCGGAGGCGGCGAGGCCAGGCTGGCGGCCCGTGTCCTCGACGCATTGCTGCGCGAGGACTACGCGGGGCTGCGGCGTCTCGTCAGGCACGGAACGCTGGAGCTGCCGGGGCGTGCCGTCCGCCTCACGCGGGCGCGTCCGCCCTTCCTCTCAGACCTCGTCGTGGACCCGGCGGAGAACGTGCGGCTGAGCGAGGTCTTCGCCGCGGTGCGCGCCTTAGCCGACCCCCGCGACGACGTGGCGGCGTTCGAGCGCGAGTGCCTGGACGCCGTCGCGACTCTCAAGCTCCATCGCGACGCCGGCCCGGCGGTGTATCGGCGTCTCGCACGCGTCCCCGACCGGCTGCGCACCGGTCCGGGCACGTTCTACGACGCGCTCGCCGCCTACAACGAGCATCCGGTGCATCCGGCCGGGCACGCCCGTGCGGGGCTGTCCGCGGCAGATCTGAGGCGCTATGCGCCCGAGTTCGCGCCGTCGTTCCCGCTGCGCTGGGCGGTGGTGCGCAAGCCGGAGGTCGCGGGATCCCCGCCCGGCTGGTGGCCGTCCCCCGCCGACGTCGGCCTCGGTCCGGACGCGGGTCTCGGTTCGGACGCGGCGCTGTTCCCCGTCCACCCCCTGACGGTGCCGCACGTGCGCGGGCACCCCCGCGCCGTCCTCGCCCCGGACCCGTACCTGACGGTCGCCCCGACGCTGTCGATGCGGACGGTGGCCGCCGGCCCGCTCGTCCACGTGAAGCTGCCGCTGCCGACGAGCACCCTCGGCCTGCGCAACCGCCGCACGATCAAGCCGGGCACCCTCGCCGACGGCGCACTGGTCGAACGCCTCCTGCGACGCGTCCTGCACCGTGAACACGCGCTTCCCGTGCTCCTCGCCGACGAGCAGACCTACGGCCACGCGCGCGATCCCCTTCTCGCCTACCTCGTGCGGCGCTTCCCGCCCGAGACGGCGGGCGCGCACGTCGTCCCCGTGGCGGCCCTGACGGCGAAGGCGCCGGACGGCGGCCGCGTGATCGAACGCTGGGACGTCAAGCAGCTCTTCGACGCCTATCTGTCGGCGCTGTTCTCGTGGAACGTCGCCCTGTTCCGCTATGGCATCGCGTTGGAGGCGCATCAGCAGAACGTCGCCCTCGTCCTGGACGACGGCCCCCTCCGGCTCCTGGTCAAGGACAACGACGGCGCTCTCCTCCACACGTCCCGGCTCCGTGAACGCCTCCCCCGATCCCCCGGCACGGACCCGGACGACCTCATCGACCGCCGGATGACCACGGACGACGACGAGGCGCTCGCCCGCGTCTTCGTCACCATCACGCTGCACCTGTGCGCCGCCGCCCCCGCCCTGGGGCTCGCCGAGCACGGCCTCCTGCCGTGGAGCGCCGGCCGCGCGATGATCCGCGACCGGCTCGACGAGGCGCTCGGGCGGGACGCGCCGTTCCTGCGCTCCCGCACCCTCGACGCGGACGCGCTGCCCGGCAAGGCCATGGTCACCGCCGGGACGCTCGTCGACAAGGCGCGGACCGGAGCGGCCGACATCAACAAGCACTACGGCCCGCCCGGGCCCAACTACCTGCGGGACACGGGCTTTCCGTGAGGCCCGCGTCCGAAGCATCCGAACCGAGACCATCCGCCGACCACGCCACGGGACCCGACGTGCTGCTGACAGAACCCGGCATCGCCGCCGACGACGCCACCGCGACCGCGCTGCTGAACTGCCTGATCCGGGAGGTCTGCGCACCCGAGCGGCAGGTGTGGCCGGACGACGCGCGCCTGGTGGCCCGCCTGCCCCGCGCGGGCGTCGTGCTGCGCACCGGCCTCGCCCGCCCGCCCGTCGGCCCGACGTACCGCCTGACACCGCCCTACGAGGAGAAACGCGGCGACACGTGGACGCCCGCCTCCTGGGACCGGCTGGCCGACCTCGTCGCTGGAGAACTGGAGCTCGCGACCGGCAGACCCAACCCCGAGTTCCTCGGCCAGGTGGACGACAGCCACACCGCCCTGGCCGCGATCATCGCCGCGCGAGGCGAACCCTCGGACGACCCCTACATCGAGTCAGAGCAGTCCCTGGTGGTGGGGCACCGTTTCCACCCCTCCGCCAAGGCGCGTCAGGGATCGCCCTCCGACTGGCTTCGGTACGCCCCGGAGACGAGGGCGCGCTTCCACCCCCACTGGCTGGCCGTACCGGAGGATCTCGTCGCGGAAGAAGGGGCAACGGAAACGTTCGAAGCGCTGGAGAAGCACGCGCCTTCCGCCCCGTCCGGGCACAGGCTGCTGCCCGTCCATCCATGGCAGTTCTCCTTGATGGCGGACAACCCCGTCCTCCAGAAGGCTCTGGCCCGGGGCGTGTTGGTCAATCTCGGTGCCGGCGCGCTGGAAGCGGCCCCCACGTCGTCCGTGCGGACGGCCTACCTGCCGGACGCCGACGTGTTCTGCAAGTTCAGCCTGGACGTGCGCATCACCAACTGCGTCCGCAAGAACGCCTGGTACGAGCTGACCGGCGCGATGGTCCTCAACCGGCTCCTGCCGCCCGTCTTCGAGGAACTGAACGCCACGCTCCTCGCCGAACCCGCCTACCGCAGCGTCGCGCTGGCCGACCGCCGCCTGTACGAGGGCTTGGGCGTCATCCTCCGGCAGGGCGTCAGGGACCTTCCCGGCACCCCGATCCTGGCGGGAGCCCTCGCCGACCCCTACGGCACGTTCCTCACCGACCTGCCCCCGCTCGCCGAACCGGACGGAGCCCAAGCCTGGTGGGACGCCTACGTCGCCCAGGTGGCGCCGCCGGTCCTGCGCGCCTACCTGGACCACGGCGTCGTCCTCGAACCCCACCTGCAGAACGTCCTGATCTGCCTGGACGCCGACGGCATGCCCGTCCACGCCGCGTTCCGCGACCTTGAGGGAACGAAACTCACCGCGGGACGCTGGGACCTCACCGGCCTGCCCGCACGGGTCGCCGAGGGCCTCACCTACGCCCCCGACCGGGGCTGGAACCGCGTCGTCTACTGCCTCCTCGTCAACCACCTGGCGGAGATCGCCGCCGCGGTCGCGGACCGGCACCCGTCCCTCGAACGGACGCTCTGGGCGGTGCTGCGCGACCGCCTCGCCGCTCTGGACCGCCATCCGCAGGTCAGGGCGCTGCTGGCGGGGGTGCCGCTGCCCGCCAAGGCGAACCTCCGGACCCGCTGGTCCCGCGTCGCCGACCGGGGCGCCGGCTACGTCCCCGTCCCCAACCCGCTCGCCGCACCTCGTCCTCTGTGAACGCGTCCCCTCTGGATCTGTCCGTTCTGATGTCTTCCGAGAACCCGCCCATGAGCCAGATGCCCGCGACAAGCGACCGGACCGCCCTGCGCGACTACGCCCTCGACGTCGCCAAGGCCGGGAACTGCCCGGCCTACGTCTACGACCTGCCCGGCCTGGCCGCGCACGTGGCGGAGATCCGGGCCATGCTGGACGGCACAGAGCTCTTCTACGCCGCCAAGGCCAACCCGGACGCCGAGATCCTCCGCACCGTCGCCCCGCACGTGGACGGCATCGAGGTCTCGTCCGGCGGAGAACTCGCCCACGTCCGGGCGACGCTGCCCGGCGTCCGCGTCGCGTTCGGCGGTCCCGGCAAGACGCCCGAGGAACTGGCTCTCGCGCAACGCCTCGGCGTCGAACGCGTCCACGTCGAGAGCCCGCGTGAGCTGTCGCGTCTCCCCGGGCCGGCCGGGATTCTGCTGCGGGCCAACCTGCCGTTCACGACACCGGGCGCCGCGCTGACCATGAGCGGCCCCTTCGGCATGGACGAGCCGGACCTCGACGCGTGCGCCCGGCGCGTGGCCGAGACCCCGGGCATCGACCTGCGCGGCGTCCACGTCCACCTCGCCTCCGGCCTGGACGCCCCGACGATGCTCGACCTGGCCCGCCGGATCATCGACTGGGCGCTCCCGTGGCTGGAGGCCCACGGCGTGGACGACCCGGAGATCAACCTCGGCGGCGGCATGGCGGTCGACTACACCGACCCCGCCGCCCGGTTCGACTGGCGGGCCTACGGCCGCGGCCTTCCCGAAACCCCCCGCCTCCGCGTCGAACCGGGCCGCGCCGTGACCGCCTACCACGGCTGGTACGTCACCGACGTCCTCGACGTGAAGACGACCCGTGGCGAGACCTACGCCGTCCTGCGAGGCGGCACGCACCACCTGCGCACCCCCGTCACCAAGGGGCACGACCAGCCGTTCACGGTGCTCACCGACAGGGACACCACCGGAACCGGGGCACCCCCTGACGACTCACGACGCGCCACGCTCGTCGGCCAGTTGTGCACGCCGAAGGACGTGTTCGCCCGCGACGTCCCCGTCCCGGAGCTGCGTCCAGGCGACCTCATCGCCTTCGGGATGGCGGGGGCCTACGC
>DATCLF010000485.1:0-2357 GCA_036564055.1 Spirillospora sp.
CTCCACGACGTTCTCCACGACACGGTGGCGGTGACGTGGCCCCGTGCCAGGGATCGGTACGGTCGGCACAGTGGCCGCTATGGTTTCCGGAGGTTTCGACCGTGTCCCACTCCGAGCAGGCGCTGCGCTCTCCTGAGGAGCGGGAGGCGGTGAACGAGGCCGTCCGCGCCCTGCGGGCTGCCGCCCCCCACGGGTGGGAGCGGCTCGGGTTCGAGTTCCGCGCGACCGTGGGCATCGACAGCGCCTCGTTCGAGATCGTGGACGCCGACGGCGGGATCCGCACCGCCGTCCCTCCGGGACAGGCGGTCGGCAGGATGGACGAGCTGCGCCGCGTCATGTACCGGCGCGGCCAGGGCGCCTGGTTCACCGCGCGGCTGGACGTCGGACGCGACCGGTTCAGCGCGGAGTTCGACTACGACGGCGAGCCCGACTTCACGCCTCCGCTCACCGCGTCGGCGTACGCCCTGGACCTCGACCGTTTCCCCCGCGCGGACGAGCACATCCCGGACTGGCTGCGCGACAAGCTGGGCACGCTGGACGGAGCGGGCGGCCGGTCCGGGCAGACTTGAGGTGTGCCTTCGACGCTTCCCGACGGTGAGCCCGTCCCGGTGGACGGCTCCCTGCCCCGCCGTTCCCTGGAGGGGCTGGGCACGCGGCCGTTCGCGTTCTACGTGCACGTCCCGTTCTGCGTGACGCGGTGCGGCTACTGCGACTTCAACACCTACACGGCCACCGAGCTCGGGCCCGGCGCGACCCGCGAGTCCTACGCGGCCACCGCCGTCCGGGAGGTGCGGATGGCCCGGCGGGTGCTCGGGGACGCGGACCTGCCCGTCGCGACGGTCTTCGTGGGGGGCGGCACGCCGACCCTGCTCGCGCCCGGTGATCTGCGCCGGATCCTGGAGGCGATCGACGGCGAGTTCGGGCTCGCGCCGGACGCGGAGGTGACCACGGAGGCCAATCCGGAATCCGTGGACGAGCGGTATCTGACCGAACTGCGGGAGGCCGGTTTCACTCGCGTCTCCTACGGCATGCAGAGCGCGCGGGAGCATGTTCTCGCCGTCCTCGACCGCGGCCACACGCCGGGGCGCATCCCGCAGGTCGTGGAGTGGACGCGCAAGGCCGGTTTCGAACACGTCAACCTCGACCTCATCTACGGCACCCCGGGGGAGACCGACGACGACTGGAAGTCCTCATTGGAGGCAGCTCTGGCCGTGGAGCCCGACCATGTCTCCGCGTACGCGCTGATCGTCGAGGAGGGCACGCGCCTGGCGGCGCAGGTGCGTCGAGGGGAACTGACACCGCCCGACGACGACGCCATGGCGGACCGCTACCTGATCGCGGACGAGGTCCTGAACGCCCACGGCCTGACCTGGTACGAGATCTCCAACTGGGCCGCCGGCCCGTCCGCGGTGTGCCGCCACAACATGCTGTACTGGACGGGCACCGACTGGTGGGGCGTCGGCCCCGGCGCGCACAGCCACGTCGGCGGGACCCGGTGGTGGAACGTCAAGCACCCGGCCGCCTACGCCGCCCGCCTCGCGGAGGGCGCGACCCCCGCGCACGCCAGGGAGGTCCTGGACGACGAGGACCGCCGCGTCGAACGGATCATGCTCGAGCTGCGTCTGGCACAGGGCTGCCCCACCGCCCTGATGGACGACAAGGACGTCCGGAGGGCCATCGAGGACGGCCTCATCGAACCTGCGCCCTACGAGGAGGGCAGGGCCGTCCTGACGACCCGGGGCCGCCTCCTGGCCGACGCCGTGATCCGTGACCTGATCTGATCTCGTCCCGGCCCGGCGGGTGATCGCGGCGCCCTTGCTACGCCGTCACGAAGTCGATCAGTTCCTCGACCCTTCCCAGAAGCGCCGGTTCCAGGTCGGTGTAGGTGTTCACGCAGGCCAGGATCCGCTTCCACGCCGCACCGGTGTCGTCGCCCCAGCCGAGCTCGGCGATGACGCCCTCCTTCCAGGGAACGCCGTGGGGGACGTCCGGCCAGGCGGGGATGCCGACCGCCGACGGCTTGACGGCCTGCCAGATGTCGACGAAGGGATGCCCGGTGACCAGGACGTGCGGCGACGAGATCTGCGCGGCGATCCGCGACTCCTTGGAGCCGTCGACGAAGTGGTCGACGAGGACGCCGAGACGGCGTCCCTCGCCCGGTCCGAACTCCTCGACGATCGCGGGCAGGTCGTCCACGCCTTCGAGGTACTCGACGACGACGCCCTCCACCCGCAGGTCGTGGCCCCAGATCTTCTCCACCAGCTCGGCGTCGTGGACGCCCTCCACGTAGATGCGGCTTTCCCTCGCCACCTTCGCCCGCAGGCCCTGCACGGCGATGGAACCGGACGCCGACCGGG
>DATCLF010000486.1:0-4364 GCA_036564055.1 Spirillospora sp.
GTGGAACGGCTCGCAGGTGACGCTGCTGTCGGCCGACGGGAAGCTGTTCGTCAAGGCCGACAAGTCCTACTGGGAGCGGGAGATCTCCGATGACGACCCGTTCTACCTGCAGAACGGCCAGCAGTGGGGCCGGCTCGACCCCGACGAGCTCGACATCGACTTCAAGAGGGACCTGACCCCGTCGGCGCTGGCGAACAAGGTCCGCTCGGCGCGGACGTCGAGCATCAAGCCGGTGGAGACGACCTGGCAGGGCAAGAAGGCCCTGAAGTTCACCACGTTCTCGTCCACGATCTACATCTCCGACGAGGACGACTCCGAGCTGCTGCGGTACGAGGCGACGACCCCGCGCGTCCGCGTGGACGTCACCCCCAAGGACTCCAGCGACACCAGGTCCGTCATCTCCGACATGCGCACGAGCATCGGCGAGCTGAAGGACTCCTTCAACGCCTCCGCCCAGCCGCGGGTCGCCGAGTGGAAGAGGGGCGGCTGCAACAGCTCCTCCGGCTGCACCGTCGAGGCGAAGATCCGGCCGCCGTACGACGTGGAGACGCCGGTCACCATCCAGGTCCGGTTCCGGATCACGGCCGGCACGCTCACCGGACGGGACCTCGGCGAGTGCACCACCACCGTCACGATCACCAGCTCGCTCCCGCAGTGGGCGAGCTGCCGGGTCACCAGCAGCGCGTGGACGAGCTGGGCCAAGTCCACCGGAGGCACCTTCTACAAGCACGCCGACTACAAGGTGATCGGCGCCACCACCGAAGAGGTTCAGGCGCTGCAGAGCGGGCTCGACAGCGAGTGAGGCCCAGGTGAGGCGCCCCGCGCGCCGATCCCCGGGCTCCGGGCGCCCGGCGGCGCTTCCCCGAACGCGGGGGAAGCGCCGCCGGGCCCCTTTATGCTTCAGGAGACGTCCCTCAGGGGCCCGGCGGCCGTCCCCCCGGCGGCGCGAGGCGTCCGCGGCCCCGTCGGCATCCTCAGGAGGCACCCCGCATTCCTTGCTTTGTCCCTGACGGTCGGGCCGCACCCCAGGCCCCCGAAGTGAGCAGAGTGAGCCCGAGTGAGCGCTGAACAGGACGAGGCGTCGCCGCCTGCCTCCCCTTCCCCGTCCGCCGACGACGACGCGGAGTCTCCGCCCGTTCCTTCGGAACCCGGCCCTTCGGACGGTTCCGCCCCCGCATCCCGCTCTTCTTCGCCGGATTCGTCGCCGGGTCCGTCGCCGGATGCGCCCGGCTCGTCCGCGCGACGGCCGGTTCCCCCGGACGTCCTGGTCGCCGGCGGACCCGCTCACGCCTCCCGCCGGGACGCGGCGGAGAACGCGCGTCCGGCCGCCGCGCCGGAGTCCGTGTTCCCCGTGATGCCCGGGGCGCCCGGCCGGCAGCGCTGGGGGCGCAGGAGGCGGCTGCTGCTCGTGGCCGGTGCGGCGGGCGTCCTGCTGGCGGGGGGCACCCTCGCGGGCTTCGTCGTCGCCGGCGGCGACGAGCCCACCGGGAGGCGGGCCGATTTCGCCGTGTCCGCCTCGCCGCCGGCGTGGACGGTCCGGGCGGCCGATCGGCTCACGTCCGGGACGGGGCTCCGCTACGACGGGACGATGACCATCGGCGGCAGGACCGTCCGGGTGAATCTGCGGCTCACTCCGTCCGGCATGGCGACCGGCGCCCTGACGGCGGGCGCGCTGCGGGCGGACGTCGTCGCGATCGACGGCGACACCTACATCAAGGCCGGGCCGGCGTTCTGGCGCTCCTACGTCCCGGACGTGCCGAAGATCGAGTACTACGCGGGCCGCTGGTCCAAGGCGCCCGCGTCGCTGCCCGGGTTCGACGTGCCGGACGTGCTCGGTCCCGCGTCCATCGCGCGGATGCTCGAGAAGGCCCCGGCGTCGCCGCCCAGGGAGAACGTGAACGGCGTTCCCGCGTTCAAGGTCACGGCACGGGGCGCCGAGTACCTCATGGCCGCCGAACCCCCGCACCGGCTGCTGTCGGTGCGGGCCGGGGGGCCGAACGCGCCTGCCCTGACGGCGGCTCCCGTCGCGGCGCCGGCGACGCTGTTCGCCGAGCTGCGCTCCCGGGTCGCGGGCCTCGGCGGAGCCGCCGACCCGCGGCTGCGCTTCAGGCCGGGCGCGCTGCGGTTCGGCGCCTGCGACAAGAATCCCAACGGCTGCACAGTGACCGTGCCCGCGACGCTGACCGCGCCGGCCGGGTCCGTGCCGGAGGGCGCCCGGGCCGCGCTGCGAGCCACGATCTCCTCGCGCGGTGCGAGGCTCGGCTCGTGCACCGCGTCCGAGCCGGTCCCGGAGGGCCGGTCCCTGACGCTGCGCTGCACGGTCGTGGACAGGGACTGGCGCGACTGGATACGGCACGCCCTCGACAACCCCGGCTCCTACCCGTACGAGGCGACCGCCCACGTCGTCGGGGAGGCCGTCGCGCGGGACGCCGTCCCCGGCCTGCTCGCCCGGGTGGACCGGGAACGCGACACGGTGATGAACAGGGCCGTCGACGAGCAGCCCCCGCAGGTCGCGACGTCGGGCTCCCCGGCGACGCCGTGAGGGAGCCGACCGGGGGCCGATGCCTCTGAACGGAATTCGGGCCATCTACACTGCGGGCTGTGAACTCCACGTCGGTGGGGAGCCGCAGCTCCTCGGCGAACACCGCGCCGCTGGTCAGGCGTCTGCACGTCGACCTGTGCCGGCAGCGCAGCAGCCTGTGTCCGGGATGAACTCGGGGACCCGCCCAGGTCGTACATCCGGCAAGGGCCTGCCCGGAACCCGGAGGGGCACGTGAATCCGGCACGAGGGCGGTGCGTCCCGTGCCGGACGGGGGTCACGCCCCCCGGGGGAACCGGGACGTCACACGATGGGCGGGGCGGTCGCCGCGGTCCGGCGCCCCTGATGATCCGCGCCCGACGCCCCGCGGGCCGCCGGATGCGGGCCGGCGGAGAACCGGCCGGCATCGGGCGGAGAGCGTCTCGTCCCGGTGAGCGAACCCGTCCCCGAGAACACCATCGCGCCCCCGAACTACCATGAAGGCAAGCCTAAGTAGCATCACGATCCTGGGCGCCTCCCCCAGGACGGATGCTGCGCGTCGAGGAGGTCTTCCTCTGTGACCAAAGAGGTCCAGCAGCTCGACCGCGTCATCATCCGTTTCGCCGGAGACTCCGGTGACGGCATGCAGCTGACCGGCGACCGCTTCACCCAGGAAACGGCGGCATTCGGCAACGACCTGTCGACGTTGCCGAACTTCCCCGCCGAGATCCGCGCCCCCGCCGGGACGCTTCCCGGCGTGTCCAGCTTCCAGTTGCACTTCGCCGACCACGACATCCTCACACCGGGCGACGCGCCCAACGTCCTGGTCGCGATGAACCCCGCCGCCCTCAAGGCCAACCTCGGGGACCTGCCCCGCGGGGCGGATCTGATCATCAACACCGACGAGTTCACCAAGCGCAACCTCGCCAAGGTCGGGTACACGTCCAACCCGGTCGAGGACGGTTCGCTCAGCGAGTACCGGGTGCACGCGCTGCCGCTCACCTCGATGACGGTGACGGCGCTCGCCGACTTCGACATCACCAAGAAGGACGCCGAACGCGCGAAGAACATGTTCGCGCTGGGCCTTCTCTCGTGGCTGTATCACCGTCCCACCGAGGGAACCATTTCCTTTCTGGAAAGGAAGTTCGCGAAGAAGCCCGAGATCATGAAGGCCAACATCGCGGCCTTCCAGGCGGGGTGGAACTACGGCGAGACCACCGAGGTCTTCTCCACCCAGTACGAGGTCAAGCCGGCCGAGCACGAACCCGGCCTCTACCGCAACATCACCGGGAACCTCGCGCTGGCCTACGGGCTCGTCGCCGCGGGCGTGCAGAGCGGGCTGCCGGTCTTCCTCGGCTCGTACCCGATCACGCCGGCGTCCGACATCCTGCACGAGATCTCCAAGCACAAGCGGTTCGGCATCCGCACCTTCCAGGCCGAGGACGAGATCGCCGCGGCGGGCGCGGCGCTCGGCGCGTCGTTCGGCGGGTCCCTCGGCGTCACCACGACGTCCGGTCCCGGTCTCGCCCTGAAGAGCGAGACGATCGGCCTCGCCGTCGCGACCGAGCTTCCGCTGCTGGTCATCGACGTGCAGCGGGCCGGCCCGTCCACCGGGATGCCGACCAAGACCGAGCAGGCCGACCTGCTGCAGGCCATGTTCGGCCGCAACGGCGAGGCGCCGGTGCCGGTGGTCGCGCCGCGGTCGCCGTCGGACTGCTTCGACGCGGCGCTGGAGGCCGCCCGCATCGCCGTCAAGTACCGCACCCCGGTGGTGCTGCTGTCGGACGGGTACCTGGCGAACGGGTCCGAGCCGTGGAAGCTGCCGGACGTGGACTCCCTCCCGAAG
>DATCLF010000487.1:0-9023 GCA_036564055.1 Spirillospora sp.
AGCTGCGCGAGGAGATGGGCCTGGATCCCGACCCGATCGCCGCGTACGCCGAGGAGCGGGGCGTGCGGATCGGGGCCGTCAACACCAACGTCTTCCAGGACAACGACTACATGCTCGGCAGCGTCACCAACCCCGACCCGGCCATCCGCCGCAAGGCGGTGGACCAGCTGCTCGAAGCCGTCGACATCATGGACCAGACGGGGTCGCGCGACCTGAAGCTGTGGTTCTCCGACGGCACGAACTACCCGGGGCAGGACGACATCCGCGCCCGTCAAGACCGGATGGCCGAGGCCCTCGCCACCGTGTACGAGCGGCTCGGCGACCACCAGCGGATGCTGCTCGAGTACAAGCTGTTCGAGCCCGCCTTCTACATGACCGACGTGCCGGACTGGGGGACGTCCTACGCGCACTGCCTGAAGCTCGGCCCGAAGGCCCAGGTCGTCGTCGACACCGGGCACCACGCGCCGGGCACGAACATCGAGTTCATCGTCGCGTTCCTGCTGCGCGAGGGGAAGCTCGGCGGGTTCGACTTCAACTCCCGCTTCTACGCCGACGACGACCTGATGGTCGGCGCCGCCGACCCGTTCCAGCTCTTCCGGATCATGTACGAGGTGGTGCGCGGCGGCGGCTACGACCCCGAGGCCGGGATCGCGTTCATGCTCGACCAGTGCCACAACGTCGAGCCGAAGATCCAGGGCCAGATCCGCTCGGTGATGAACGTCCAGGAGGCCACCGCGAAGGCGCTGCTGGTCGACCGGGAGGCGCTGGAGGCCGCGCAGGCGGCGGGTGACGTGCTCGGCGCGAACGCCGTGTTCATGGACGCCTACAACACCGACGTCCGCCCGCTGCTGGCCGAGCTGCGCGAGGAGATGGGCCTGGATCCCGACCCGATCGCCGCGTACAAGGCGTCCGGGTACTACGAGCGGGTCGTCGAGGAACGCAAGGACGGCCAGGCCGCCGGCTGGGGCGCCTGACCGTGAACTCCTGACCGTGAACTCCTGACCGTGGACGCCTGACCCTGAACGCCGTCGCTCCGCCGCCGGTCCGCGCCACCGGGCCCGGCTGGACAAGCTCGACAAGGAGCACCCGAGGATGCCCCCGAACCCACCCCCTCGCTGGACCGCCGCCGTCGTCGCATCCGGGCTCGTCCTCGCCGTCGCCTCTCCCGCCCACGCGCGGGAGAAGGCGGACCTGGACGTCGCCGGGCTGGAGACCGAGCACGCCACGGACCCGATCGCCGTCGCCGACCCCAGGCCCCGCTTCGGCTGGCTGCTGACCTCGCACGAACGCGGCGAGCGGCAGACCGCCTACCGCATTTCGGTCGCCACCGCCGACGGCGACACCGTCTGGGACTCCGGGCCGGTGTCCGGGGCCCGCTCCTACGACGTCCGGTACGGCGGCCCGGCGCTCAGGCCGGCGACCCGCTACTCCTGGCGGGTCAAGGTCGCCGACGCCGAAGGCGACTGGACCCGCTGGAGCAGGCGGGCCTGGTTCGAGACCGCGCTCGGCAGGGACGACTGGCGCGGCTCCTGGATCGCCGCCCCCGGCGACGCCGCGACCGCGCCGGACCTGAAGGGCACCAACTGGATCTGGTACCCCGAGGGCGACCCGGCCGCGGAGGCGCCCGCGGGGACGCGCTACTTCCGGGGGACGTTCGACCTGGCCTCGGTGCCGCAGGGCGCCCGCCTGGTGATGACCGCCGACGACGGTTTCACCGTGTGGGTGAACGGAGCCGAGGCCGGATCCCGCGACCCCGACCCGGCGGCGGAGAACTGGCGGCGGCCCATCGTCGTCGACGTGACGTCCAAGCTCCGGCAGGGCCGCAACGTCATCGCCGTCGAGGCGACCAACGGCAGGGTCAGCCCCGCCGGGCTCCTCGGCCGGCTGGAGCTGCCCGGCCAGGACCCGGGACGGTTCGACACCGGCGCGGCCTGGCGCACCGCCGACGAGGAGCCGTCCGGCGACTGGCGGGCGGCCGGCTACGACGACACGGGATGGGCCGAGGCGAAGGTGCTCGCGGCCTGGGGCGGCGGGCCGTGGGGCGAGGTGCGGCCCGAGAGGCCCACCCGGCCCGAGCCGCTGCTGCGCCGCGACTTCACCGTCAAGGGCAAGAAGATCGTCAAGGCGCGGCTGTACGCGGCGGCGGCCGGGTACGTCGAGCTGAGCCTGAACGGCAGGCGCGTCGGCGACGAGGTCCTCGAACCCGGCTTCGTCCGCTACGACAAGCGCGTCGAGTACACCACCCACGACGTCACCCGCATGCTGCGGCGCGGCGCCAACGTGATCGGCGCGCGGCTCGGCCGCGGCTTCTACGGCATGACCCAGCCGAACGTGTGGAACTGGCACGCCACGCCCTGGACCGCCGAGCCGCGGCTGCTGGCGCAGCTCGTCGTCTCCTACGACGACGGCAGCACCCAGACCGTCGCGACCGACGGGACGTGGCGCCACGCCGAGGGCCCGGTCCGCTACGACTCCCTCTACGGCGGCGAGACCTACGACGCCCGCGAGGAGAAGCCCGGCTGGGACCGCCCCGGCTACGACGCGTCCGGCTGGGGGCGGGCCGCGGTCGTGTCCGCGCCCGCCTCCACCGTGGTCCCCGAGGAGCACGAGCCGATCAGGGTCACCCGCACGCTCCGGCCGGTCGCGGTCACCAACCCGAAGCCGGGCGTCTACGTGTTCAAGATGCCGCACAACACGGCCGGCTGGGCCCGCATCCGGACCCGCGGCCCCGCGGGCACGAAGATCACCCTGAAGTACGGCGAGCGGCTCAACGACGACGGCACCGTCCGGTCCGAGAACAACCTGGTCACCGGACGCTTCCAGACCGACGAGTACATCCTCGCCGGACGCGGGCGCACCGAGACCTGGGAGGCCCGCTACAGCTACAAGGGCTTCCAGTACGTCGAGGTGACCGGCTGGCCGGGCAAGCCCCCGACCGTGAACGACCTCGACGGCCGCGAGGTCCACAGCGACCTGCGCTCGGTGGGCTCCTTCCGCAGCTCCAACCCGCTGTTCAACACGCTGGAGACCGCCGCCCGGCAGACCGTCGTCAACAACTGGCACGGCATCCCGACCGACACCCCGATGTACGAGAAGAACGGCTGGACGGGCGACGCCCAGCTCATGTCCGAGATGGAGATGAGCCGGTACGACCTGCGGCGGCTGTTCACCAAGTGGATGACCGACCACCGCGACAGCCAGGGACAGAACGGGCTCGTCCCCGCGATCGTCCCCGACAACGGGTGGGGGCTCGGCGACGGATGGCCGTCACCGCCGTGGCACGCCTCGTTCACCGTCATCCCGTGGCAGATGTACCTGCGGTACGGCGACCGCGACGTCCTCGCGGCCAACTACCCCGCCATCCGCCGCTACCTGGACGACTGGCTCACCCGCGCCGACGGCGAGGGGCTCTACCCGAGCAAGCTGAACGACTACCTGGCCCCCGGGTACGGCGGCAACACGCCCGAGGACATGCGGCTGCACGGCACCGCCTACACCTACTCCAACACGCTGATCGTCGCCGACATCGCCGAGGTCCTGGGACGGCACGATGACGCCGCCCGCTACCGTGCGGCGGCCGCGGAGATGAAGGACGCCTTCAACAGGGCGTTCCTGCGCGGCGACGCCTACGTCACCGAGACCGACCCCGGCTACCGGCAGACCAACGCGCTGATCGCGCTGGCCCTCGGGCTGGCGCCGAAGGAGGCGCAAAAGCCCGTCACCGACCGGCTCGTGCGGGACATCGAGGAGCGCGGCGACCACCTCAACACCGGCGCGCTCGGCACCAAGTACCTGCTGACCGAGCTGACCGCGCGCGGCCACGGCGACCTGGCCTACAAGGTCGCCACCCAGCGCACCTACCCGAGCTGGGGCTACTGGATCGACAACGGCGCGACGACGCTGTGGGAGCGCTGGGACCTGGAGGCCCGGTCCCGCGACCACGTGTTCCTCGGCGGCGCCATCGCCGAGTGGTTCACCGAGGACCTCGCCGGGATCGAGCCGGCCGCGCCCGGCTTCGACCGGATCACGATCGCGCCGCAGCCGCTGGGCGACCTGACCTCGGTCGACGCCTCGGCGCCGACCCCGCACGGCCCGGTCACCGTCCGGTGGACGCGGTCCGGCTCCGGGTTCGTGCTGCGCGTGAACGTCCCGGTCGGCGCCACCGCCGAGATCGAGCTGCCCGCCAAGGCCGCGGACCGGGTCACCGAGAGCGGGCGGCCGCTCGGCTCCGCCCGGGGCGTGCGCGTCCTCGGAACCGGCGCCGGCGCCAACGGCGACGTCGTCCGGGTGGAGGCCGCGTCCGGCTCGTACACCTTCCACGCACGCCAATGATCCACGCACGCATGAGCCACGCACGCAAGTGAGGAGATATTCGATGACCGCCACCCCACCCGAGGTGGAGCAGTTGCTGGAACGGGCCCACACCCTCGGCTCGGATCCCCGCAACACCAACTACGCCGGCGGCAACGCCTCGGCGAAGGGCACCGTCACCGACCCGGTGACGGCCCGCGACGTGGAGCTGATGTGGGTGAAGGGCTCCGGCGGAGACCTCGGCACCCTCACCGAGAAGGGCCTCGCCGTGCTGCGGCTCGACCGGCTGCGGGCCCTGGTGGACGTGTACCCCGGCGTCGAGCGCGAGGACGAGATGGTCGCCGCGTTCGACTACTGCCTGCACGGCAAGGGCGGCGCGGCGCCGTCCATCGACACCGCCATGCACGGCCTCGTCGACGCCAAGCACGTCGACCACCTGCACCCCGACTCGGGCATCGCGATCGCGACCGCGGCGGACGGGCCGGAGCTGACCCGGCGGATCTTCGGCGACCGGGTGGTGTGGGTGCCGTGGCGGCGTCCCGGCTTCCAGCTCGGCCTGGACATCGCCGAGATCAAGCGGCAGAACCCGCAGGCCGTCGGCGTGATCCTCGGCGGCCACGGCATCACCGCCTGGGGCGACACGAGCGAGGAGTGCGAGGCCAACTCCCTCGACATCATCCGCACCGCCGAGCGGTACATCGCCGAGCACGGCCGGCCCGACCCGTTCGGCCCGGTCGTCCATCCGCCGCTGCCGCGGCCCGAGCGCCGCGCCCGCGCCGCCGCGCTGTTCCCGCTGCTGCGCGGGCTCGCCTCGACCGACCGTCCGCAGGTCGGCCACTTCACCGACGACGAGACGGTCCTGGACTTCGTCTCCCGCGCCGAGCACCCCCGGCTCGCCGCGCTCGGCACCTCCTGCCCGGACCACTTCCTGCGCACCAAGGTCCGCCCGATGGTGCTGGACCTGCCGCCGGACGCGCCTCTGGACGACGTCAAGGCCCGTCTCAAGGAACTCCACGCCGCCTACCGCGAGGAGTACGCCGCGTACTACAACCGGTACGCCACGCCGGACTCGCCGCCGATGCGCGGCGCGGACCCGGCGATCGTCCTCGTCCCCGGAGTCGGCATGTTCTCCTTCGGCGCGAACAAGCAGACCGCCCGGGTCGCCGGCGAGTTCTACGTCAACGCGATCAACGTGATGCGCGGCGCGGAGGCCCTGTCCACCTACGCCCCGATCGACGAGGCGGAGAAGTTCCGCATCGAGTACTGGGAGCTGGAGGAGGCCAAGCTCCGCCGGATGCCGAAGCCGAAGCCGCTCGCCACCCGGATCGCGCTCGTCACCGGCGGCGGCTCCGGCATCGGCGCCGCCACGGCCCGCCGCCTCGCCGCGGAGGGCGCCTGCGTCGTCGTCGCCGACCGCGACGCCGCCGCGGCCGAGAAGGTCGCCGCCGAGATCGGCGCGAACGCCCTGCGCGCCTCGGACGCCGCCGTCGCCGTCGCCGCGGACGTGACGTCAGAGGAGGAGGTCACCGCCGCCGTCCAGGAGGCCGTTCTCGCGTTCGGCGGGGTCGACCTCGTCGTCAACAACGCCGGGTTGTCGATCTCCAAGCCGCTGCTGGAGACGACCGTGGACGACTGGGACCTCCAGCACGACGTCATGGCTCGGGGCTCGTTCCTGGTCTCCCGTGAGACCGCCCGCGTGATGATCGAGCAGGGGATGGGCGGCGACATCGTCTACATCTCGTCCAAGAACGGCGTGTTCGCCGGGCCGAACAACGTCGCCTACGGGGCCACGAAGGCCGACCAGGCCCACCAGGTGCGGCTCCTGGCCGCCGAACTCGGCGAGCACGGCATCCGCGTCAACGGGGTCAACCCCGACGGCGTGGTCCGCGGCTCCGGCATCTTCGCCGGCGGCTGGGGCGCCCAGCGCGCCGCCGTGTACGGCGTCGAGGAGGAGAAGCTCGGCGAGTTCTACGCCCAGCGGACGCTGCTCAAGCGCGAGGTGCTGCCCGAGCACGTCGCCGCCGCCGTCTTCGTCCTCACCGCGGGGGACCTGAGCCACACGACCGGCCTGCACATCCCCGTGGACTCCGGTGTCGCCGCCGCCTTCCTGCGCTGACGGCGCCCGCGACCGACCCCGCGACCGACGGAGCCGGCCGGTCCCGCCCGGGCGCCGGCCGGCCGATGGGCCCACTCGACGTAGGAACCCGGAGGGACAACGATGACCCCCGCCCAGAAGTTCGCGCGTTCCCGTGTCTCCGTCCTCACCTCGCTGAGCCTGGGCGTGGCCGCCCTGGTCGCCGTCCCGTCCGGCACCGCCTCCGCCGATCCCCGAGATCCCCTGGGGCTGCCGTCCCTCTCGCGAGCCGGCCGCTACATCCTCGCGCCGTCGGGCCGGACCGTCCGTCCGGTGACGGTGGCGGAGGCGCACGGCCTGAACGGCGACTACGTGACCGCCGCGTCCGAACGGTCCGAGAAGGAGGGGCACGACCTGGACGCCGGGTCGTCCACGACCGCCAGGGCCGACGGCGTGATGACCCGCCAGACCGGCGGCGAGCCCGGCGCCGAGTTCGGCTACCGGCTGCGCGTCGCGCCCGGACGTCCCGTGACGCTCCGCGTGGAGGAGGCCGGCAGCGCCACCGCCCACTACGAGGTGCTGGTGAACGGCGAGGTCGTGCACGAGCGCACACCCGACCCTGCGCAGGCCGGGGTGTGGAGCGGGGACAAGGCCGGCCTCGTCCACTACGACGTGACCGTCCCGGCGAGGCTCGTCGGATCCGCCGACCACATGCGGGTGTCGTTCCGGAACGCCGACGAACCCGGGCCCGGCGCCCGCATCCACGCCGTCTGGACCTTCTACGAGAACGGCCGTGCCCCTTCGGCGCCCTACGGCGGGACGGTCCAGAACCCGTCCGGCGCGTTCCGCCGCGGGACGACCACCCTCGCGTCGAACGAGTACGGCCGCCCCTACGTCGTCTACGACTTCGGGAAGGAGGTCGCCGGGCAGGTCCAGGTCACCGCCGACGTCCGCAAGGGCACGCCCAGGCTCGGCCTGGCGTTCAGCGAGAGCCCGCAGTACCTCACCACCGCGTCCGACTACAGCCAGGACCCGGTCGGCCTCGCCACCGAGACCCACTACCTCGACACCCGGCCCGGACGCACGGCCATGACCGACCCGGTGATCCGGGGCGGGTTCCGCTATCTCATGGTGTTCCTGGACGGCCCCGGCGAGGTGAGGCTGTCCGACCTGCGGCTGAAGTTCACCGCCGACCCCGCCAACCCGGACCTCGACGGCTACAAAGGCGCCTTCCTGTCCAGCGACGACACCCTGAACCGGCTCTGGTACGCGGGCGCCTACACCGTCCAGATGGCGACGATCGACCCGACCACCGGGCGTCCCTACCCCGCCGAGGAGGGACCGGTCCGCAACGACGCGATCGTCGGCGAGGGCGACAGCATCATCAGCGACGGGGCCAAGCGCGACCGCATGATCTGGGGCGGCGACAACGCCGTCGCGGACACGGTGTCGTACCTGTCCACCGGGCAGTCCGGGCCGTCCGCCAACGCGGTCGGGTTCCTGGCCAAGGGGCAGGCCGCCAGCGGGCAGATCCCCGGCCTCTACCTGACCGAGAAGCACGGCTACAACCTGAACTGGGGCGAGTACGCGGCCTGGTGGGTCCACAACTACTGGACGCACTACCTCTACACCGGCGACCGGGCGTTCTTCGACCGGTGGTACGACGCGATGAAGAAGAACGTCGCGTGGCTGGAGTCGAACGTCGGGGACGACGGCCTGCTCACCATGAGGGGCGCCGGCGGCACCTGGGGCTACGGCAACGACGCGGGCGGCACCTACGTCTCGTCCCTGTACGTGAAGGTGCTCGGGCAGGCCGCGCAGGCCGCCGAGGTCAAGGGCGACACCGATCTCGCCGCGACCTACCGCGCGCACGCCGCCCGCACCGCCAAGGCGGTCAACGACCACCTCTGGGACGCGGACGCCGGCGCGTACAAGGTCAGCCCGTCCGACGGCCGCCACCCGCAGGACGGCAACGCCATGGCGGTCGTCGCGGGCGTCGCCACCGGGGACCGCGCCAGGTCGGTGCTGAAGTTCTTCGGCGACGCGCTCGCCGGCCCGCACGGCGACCTCACGGTGGACGAGCCGGGCGGCACCGTCCCGCAGTACATCAGCCCGTTCGTGTCCGCCCAGGCGCTGCTGGCCCATTCGAGCCAGGGCGACATGGCGGGCGCGATGTCGCTGCTCCGCCGCACGTGGTACCCGATGCTCGGCAAGGCGCAGCCCGGCACGTTCTGGGAGAACGTCAGCCGGACCGGCGCACCGCAGCTCGGCTCCTACACCAGCCTGTCGCACGGATGGGCCGCCGCGCCCACGTCGTTCCTCACCAACCAGGTCCTCGGCGTCACCCCGACCTCGGGCGGCTTCGGGACGTTCACCGTCCTGCCGCACCCGCCGAGCGGGCTGCGCTGGGCCCAGGGACGGGTGCCCACGCCGCACGGCGCCATCACGGCCGCGTGGAAGCGGCACGGAAGGACGTTCACGCTCCGCGTCACCGCACCCGCGGGCACCACCGCCACCGGCGGCGTCCCGGCCCGGGACGCATCGGAGGTCAGGGTCGACGGGAGGGTCGTCTGGCGCCGCGGCACGGCCGTCAGGCCGGGCGTCACCGTCCGGGACGGCTTCGTGCAGATCCCCGGCC
>DATCLF010000488.1:0-13522 GCA_036564055.1 Spirillospora sp.
CTCCTCAGCCGAGGAGGCCGCCGAGAAGGATCCCGTCGCGGCCGCGAAGACCGTGGAGATCGAGCTCCCGGCGCGTCCAGCCGACACGGAACAGGAGCCACGGTCCGAGGAAGCGAAGACCGAGGAAACACAGGGGACCCACACGGAGCGGACGCCGGCCGAGGTCACCCGGACGGAGACCACGAGCGCCAAGGCCGCCGCCACCGGCGTCTCCCCGACCGAGGTCACGCAGACCGAGATCACACAGACCGAGGTCACGCAGACCGAGGTCACGGAGACCGAGGTCACCGACCTCGAAGTCACCAGAACCGAAGGCGCACAGGCCGAGGAGACCGGGACGGGCCCCGCCGGAGCCGCACGCCCGTCGAGCGGCGCGGAGCCGACACGGGCCGAGAAGCTGCCGGTCCTCCCCGAACCGCAGCCGAGCGCGGAACCACAGTCCCCGGCACAGCAGGAGGCTCAGCCGCAGGCGGGCGGCGCGCCCGGGCAGTGGAGCGTCCCCTGGCACGGGGACGTCGCCCCGGTCGCGGCGGCCCCGGAGACGCCCGCCCCCGCCGAGCCGGAGAAGCCCCGGCGGGGACGCACCCGCATCGTCGTCCTGGTGGCGGCGCTCGTGCTCGTGGCCGGAGTCGTCACGGGGCAGCTCGTGCGTCCGGTTCCCGAGCCGTCCGTGGACCTCGTGGTCAAGACCTCCGTGACGTTCCCGGGGCAGGCCCCGGCGCTGCCCCTGCCGGACGCGGGCCAGGCCGCCGTCCACGTGGAGGGGCTCGGGACCATGGGCTCGTCGGGCGGGGCCGAGCCGATCCCGACGGCGAGCGTCGCCAAGGTCATGACGGCGTACGTGTACCTGCGGGACCACCCGTTGCGGCCGGGCGAGGCGGGGCCGGTCCTGACCGTGTCGCCGGAGGGCGCGGCGGAGATCCCGATGCGCGAACAGCGCGGGGAGTCGATCCTCGGCGTGACCGCGAACCAGCGGATCACCCAGCGCAAGGCCCTCGAGGCCCTGCTGGTGATCTCGGCCAACGACATCGCGCATGAGCTGGCCCGGTGGGACTCCGGCAGCACCGAGGCGTTCGTGGCCAAGATGAACACGACCGCGGCGTCGCTGGGCATGACCTCCACCCACTACACCGACCCGAGCGGCTACGACCCCGGGACGGTGAGCACGGCCGCGGACCAGGTGAAGCTGCTGCGGGAAGCGATGCGCATCCCGGCGTTCGCCGAGATCGTGAACATGCCGCGGTACGTGCCCGACGACGGCGGGCCGGCGCGCCAGGGCGGCAACTTCCTGCTGGGGCGGCACGGCGTCGTCGGCGGGAAGACCGGCTACACCGACAAGGCGGGCGGGAACTTCGTGTTCGCGGCGCGCAAGGACGTCCAGGGCGTGAAGACCCTGATCGTGGGCGCGGTGATGGGTCAGCGGACCCCGTCGGCGGCCGGGGCCATCGACGTGGCGCAGCGGCTCGTCGTCGCGGCGGGCGACGCGCTCACGGCGACGAGGCTCGCGTCGCAGGGCGCCGTGGTGGGACGCGTCGACGACGGGCTCGGCGACACGACACCGCTGCGCGCGGCGTCGCCCGTGACGGTCGTCGGCTGGCCCGGCCTGACGGTGCCGGTCACCGTCTCCGGCGACGTCCCGCGCGAGGCGGATGGGGGCGAGCGGGTCGCGACCCTGACGGCCGGTGCGGCGAAGGTGCCGCTGCGACTGGCACGGACCCTGGAGAAACCCTCGATCGTCGAACGCCTGATCCGTCTCGGCTGACCCCGCCCGCGCCGGTCAGGCGTACAGGGCCGGTCAGGCGTACAGGGCGGACAGGAAACGGACCAGAAGGGCCTCGCGGGTGGCGGGCGGCAACGCGTCGAGGACGGCGTTGACCATCGCCATCGACGGCCGGGCCGCGCCGTCCCCGCCGGCGTTGAGGTCGACGCCGGCGGACGCGAGCAGCTCCGCGAACCCCGCGTCGTCGATCTCGTCGAGGTCGAGTCCGGCGACGGTCTCGACGAGGCCGGGCGGGACGTCGGGCGGTCCCGCGGCACGCGCGGCCTCCGCCGACTCGGCGAGGACGTCCAGCAGCGGCCCGACGTCGCTGACGCCCGTCAGCGTGAAGTGGAGGTTCGGCGGGATGCCCGCGTAGGACAACTGAGGCTGGAAGAACCAGCCCCGCGACCGGGCCTCGTCGGCGACGACGAAGACGTCGAGGCCGGGTTCCTCCGAGGCGACCGCGACGAGCGGGGCGACGGGATCGCCGAGCACCCGCAGGCCAGGGATCTCCTTCACCCCCGCGACGAGGCGCTCGGCCGCCCGCATCGCGTTCACCGCGAGCTCGCGGTAGCCGTCTGCGCCGACCGCGTTGAGCGTCGCCCACGCGGCGGCGAGCGGCCCGGCGGTCTTGCTGCTCTGGACGGTGGCGTTGATGACGGTGTACCCGGGCCAGTCCGCGGCGGCGAAGTAGGAGTGGCGACGCAGGGACTCCTCCGCGAACAGGACCACGGAGGCGCCCTTCGGCGCGTACCCGTACTTGTGAAGGTCGCAGGACAGGGACGTCACTCCGGGCACGGACAGGTCGAACGGCGGGACGTCGTGTCCGGCGTCCCGCAGCCACGGCAGGACCCATCCGCCGACGCACGCGTCCACGTGGCACAGGACGCCCGCGGACGCGGCGGCCGACGCGATCTTCGGGACCGGGTCCATGACGCCGTGCGGGTAGGAGGGGGCCGACGCGACGACCAGGACCGTGCGGGGTGTGATCGCGGCGGCGACCGCGGCGGGATCGGCGCGGAACGCGGCGTCCACCGGGACGGGCACGACCTCCATGCCCAGGTAGTGGGCGGCCTTGTGGAACGCGGGGTGGCCGGTGACCGGCAGCACGATCTGCGGTGTCCCGCCGACCGGTCGGGCGTCCCGCGCCGCCTTGACCGCCAGCATGATCGATTCGGTGCCGCCGCTGGTGAACACGCCCGAGCCGCCGCCCAGCCGGTCCGCGACGGCGGCGACGATCTGCCGTTCGAGGGCGACGATGCTGGGAAACGCGGTCGGGTCGAGGCAGTTGACCTCCAGCATCTCCAGGTAGGCGGTGGCGGCGACGTCGTGGACGGCGGCGCGGCCGGTGTCGTAGACGTACGCGGTGACCCGCCCGCCCCGCACGGGCAGGTCCGCACCGCGCAGCCGGGCGAGGTCGGCGAGCACCTCCTCCGCCGGACGCCCGGTCTCGGGCAGGGCTCCGGACCCGGTGTTCGCGGACGAGGCCGCCGGGTCCGCGGGGGTGGAGGGGGCTGCGGGGACGTGGTCGGACGGCATGATGACGCGGTTCCTCGGTGCTTCGGTGGGGGTTGCGCCCACCGGTGGGGCGCCGGTGGGCGGGATCTGGTCATCGGTGGTGTGCCGGACGGGGAGGCGACGCCCGGTCGGGCAGGCCGATCGCGGTGGCGACGATCCCTCGCAGATGGGCGCGGAACCGGGCCAGCTCGTCCGGGTCGTCGAGGCCGCGGCGGGTCCCGTCGGCGTCGAGGACGCCGCCGGACCCGAACCCGTGGGTGCACCAGACGACGGTCCACATGAGGTACTCGACGTCGACGTCGTCGGGCAGGACCTTGCGGGCCGTGCCGGCGACCATTTCCAGCAGCGGCCTGACGTACTGCTGTTCGAGGTGGGCGACGTCTGCGGCGTCCGACAGCCAGCGGTGCATCCACAGCGCCGGGACCTCGGGATGCTCCGCGCAGAAGTCGATGTAGCGGTCGACCAGCGTGAGGATCCCCTCGGCGTCCTCGACCTCGGAAACCGCCTCGCTCAGGGCCGCGCGCTCGGTTCTGTGGGCGCGTTCCATGACGGCGACGTAGAGGTCGCGCTTGCCGCCGAAGTGGTAGGCGACGGTGGCCACGTTGAGCCCCGCCGCGTCGGCGATCATGCGGGTGGACGTGCCGTCGTAGCCCAGCGCGGCGAACAGCCGGGTGGCCACGTCGAGGATCCGGTCCCGAGCGTTGTCGTTGCTGGTCATCACCCCACGCTAGGTACCCGCCCGGGCACCGGTCAATCGATTGATTGAGAGCCGGGCGTCAGGGAGTGGTCGTCGCGGCGAGGGCGCCGGCGAGGACGAGCCGTCCCGCCGTGCGGACCATCGCGGCGACCTCCTCGGGCGGCTGCCGCAGCGACGTGAGGCTGATCAGCGCCGCGAGCAGCACGTAGCCGAGAACGATTTCGACGTCCTCCCGTTCGGGCACCGGGTCGCCGATCGCCGCGGAGAGCCGGTCCCGCAGGAACAGGAACAGGCCCGTGCGCGGCTCGTCGACGCTCGGGTCGTCCGAGGTCACGGCCTGGATGACGGCCGAGGTCAGCGTGGGCTCCTCCGCCGCCACGTACACGATGCGCTCCAGCAGCGCGGTGAGCCGCTCCAGCGGGGTGTCGCCGACCGCGACCGCGCCGATGTCGTCGATGGCGCTGTGGGCCCACGCCACCGTGACCTCGGTGAGCAGGTGATCCTTGGTGGCGAAGTACCGGTACACGGTCGCGCGGGCGACGCCGGCGCGGTCGGCGACGTCGTGCATGGTGACGGCCGCGTAGCCGCCCTCGATCGCGAGCCGGCGCGCCGCCTCGATGAGCCGTTCCCGCCGCGCCCGCTGTTCCTTGGTGAGCGTACGCGTGACGGTGAACCGCGTGTCACCGCTCAAGTGGTCCTGCCTTTCCGCATCCCCCGCGTGGCCGTGATCTTCCCCCCATTCTTCCGCACGTCCGACTCGAACACCCATATCCCGGCCGGCCCGCGCGGATCAGGAGACGGCGCTGGCGACCGCCCCGACCAGGGCGATGACGATGATCTCCAGGACGAGGAGCCGCGCCAGCCAGGCGGGCGCGTGCCGGCGCTCGTAGCACCACTCGACCAGGATCTTGAGCTGGTCGGAGGGCTGCAGGCGCGGCGCGGAGTGCCGGGACGGGACGCCCCGGAACGCGGGCGGCGACTGCGGCTGTTCCTCGACCGGGCGCACGAGGACGCTCGTGACCGCCCGGGTGGGGACGACCATCTGGTCCCAGTGCAGGGCGTCCAGCGGCAGGGGCCGCCCGTGGCCGTCGAGCTGGAAGATCGGCCCGTTCATGGTGAGGAATCGGGAGTCGTATCCGCGGGCCGCGGTCTCCTCTCCGAGCATTCCGCGAAAGGTCTGCCCGGTGTTCAGCGTTATTTCCAGCTCGATGTCGCGGTCCTCATAGTCGCCGGCGCGACGGGAGCGGCGCGTCCCGGAAGGGGCGAAGGCGGAAAATGGCCCGGGGTGGTTTTCCAGCCGTGCGAGGATCGCGGCGGCCAGCGAGGACAGCGTCAGGGAAAGCGCAAGGAAGCAGACCGCCGACCATCCGGCGGCGAGCGGGGAGGGAGCGTCCCCGCCGTTCTCGTCGAGCAGCGGCCCGAGGCTCACCAGCGACCCCTGGCCGAGGACGCCGAGAAGGATCAGGGTGGTCGTCGTGGTGAGGGTGGAGGCGATGATGATCCGCGCGATCTGCACCGCGGCGTTTCCCGGCCCGAGCCTGCGCCGGCGGACGCGCATTAGATCGAAATGCAGCCCCGGAACCAGCGCCAAGGCCAGCAGGGCAATGGGGACCAGAAGAGAAACCTCGATCATCGCCGCCCCAGCTCGAATCGGGGTCATCAGAGCCTGAATCCTTCCAGTTGGTCCACGAATTCTCAACAAGAACGGGCGCTGACTCATAGTCCAATTGACGGTTCCCGCATCCCGCGCGCCGATGGTCGAACCCTCCGCCGGGGACCCGCGTACCACCTGGCGCACCAGAAGCACACCGAGCCAGAAAAGTGCGACGAGGGTTGGTTGGAGTGGAATCGGGCCTGCGGCTGACGGAGCGCTACCGGCTGGTGGAGCGGCTCGACGAGGGCGGGACCATGGAGGTCTGGCGGGCCTGGGACGAGCTGCTCGGCCGCCCGGTCGCGGTGAAGCTGCTCTCGCCCGCGCACACCGGTCTGCACCGCGCCTTCGAGCACGGCGTCAACCAGGCCGCCGGCCTGTCCCATCCCGCCGTGGAGACCGTCTTCGACAGCGACCGCACCCGCGACGCGTCCGGACGTCTCGTCCCCTACGTCGTCACCGAGTTCCTCGACGGCGAGACGCTGGAGGTGCGGCTGCGCCGCGGGCCGCTCACCGCGTCCGAGACCACCCGGATCGTCGCCGAGATCGCCGAGATGCTGAAGGCCGCGCATCTGGTGGGCGTCCCGCACGGCGACCTGAGCACCGCCAAGATCCATCTGGTGCACGGTGACGTCAAGGTCGCCGACATGGGGATCGGCGGGGTCGTCCGCAGCGTCCGCGAGCCGTCCGGCGACGGTACGGCGCCCGTGACCTCGGGGGCGGCGGTGGAGGAGGCGAAGGCGTCCGACGTGCGCGGGCTCGGTGCGGTCATCGCGGCGTGCCTTCCCGCGCGGGCACCGGCGGAGCTGGCCGCGCTCGCCGAGCGCTGCGCCGCCGCGACCGCCGGGAACGGCCCGTCGGCGGGCGAGGTCGCGGACCTCGTCGCCCCGGACGACGAGCCCCCGAACACCGTCTTCGGAACGGTCCGCGCCGCGGACCCGTCCCGCGACGAACGCACCCGGACGCTCGGGCCGCTCTCACGTCCCCTCGGCGGGCGCGTCCGGCCGGCGGGCCTCGCCCTCGCGATCGCCGTTCCCGTGACGGCCGCCGCGGCGATGCTCGCGTCCGCGCTCGTGTCCGCGCCGCGCGACCCGGTCGCCGTGCCCACGCCGCCGCGGACGCAGGCCGCGGTGCCGCCGCCTCCCGCCTACGACAAGGCACCGGCGAGGACGACGGCCGTGACGGAGGCGCTCGGACGGCTCCGGCCGATCGTGCACCGCGGCTACAGCTCGGGCCAGATCCGCCCGGACGTCGCGATCGACCTCAACAACGTGATCACCAACCTGGAGAACGAGCTCACCTCCGACCAGGACGTGGACGTGGAACAGAGGATCGGTCTTCTCCGTGACAAGATCGCCACCAGGGAGCGCGAACAGGCGTTGTCCCCCGATCTCGCCGCCGAGCTCACCGGCGTCCTGGCGACGATCCAGACATGACGGACGACAGGGCGCCCGGCGAGTGGCGGCGCGAGGAGCTGCGCCCCAAACGCGCGTTCCCCCTGCCCTGGCTCGCGCTCGCCGGCGTCGTCGCCACGATCGTGGCGGCCACCACGCTCGTCGCCGGCATCGGCAGCTCGTTGGGCGAGAAGGACCCGCCCGGCCGGCTGCTCCCCCTCCAGGCGGCCTCACCGTCCGCCACGCCCTCCCCCACCGTCGCCCCCGACGAGGAGAAGCCGGAGGACATGGACGAGACCAGGTCCCCGCAGCCGTCCCTCTCCCCCGAGCGCCCTCGTCTCTACGACGCCCTGATCACGCTGCGCCACGCCGTGCACGAGGGCGTCAGAAGGGGGGACGTCCGCGACGACGTCGGCCTCGACCTCACCAACGTGATCGAGCGGATCCTCAAACGCAACTGGTCACACCGCGAGAGCCGTCGCAGGGACGTCGACCGCCTGCATCTCAAGATCTCAACGCGGGCGCGCGAGGGCGCGATCGACGACGACCTCGCGGACGAGTTCCACCTCATCCTGGAACGCGCCACCGACTAGTCGCACCCCTCGAACTGGGGGATCTCGATGATGGACGTGTCGAGGCCGGGGGTCCCGCCGAACCACTTGTCGACCAGCTTCTTGGCCGTCCCGTCCTGATACATCGCGGTGATGGCGCGGTTCAGCGCCTCGCAGCCCTCGGTGTCGTTCCTACGCACCCCGATCCCGGTGTTCTGCTCGCCGATGCGGGCGTTGACGAGCCGGTAACCACGCCCTTCACGTTTGATGAGCCCCGCGAGGATCACATCGTTGGTCGTGATGGCGTCAACTTGGCCCGCCTTGATCTGGGCCATGCACTGGTCGTAATCACGGGCGGGGACGAGGCGGGCGGTCATCCCGTGGATGGCCAGCAGCCGTTCCGCCGTGTTCGCGCCCTTGACGAAGCAGAACCGGCGTCCCTTCAGGTCGCGCACGTCGTCGATCCCGGCCGCGTCATCCGGCACGAGGATGTCCTGGTAGGAGACGAAGTAGGGCCCGGCGAACGCGATGTCCACCTTGCGGTCCGGCGTGACCGACAGGGTCGCGAGCACCATGTCGGCGCGATTCGAGGTCAGCAGCGGTATCCGGTCGGCCGCCAGCGCCTCGACGAACCTGACCTTCTTGCCGAGCCGCTTGGCCACGTACCGCGCGACGTCGATGTCGAAACCCGTGAACGAGCCGTCCGGCTGCCGCAACCCGAGACCGGGCAGATCCGGCCGCACGCCGACGACCAACGTGTCCTTGTCGAGGAGTGATTCACCGTCGTCCTGCCCGCAGGCCCCGGCCAGCCCGCACACCAGGACGACCGCGGCGAGTACTCGGCCAATCCTCGTCACGGGGCAACAATAGAGCGCCGGGCGACGGGGCCGAGCGATCTTTGTCCACGTCCGGCCTAAGCGGCGATGGCGACGCCGAGCAGCCCCAGAACGACGACCAGGATGAGGACGACGGCCGTCACCGTCCGGCCCGTCCGCCGACTCGACGCCGCGGCGGACGGCCTGGCGACCAGCCGGTTGAACATGGCGAACCGCTCGGCGAGCTCGGGGTCGTCCCGGCACAGCTCCATCTCGATGAGCGCGAGGACGCGGCTCTCGTGCAACGGCAGACTCATCGCTCCTCCAACCCTGTCGACGACCGCTCCTCCGACCTACCTAACCGTGACGAACAAGATCTATCGCCCCATCCCCTCTTGTGGCGCATATCGTTTTTCGTTAATATCGAAAAACGATATGCACCCGTGTGGGGAGACACCCATGAAAGCCACGTCCTGGTGGAGACGGCTCGACCGCCACAGTCTCGACTTGATCATTGGCCTGGCCATGCTCACGGTCGGCCTGACCGTCCTGTTCCCTCTCCTCGGCCTGACCGGCCTGGTCTCGCCGACCGACAGCCGCGAGGTCGACCTCGGCTCCCGCACCGAGGTGGCCGCCTCGGCGGGCGAGGGCATGTCCCTGCACGGCACCCGCACCGCCGAACTCACCGTCGACGACCCGGGCTTCCTGGACCGCGTCTTGCTGGCCGCACCGGAGATCGTCCAGGGAGTCCTCATCCTCGTGGTGCTGACCCTCGTCATGCGGATCACCACGACGCTCCGCAGTGAAGAAGACGTGTTCGTCCCGCAGAACACGCGCCGCCTCTACGGGATCGCCGCCGTCCTCCTGGTGACGGCCTTCCTCGTCCCGGCACTGGAGGTCGCGACGACCACGGCCTTGGTCAACGGCACCGCCCTGGAGTCGGCGGTGAAGATCGGCTACCACCTCTCCGGGGTCCTGGTGCTCCTGGGCTTCATCGCCGCCGCCCTGGCGGGCGCGTTCGCCCACGGCACCCGCCTGCGCGCCGACACCGAGGGGCTGGTCTGATGCCGCCGGACGAGCCCCATCACATCAAAGTGCACTTGGACCGCATCCTGGCCGAACGCGGCATGACCCTGGCCGAGCTGGCCGAACGCGTAGGCGTAACGGTGGTCAACCTGTCGATCCTGAAAAACGACCGCGCCAAAGCGATCCGCTTCAGCACCCTGAGCGCCCTCTGCCGAGAACTCGACTGCCAACCAGGCGACCTACTCACCTACACAAAACACTGAAAGCTGTAGGCAGGTTTCCCGGACCTGCCTACAGCCACGCAGAGCGCCGACATCAGTCGTCGGGAAGGAAGGTAAAGCCAGTCGCTGCAGAAGGAGGCGAAGTGGTCCTCCCAGTCGGCGCGAGCGAGCGCGAGCCACCGGTCGTTGTCACCGGCGATCGCCGCTGCTTGCCCAGGTGAGCCATGGCCTTGTCGGCACATTCAACGAAATCGTCATCGCAGGCCCCTGCGCCACCACCCGCAGAACGGGCCTCCCAGGCCCGACGCCAAGGGCAATGAAATCGAATACGGCAGGCACCTCTCCGGATGAGGTGCCTGCCGTGTTTCGGGCTCTGCGGACGAACCGAACCTTGCGGTCCGGGTCAAGGCTTCGTCCGATGCCCGGGTTCTTTTTCGGTGTTATGAGGTGCCGGCGACCACTTCCCTTTCTGTGTCGGAGACGGTGGGCGACGACTGCGGGCGGCGCGGGGTCATGCCAAGGGCGGCGATCGCAGCGATCACCATGACCCCGCCGACCAGCAGCCAGGCGTTGACGTAGGCGGAGTGGGCTTCGGTGGAGGTGGCGGGGGCGCCGAGGACGGCGACGGCGAGGCTGACGCCGAGGACGGTGCCGATCTGGCGGCTCATGTTGACCACGGCGCTGCCGGTGGCGTAGCGGTGGGACGGCAGGTCGACGGCGGCGGCGGAGAGGATGGTGGGCAGGGCGAGGCCGACGCCGGTGCCGCCGATGAGCCAGCCCGGCAGCAGCTCGCCCGTGTAGGCGGGTGCCGGGCCGAGGCTCATCGCGATCATGACGACGCCGAACGCGCAGAGCATGCATCCGACGGCGGTGATCAGACCGACGGGGATCCGCGCGGCCGCCAGCCGGCCGGCGACGATCGCCATGATCGGGACCATCAGCGGGCCGGGCGCGACGGCGAGCCCGGTGGTGATGGCGGAGTATCCCCAGACCTGCTGCATCCACAGGACGGCGAGGAGGAGGTTGGCGGCGAACGCGACGCTGAACAGCAGGACGGTGGCGTTCGACCAGGAGAAGGTGCGGACGGCGAGCAGGGACGGCTCGATGACGGGTGCGGGGTGGCGCAGGGAGCGCAGCCAGAACCAGGTGAGGCCGAGGAGGGCGGCGGCGATGACGAGGGTGGTCCGTTCGCCGGGCCAGTCGTTGATCTTCACGAGGCCGAGGGCGAGGGCGGCGACGGCGAGGGTGAGGACGGCGGTGCCGGGCAGGTCGGGGATGCGGGCGGTGGCGCCTTCGCGGGAGTCGGGGACGTACCTGAGGGCGAGGAGGGTGACCGCGACGCCGATCGGGATGTTGACTTCGAAGACCCAGCGCCAGGAGACGTCGACGAGGACGCCGCCGACGGCGGGTCCTGCGGCGGCGGCGAGGGCGGCGGAGGCGGACCAGATGCGGACGGCGCCGCCGCGGCGGTCCGCGGGGTAGACCGACAGCAGGAGTCCGAGGCTGGTGGGGATGAGGGCGGCGGCGCCGGCGGCCTGCAGGACGCGGAAGGCGACGAGCCACCACAGGTCGGGCGCCATGGCGCAGGCCTGGGACGCGGCGGTGAAGAGGAGGAGTCCGGCGAGGAGGACGGGTTTGCGGCCGTACCGGTCGGCGAGGCGGCCGAGGGGGACGAGCAGGGCGGCGAAGACGATCGCGTAGGAGTTGAGGACCCACGACAGGTCCGCCATGGACCGGCCCGTGAAGTCGCGGCCGATCTCGTCGAACGCGACGTTGACGATGAAGAGGTCGAGGCCCGCCATGAAGGAGGCGACGGAGAGCACCGCGAGCACCGGCCTGGGGCGCACCTGACTTTGTTCCACCATAGTCAGGGAGGCTAGCGACCCCCCTGACTTTGGTCAAGCAAAGTCAGCAGGTTTATAGTGGGAGGGTGACAATCGCACTTGAGGGGCACTTCGCCGACCGCGACACCTGGTCGATGCAGAACTGCCCGGTCGCGAGGACGCTCGCCGCGCTCGGCCCGCCGTCGGCGGTGCTGGTGCTCAGCGAGGCCTACTTCGGGACCAACCGGTTCGGCGACTTCGTCCGCAACCTCGCCATGACCGAATCCGCCGTCACCGCGCGCCTGCGGCACCTCGTCAAGGCGGGCCTGCTCAGCCGCGAGCCCTACCAGGAGCCGGGACAGCGCACCCGCTACGAGTACCACCTGACGAAGATGGGCCTGGACCTCGCGCCCACCCTCGTCGGGCTCATGGAGTGGGGCGAGACGTACCTGCCCGGCGAGGAGGGACGCCAGGTCATGCTGACGCACGCGGGCTGCGGCAAGCCGGTCGCGGCGCAGGTCCGCTGCTCCGAGGGCCACGACGTCCCCGTCCACGAGATCGTCATGGGCCCGCCGAAACCCGAGGGGACGAACGGCGACGACCCGTCCCACGACAACGGGCCCGCGTGAACACGCCCCCGACCCCCGAAGGCCCTATCGCCTGGGGGTCGGGGCCGGTGTGCGCCATGCCCGGGGGCTCGGCGCGGACGGCCCGCCGGCGAGCCGCAGCGCGTGCTCGACCAGCGCGACCAGCACCTGCTTGGCCGACGCGCGCCGGCGCGCGTCGCACAGCAGGATCGGCACGTGCGGGTCGATGTCCAGCGCCATCCGGATCTCGGGCGGGTCGTAGCGGTCGGCGCCGTCGAAGCAGTTGACGGCGACGACGAACGGGGTGCCCTTCTGCTCGAAGTAGTCGATCGAGGCGAAGCTGGCCATGAGCCGCCGCGTGTCGGCGAGGACGACCGCGCCGAGCGCCCCGCGCGCCAGCTCGTTCCACATGAACCAGAACCGCTCCTGGCCGGGCGTCCCGAACAGGTAGATGGCGACGCCGTCGCGCAGGGTGATGCGGCCGAAGTCCATGGCCACGGTCGTGGTCGCCTTCGCGGCGACGCCGTCGAGGTCGTCGACGCCGATGCTCGCGTCGGTCAGCGCCTCCTCGGTCCGCAGCGGCCGGATCTCGCTGACCGAGCCGACCATCGTGGTCTTGCCGACCCCGAACCCGCCGGCGACGAGGATCTTCAGCGCGACCCGCGGCCCGTCCGACCGTTCGTCGTGCCCGTCTCCGGCGTCCGTGGCGTCGGGCGGGGGGTCAGAGCGCGCGGAGTTCATCGAGCACCCTCCTGAGCAGGTTCTGGTCGGTGTGCGGCTGGACGTGGGGCTGACCGGCGGGCGTGGACCACCGCTGGACGTCCACGAGGCCGGTGTCGATCAGGTCGCCGACCAGGACCCGGACCACCCCGAAGGGCAGGTCCAGGTCGGAGGCGAGGTCGGCGAGGGTGTGGGGGCGCCGGCACAGCGCGAGCAGGCGGCGCTGCTCGCGCGACAGCCGGCCGGGCTCGGCGGGCGCCCGGCCCGTCACGACGACGATCGTCACGATGTCCAGGGGCTCGCCGCTCGGGCGGGTCCGGCCGCGCGTCACCGCGTAGGGCCGCACGACGGGCCCGGCCGCGTCGTCGAGCCATCGCTCCCGTCCGGGTCCCCGCGGGGAGCCCGGCGTCTCGGTCGGGTCCATCGGACGTCACCGCTGCCCGGCGGCGGTTCCGCCCTGCCTGAGTCCGGTGGAGAGCTGCCTGCCGACGCGCTTGACGAGCATCGTCATCTCGTAGGCGACGAGGCCCGCGTTGGCGCCGGCCTCGCTGATCAGGGCCAGGCAGCTGTTCGCCCCGGCGGGCACGACGAAGAACAGGCCGTTCTCCATCTCCACGAGCGTCTGCCGGATCTCGCCGGACTCCAGCTGCGGCTTCGCCCCGTGGGCGAGGCTGTGGAAGCCCGCGGCGAGGGCGGCGAGGTACTCGGCGTCCTCGCGGGAGACGCCCCGGGACATGCCCATGACGAGCCCGTCCCGCGA
>DATCLF010000489.1:0-8681 GCA_036564055.1 Spirillospora sp.
GTCCACCCCGAACGCGAGCCTCCCGCCCTTCTACGCGCCCCTGCCCAGCGGGTTCGAGGTCGACGCCCGCCTGGAGACCGGCGACGCGTCCGGCCTGGACCTGATCCGCAGGTACTGGGGCCATCAGCTCAGTCAGGACCCCGGCTCCACGTTCTGGGAGCACATGCAGCCGGACGGCACGCCCAACCTCAAGCAGTTCTCCAGCCTCGCGCACGGTTGGGCCGCGCAACCGACCGTCACGCTCAGCTCCAGGGTGCTCGGCGTGCGCCCGACCGCCCCCGGATACGCGTCCTGGGCCGTGGTCCCGTTCACCGGCGGGCTGAGCTGGGCCGAGGGAACCGTGCCGACCCCGCACGGCGACATCACGGCGTCCTGGCGCAGGACCGGGCACGGCTTCCGGCTCACGGTCACCGCGCCGCGCGGCACCCGCGGCCGCCTCGCCGTCCCCGTCGACCGGTTCACCCGGCGGGTCGTCCTCGACGGGCGGACGGTCTGGACCGCCGGCAAGGCCGTCGCGCGCGGTGTGTCGAGCGACGGCAGGTACGTCTACGTGGACGGGGCGCCCGCCGGGCGCCACACCCTCACAGCCCGTTAGCCGACAGGAGGACAGCAGCAATGACCGACAGCACGGTTCAGCAGGTGACCACGGTGCAGCAGGTGACGCGGAAGGCGACGGGCCAGCCGGTGAAGGTCGGCCTCGTGGCGGGCGGGCTCGGCGCCTACTGGCCCCAGTTCCCCGACCTGCTTCCGCAGCTCAAACGGTCCGCCGAGCGCGTCTCGGAGCGGATGCGCGGGCTCGGCGCCGACGTCGTCGACGTCGGGTTCATCTCCGACGCGCAGGAGGGCGCGGCCGCCGCCGAGCGGCTCCGCGCCGCCGGCTGCGACATCATCGTCGGGTTCCTCACCACCTACATGACCGCGACGATGCTGGTTCCCATCGCGCAGCGGGCGAACGCCCCGGTCCTGCTCATCAACCTGCAGCCGACCGAGTCGATGGACCACGCCACCGTCGACACCGGGCAGTGGCTCGCCTACTGCGGCGCGTGCCCGCTGCCGGAGATGGCCAACGCGTTCGAGCGCTGCGGCGTCCCGTTCCGCTCGGTCTCCGGCTACCTGGAGGACGAGCGGGCCTGGGCGAAGATCGAGCGCTGGGTGCGGGCCGCGGGGGTGCGGGCCGCGCTGCGCCGCGGCCGGCACGGCCTGATGGGCCACCTGTACCCGGGCATGCTCGACGTCTCCACCGACCTGACGCTCGTCAGCGCCAACTTCGGCGGTCACGTGGAGGTGCTGGAGTTCGACGACCTGCGCGTCCGGGTGGAGAAGGTCACCGACGCCGAGGCCGCCGCGAAGAAGGCCGAGGCCGAGAAGATCTTCGAGCTGGACTCCTCGGTCAACGACGACGACCTGACCTGGGCGGCCCGCGTCGCGGTCGGGCTGGACCGGCTGGTGGAGGACTTCGAGCTCGACAGCCTCGCCTACTACCACCGGGGCCTGAACGGCGAGATCCACGAGCGTCTCGGCGCCGGGATGATCCTCGGCGCGTCGCTGCTCACCGCCCGGGGCGTGCCCGCGGCCGGGGAGTACGAGCTGCGCACGTCGCTCGCCATGCTGATCGCCGACCGGCTCGGCGCGGGCGGGTCCTTCACCGAGCTGCAGGCGCTGGACTTCAAGCGCGGCCACGTCGAGATGGGCCACGACGGACCCGCGCACCTCGCGATCAGCGCCCGGCGCCCGCTGCTGCGCGGCCTCGGCGTCTACCACGGCAAGCGCGGCTACGGCGTGTCCGTCGAGTTCGACGTCAAGCACGGCCCGGTCACCGCGTTCGGGATCATCCAGCGGCGCGACGGCCGGTTCGCGTTCGCCGCGTCCGAGGGCGAGACCGTGGACGGGCCGCTGATGCAGATCGGCAACACCACCTCCCGCGTCGACTTCGGCTGCGACCCGGGCGAGTGGACCGACGCGTGGAGCGCCACGGGGATCTCCCACCACTGGGCCCTCGGCACCGGCCACCTCGTCGCCGACCTGAAGGCTCTCGCCGACCTGCTGGAGATCGAGATGGTCGTGGTGAATCCTTGACCCGTCCACCCGGGACGCCCCCTCTTCCGTCACGTTGAGCGGCGGAAAGTAACGTTCGGTGTGTGGAGGGGGGCCGGGGGAGCTGGGCCGGGCCCGGCGGGCTGCGGGTGACGGCCGTCCGGCTGGACGGCGCGCACCGGGTCATGGCCGAGTTCGCCGGCGTCCGCGGGGAGAGCGCGTTCCTGGTGACGAGGAACGGAGCGCTCGCGGGGCGGGGCTACCACCCGTCCGTGGAGAGCCTGGCGGAGGAGGTCGACCTGGCGGAGCTGCGGCCCCGCCGACCGGAGGCCGGGTGATCGGAACCGGGGACGGGCGGCGGGGTTGCGCCGGGCCGGCCGTCGCGTGTAGTCGGTTGCTCGTGAACGAGGAGCGCTCGCGGAGCTGGGACGTCGTCGTCGTGGGGTCGGTCAACGCGGACCTGGTGGTCGGCGTCGACCGCAGACCCGCACCGGGGGAGACCGTGCTCGGCTCCGACCTCGCCACCCATCCCGGCGGCAAGGGCGCCAACCAGGCCGTCGCGGCGGCCCGGCTCGGAGGGCGCGTCGGCATCGTCGGGCGGGTCGGCGACGACGGGCACGGCGAGCTGCTGCGCGCGGCCCTCGCCGCGGACGGCGTGGACCTCGCGCACCTCACCGTCACCGAGGCGACCCCGAGCGGCGTCGTGCTCATCACGGTCGGACCGGACGGCGACAACAGCATCGTCGTCTCGCCCGGTGCGAACGCCCGGCTCGGCCCGGCCGACATCGCCGGCGCCCGCGACATGATCACGGGCGCGGCCGTGGTGTCGTTCCAGCTCGAGGTGCCGCTGCCCGCCGTCGAGGCCGCCGCCCGCGCCGCGGCCGAGGCGGGCGGCCGGGTCGTGCTCAACCTCTCCCCGCCCGCCCCCGTCCCCGAGGACCTGCTCGCCCTCTGCGACCCCCTCGTGGTCAACGAGCACGAGGCCGCCTTCCTGCTCGGCGGCGACGGCGGCGCGGGGCGACCGGAGAAGCTGGCGGAGGCGCTCGTGCGGTCCGGGCCCCGGTCGGCCGTGGTGACGCTCGGCGCGGAGGGCGTCGTGGTCGCCGACGGGGACGGGACGGCGTCGCTGCCGTCGCCGAAGGCGGAGGCCGTCGACACGACCGGCGCGGGCGACGCGTTCACCGCCGCGCTGTGCCTGCGGCTCGCGCGCGGCGACGCGCTGCGGGACGCCGCCCGCTACGCGACCCGGGTGGGCGCCGCGGCCGTCCGCAAGCGGGGCGCGCAGAGCTCCTATCCCACGCCGGACGAGCTGCCGGACCTCCCGGAGGCCTGACGGGCCCGCTCGCACCCGGCCGGCGCGGTCACATTGCTTGACCTGCCCCCGGCGTGACGTGCGATGACGTCGCGGTCAGGAGGTTATGGCCCCGGTCGTCCCGAATGCCGGGGATGTCGTCGGCTATTTTCTGCCCATGCGACTCGGCGTGCTGGACGTGGGCTCGAACACCGTGCACCTGCTGGTGGTCGACGCCCACCGGGGAGCACGACCCCTCCCCGCCTACTCCCACAAGGCGGACCTGCGGCTCGCCGACCACCTGGACGACGCCGACCGCCTGACCGCGCGGGGCGAGGGGCTCCTGCGCGACTTCGTCGACGAGGCGTTGCAGGTCGCCGAGGACAAGGGCGTCGAGGATCTCGTCGCGTTCGCGACCTCCGCCGTGCGCGACGCCGCCAACGGCGAGGAGGTCCTCGACCGGATCCGCGCCGACAAGGCGATCGACATCCGCGCGCTGTCCGGGGAGGAGGCGCGGCTGACGTTCCTCGCCGTCCGCCGCTGGTTCGGCTGGTCGTCGGGCCGGCTGCTCGTGGTGGACATCGGCGGCGGCTCGCTGGAGATCGCGTCCGGGATCGACGAGGAACCCGACGTGGCGTTCTCGCTGCCGCTCGGCGCCGGCCGGCTCACCCGCGACCGGTTCACCGCGGACCCGCCGCCCCCCCGACGAGGTCCGCGAGCTGCGCCGGTACGTCCGCGCGGAGATCGCCCGGCGGGTCGGGGACGTCGCCAGGTACGGACCGGCCGACCACGCGGTCGCCACGTCCAAGACCTTCAAGCAGCTCGCCCGGCTCGGCGGCGCCGCTCCCACGGCCGACGGACCGTACCAGCGTCGCGTGCTGGCGTCCGCGGACCTGACCGAGTGGGCCGACAAGCTCGCCCCGATGTCCTCCGCCGAACGCGCCGGGCTGCCGGGCGTCTCCGAGCGGCGCGCCGGGCAGCTGCTCGCGGGCGCGATCGTCGCCGACGCCGCGGCGGACCTGTTCGAGCTCGGCGAGCTGGAGATCTGTCCCTGGGCGCTGCGCGAAGGAGTGATCCTGCGCCGCCTCGACACGCTCACCGCCTGAGCCGCGCCCGGACGGGGTCTGCGGATCGGGCGCCTACATCCAGCTCGGGTGAGCGTACGTGCGGCCCCGTGGGGTGAGGACCCGGTCGCCGGTGCCGTCCGCCCGGACGGCGTGGATCACCGGTTCGCCGAGCGGCCCGCGCACGTAGGCGATCCAGCGACCGTCGGGCGACCACGCCGGATCCATGTCGTCCTGCCCGCCCGTGGTCAGGGAGCGGGCCTGCGACCCGTCGGCGTTCATCACCCAGATCGAGCTGGCGTCCGACGGCCCGCGGGTGAAGGCGATCTTCGACCCGTCGGGGGACCATTCGGGGTCCACCGACCGCACGCCGTCGTTCGTCAGCCTCGTCCAGGAGGACCCCGGGGCGTCCGGGTCGAGGGAGTAGATCTGCTCGACGCCGTCCCGCTTGCTCCAGAACACCAGCCTGTTCGTGGACGACCACATCGGATCGTCCTTGGACGAGTCGTCGTGGGTGAGCTGCGTGACCCGGTTCCCCTCCAGGGTGATGGTGAAGATCTGCCGCGTGCCGCCGGCATCGCCCATGTAGGCGAGCCGGGTGCCGTCGGGCGACCAGGTCACCCGCCCGCCCGCGATGTCGGCGACCTTCCGCGCGCCGCTGCCGTCGGCGTTCATCACCCACGCCTCGCGGCTGCCGCCGCCGGTCCGGGTGAACGCGACGCGGCGGCGGTCCGGCGACGGCTCGGGCAGCATCTCGCAGCGGTCCCCGCCCGCGAGCGTCGTGGCGGACGTCTCGCCCGGCCGGTAGAGGGCGATGTCGGCGTGGCACTGGTCGGGCCACCCCGGGGCGGTGTCGACCCGGACGAGCAGCGGCGCGGACGGAAACGGCGCCGGCCCCGACGAGCCGTCCGCGCCGCCCGGCCCCCGGTCGGCGTAGTACAGGCCCCCGGCCACCGCGCCCGCGACGAGCACGCCCGCCAGCGTCGACGCGATGAGCGTGGTGCGCCGGGACCGCCGCCCGCTCCGGCCGGCCGCGGGCCGTCCCCGGCCGGGGACGGGCACGACGTCCTCGCGCTCGGCGGGCCGGGCAACGGGCGGCTCCGCCGGCGACTCCGTCCGTGATTCCGCCGGCGGCTCTGTTCCCGGTTCTGCCGGTGGTTCGGTCGCGGGCTCGGCCGCCGACGCGGGCTCCGGTTCCTGTTCCGGTGCGGGGGACGGGTCGACGAGCTCCCGCGGAATCCGCATGGAGTGGCCGTCGCGGAGGGCGGTGTCCGGGTCGCGTGAGGTGACACCGGGATCGTGAGACGTGACGGAGGGATCGCGGGAGGTGACTCCCGGGTCGCCGACCGGAGGCGCCGCCCACGTCTCGCCGAGCTCCGTCGTCACCGCGGCCTCCTCGGCACCGCCCACGAGGCTGAGCAGCAGGTCGCGGGCGCTGGGCCGGCGCTCGGGCCGTTTGCTCAGCGCGGAGGCGACGAGCCCCGCCAGCGGGGACGGAAGCTCCCCGATCTCGGGTTCGGCGTGCACGGCGCGGGCCGCGAGCACCTGGAACGAGCCCTGCCCGAAAGGGTTGCGGCCGCTCGCCGCGAACACCACCAGGCAGCCCCACGCGAACACGTCCACCGCCGGGGTGACCTGCTGGGCCGTGATCTGCTCGGGGGCGATCCAGCCGGGGGTGCCGACGACCTGCCCGGTCAGGGTGTGCGCGGACGCCACGTCCAGCGCCCGCGCGATCCCGAAGTCGATCACGCGGGGGCCGGAGATGGACAGCAGCACGTTGCTGGGCTTGAGGTCGCGGTGCACGAGCCCGGCGCTGTGAATGGCGACGAGCGCGGCCGCCACCCCCACCGCGACGCCGTGCAGCATCCCGGGCCCGAGCGGGCCGTTGTCGGTGACGTGCTGCAGCAAGGACGGGCCGTCGATGTACTCGGTGACCATGTAGGCCATGCCGAGGTCCTCGCCGTGCTCCAGCACCTGTGCGGTGCAGAACGACGCGACGCGCTTGGCGTTGGCGGCCTCGTCGTGGAAGCGGGCGAGGAACCTGCGGTCGCCGGCCAGCGCGGACCGGACGACCTTCACCGCGACGGGTCGTCCCTGCGGGTCGCGGCCGAGGTACACCGCGCCCATCCCGCCCTCGCCGATCTTGGCCTCGATCCGGTACCGGCCGATCCGCGTGGGGTCTCCGGGACGCAGCTCGCGCAGGGAAGGCGCTCGCGGGCCGTCCATGTCGATCACCTTTCGGGCCTACGAGCCGCGCCTTGGCGACCGCCCACACGGCGGCGCGCGGCCCCTTTTCCTCCTTACGATGACAAACCCCGCGGCGAGGTTCTAGCGACGTTTTCGCAGCCGCCGGGCGAGAACCTTCTCCGGAGCATCGCAGGACCGACTGCCGGGATTTCGCAAGTCCGGGCCGAAAGAGCGTTGCGTGGTTGGTCGGCCACGGCACTCTCAGCCTGACGGCCAGAGCGGTGACCGGCCGGGCGGCTGGTCTCCCAACTCACGGGTCCCCGCGGGACACTCCCTACGAGTGACCCGCGGGGACCTCGCCTTGCTCGAGGGGGTGTGACTGCTTCGGGTGAGTGTTGAGAAACGATCGTCGTCGAATGTTCCCGGTGAGTGGACCCACGTCGCGAAGTCGATCCCGAGCCCGCCGGCGGGGCGGGTCAGTGGAAGTCGCGGGACTTGACGCGGCCGGGGACGGGCAGGCGCCGCAGGCGGGTCGCGCGGACGTTGGTGACGCCGTCGGCGCGTTCCAGCCGTCCGCTGACCAGGAGCGCCTGCGCGTCGACGGCGAGGCCGCGCTGCCGCTCGAACACCTGGGGCGGGCACACCACGTTGATGAGGCCGGTCTCGTCCTCCAGCGTCATGAACACCACGCCGCCCGCGGTGGGCGGCCGCTGCCGGTGGGTGACGAGCCCGGCGACGAGGACGTTGGTCTCGTCCGGCGTCGCGGCGAGGCGCCGGGACGACAGCGCGCCCAGCTCGTCCAGCGTCCCTCGGACGTGCGCCATGGGGTGGACGTGGGAGACCCCGGTCGCCCACAGGTCCGCGAGGGTCTCCTCGATCGGCGTCATCGCGGGCAGCGGGGGAGCGGACGCGCCCGGCGTCACCCCTTCGAGCCGTCCCGGACCGGACCCCGCCAGCGCGCCCGCCGCCCACAGCGCCTCGCGCCGCGACAGCCCGAACGAGTCGAACGCGCCCGCCGTGGCGAGGGCCTCCAGCGCCCCCGCCGACAGCGGGACCCGCCGGGCGAGGTCCTCCATGCCGGTGTAGGGGCGTCCCGCCGCGATGGCCTCGGCGGTCTCCTCGCCCAGGTTGCGGATGCCGGCGAGACCAAGCCGAATCGCGGGCTGCGGTTCGGCGGGCGCGTGCGGATGGTCAGACTCCACCGGGATGGGCTCTTCCAGCGTCGGGTGGACGTCGCTTGCGTTGATGTCCACGTTCCTGACCACGACACCGTGGCGTCTGGCGTCGGCCAGAAGAGTCTGCGGGCTGTAGAACCCCATCGGCTGGTTCCGCACCAGGGCGGCGGTGAAGGCGGCCGGGTAGTGCCGCTTCATGTAGGCGCTCGCGTAGACCAGGTGCGCGAAGCTCTGCGCGTGCGACTCGGGGAAACCGAAACCCGTGAAGCCGAGGATCTTCTCGTACACGTCCTCCGCGACGTCGGCGGGAATGCCGCGCTCGGCCATCCCGTCCAGCAGGCGCCGTTTCAGCCGCTCGACCCGCTCGGGCGCGCGTTTGGCGCCCATCGCCTGCCGGAGCCGATCGGCCTCCGCGGGGGTGAACCCGGCGCAGTCCACGGCGAGCTGCATCATCTGCTCCTGGAACAGCGGCACGCCGAGCGTCCGCGACAGGGCGGGCTCCATCAGCGGATGCGGGCACGTCGCGGGCTCCAGACCCTTGCGGCGGCGCAGGTACGGGTGGACGGACCCGCCCTGGATCGGGCCCGGCCGGATCAGCGCCACCTCCACCACCAGGTCGTAGAACTCGCGGGGCTTCAGCCGCGGCAGCGTCGCCATCTGCGCCCGCGACTCCACCTGGAACACCCCGACGGTGTCGGCGTCGCAGAGCATGTCGTAGACGGCCGGGTCGTCGGGCGGCACGGTGTGCAGGGCCAGGTCGCGGGCGTGGTGGTCACGGACCAGGTCGAACGTCTCGCGCAGCGCCGACAGCATGCCCAGGCCCAGGAGGTCGAACTTGACCAGACCGGCGGCCGCGCAGTCGTCCTTGTCCCACTGCAGCACGCTCCGGCCGGGCATCGTCGCCCACTCGACCGGGCATACCTCGCCCAC
>DATCLF010000490.1:0-19756 GCA_036564055.1 Spirillospora sp.
ACCCGGGGACGGGTGCGGTACGGGAGCACCCGAGGGCCGCGAGAACGGCGAGGACGGCGGGAGCGGCGGCCCCGGGAGGGGTGACCGTGGGAGCGGCGGCGCCGTCGGGGAAGGTCCGCGCACCGATCGTGCGGCGCGAGGTGGGGCGCCGCCGCCCTGCACACGAGATCATTGCTCAGTCTTCGTCAAGAGTCACCCATATCCGAGGATTTCCCGTCAGGAATCGCCCGGCTTGGTCTTGGAGGTCTTCTTTCCGGCGGTCTTGGCGGAGGGCTCCGCGGACGCGGCGGCCGGGTCGCCCGCGGCGGGCTCGGCCTCCTGGTCGACCTTCGGGCCGATGCCCAGCTTCTCCTTGATCTTCTTCTCGATGCCGTCGGCCAGGTCGGGGTTCGCCTTGAGGAAGTTGCGGGCGTTCTCCTTGCCCTGGCCGAGCTGGTCGCCGTCGTAGGTGTACCAGGCGCCGGACTTGCGGATGAGGCCGTGCTCGACGCCGAGGTCGATCAGGCCGCCCTCGCGGCTGATGCCCTGCCCGTAGAGCAGGTCGAAGTCCGCGACGCGGAACGGCGGGGCCAGCTTGTTCTTGACGACCTTGGCCCGGACGCGGTTGCCGACCGGCTCGGTGCCGTCCTTGAGCGTCTCGATGCGGCGGACGTCCAGCCGGACCGAGGCGTAGAACTTCAACGCCCGCCCACCGGTCGTGGTCTCCGGGCTGTTGTGGACCATCACCCCGTCGACGAAGTAGTTGTGCGACCCTTCGACCTCGATGTCGAACTTCCTCATCGAGCGGGTCTTCGGCTTGACGTGCACGTCGATGATCCGGCTGGGGACCAGCCTGGGCTCCGGATCGGCGAACTGCGGCTCGACCGAGCACCGGCCGCGCAGGTGCGGCAGGAGCTTCCACTCCATCGCCGGGGGCACGTACGGGGCGATGAGCTCCTGGAACTTCGTCGAGGCCGCGGTCGTGAACTGGATGACGCTGATGGCCCGCGCACCCCTCGTCGTGAGCTTCACGTCCAGGCCGTGGGTGTCCCGGAGGTACTCGACGACGCGGGCCCGCGAACCCGGGCTGAGCGCCTCCACGCAGATCTCGACGCGGCCGGCGCCCCCCTCGGTGCGCTCCCGAACCCCCTTGGAACGGACGGTGAAGCAGCCGTCGTCCATGTACCAGACGGCCAGGGCGAGCGGGGTGAGGGCCTTCAGGTAGTCCCAGGTGATGTGCTTCTTGCCGTCCCCGAAGTAGACGACCTGGCGGAGCTCGTCCAGCTCGGGGAGCGGAGCGAAGTCCGCGGACACCGCCCCCTCGGCGCTGACCGTGCGGCTGTGCCCGATGTTGCCGAGCAGCGACACCTTCCAGTCGAGATAGGCCTCCTGCTCGGCGCCGTGCCCCATGCGGAAGCGCACGCCCGTGCGGCCGCGGCGGTTCGGCGACAGGCTCCCGCCCCCCATGACGGAGCCGAGCACCACCTGCCACTGCTGTTCGCTGAGGCGGTGGGTCTCCATGAGCATGACCCGGTCGCCCGCGACCAGCTCCCCGGCCTCCCGGTAGCCGCCCGGCGTGCGGACGAGGTGGTTCTCGGTCGCGGCGAACCGCGCCCTGCCGTTGCCGCCCGACTTCGCCACGGTGAACTGGAGGAAGCGGTCGGCGGTGCCGTTGTCGAACCAGTTGACGATGCGCTTGGGGACGACCCTGTCCTGCTCGGGGTCGTAGGACAGGACCTCGACGTCCATCCGCTGATCGACGATCTTGCCGATCTTCTCCTGCGTCCCGTCCGCGAGCGTGACCCGGGTGCCGTAGCTCATGCACCCGAACATCACGCCGACCTTCTCGCGGAGCTGGTTGATGAAGATCGCCGTGGTCTTGGTGGAGTTGATGGCGCCGGTGAGCTTGCGCAGGGCCTGCGACATGAGGCGGGCCTGGAGGCCGACGTGGCTGTCGCCCATCTCGCCCTCGATCTCGGCGCGGGGGACGAGCGCGGCGACCGAGTCGATGACGACGATGTCGATCGCGCCGGAGCGGATCAGCATGTCGGTGATCTCCAGGGCCTGCTCGCCGGTGTCGGGCTGGGAGACCAGCAGCGCGTCGATGTCGACGCCGAGCTTGGCCGCGTACTCGGGGTCGAGGGCGTGCTCGGCGTCCACGAACGCGGCGATGCCGCCCTTCTTCTGGACGTTCGCCACGGCGTGCAGCGCGATGGACGTCTTGCCGGACCCCTCCGGGCCGTAGATCTCCACGACGCGGCCGCGGGGCAGGCCGCCGATGCCGAGGGCGATGTCGAGGGAGATCGAGCCGGTGGGGATCACCTCGACCGGCGCCCGCGCCTCCTCGCCCAGCCGCATGACCGACCCCTTGCCGAACTGCCGCTCGATCTGGGCGAGAGCGGTCTCGAGAGCCTTCTCCCGGTCGTTCGCTGCCATGTGAGGTGTCCTTCTCGTCGTGACTGTCGGCTCTCCGCCGCTGACTGGAATGTCGAGGGCGACGTTACGGCGGGCCTGCGACACTTCGCGAGACCCGGGCGCGATTGTGGACAACGCCGCTGTGGACGACACCACCGCGGACGAGGCCGCCGTGGACGCGCCGCGTCACCGCCCCAGCTTACCGAACATTCGTTCGATCATCGTCCGGTTCGCCGATTCGGCCGAGAATCTCCGTGCGTTCGGCGGTTGCGACACCGTACGCTGGCGCCGTCCACGGAGGGTTTCCATCATGACGCTGACCGTCCTCTTCTGCGTCGATCCGCTCCGCCCTCGGCGCGTTGACCCGCATTTCTCGCGCGAGGCCGAGGCCGTGCGCGACCACTACGGCGAGATCGCCCTGCTCGATCACGACGCGTTACAGCGCGGCGACGTGGAGGACGCGATCCGGGCGGTTCCGGACAACCTGGGCCCCGTCTGGTACCGGGGGTGGATGGTCACCGGCGACGAGTACGCCGCCGTCTTCGCCGCCCTGAAGCGCCGCGGGACCGTGCTGCTCACCCACCCGGACGACTACAGGCGCGCGCATGAGCTGCCGGGCTGGCACGACACGTTCGCCGGGCTCACCCCGCACAGCGTGTGGCGTCCCCTCGGCGTGAGGCAGGATCCCGGCGACCTCAAGGAGCTGGAAGAGCTCGTCCGTCCGCTGCGCAGCGGGCCGGGCGTGGTGAAGGACTACGTGAAGTCCTGCAAGCACGAGTGGGAGGAGGCGTGCTTCGTCCCCGACGTGAAGAACCTCAGGCAGCTCCATGACGTCGCCTCGAAGATGGTCGCGCTTCGCGACGACCATCTGGCGGGCGGCCTCGTCGTGCGCGAGTTCGAGCAGTACGACGGCGAGGGCGAGGCCCGCGTGTGGTGGGTGGACGGGGAGCCCGCGCTGGTGGGGCCGCACCCCGACAGCCCCGACGTCGAGCTCGACCCCGATCTGGACGCGGTCGCCCCGGCCGTGCGCGCGCTGGGCTGCCGGTTCATCACGACCGACCTGGCACGGCGGACCGACGGCGTGTGGCGCGTCGTGGAGGTCGGCGACGGCCAGGTCAGCGATCTGCCGTCGTCGGTGGACGCGATGGACCTCTACGCCCACCTGCCCGTCCCCGACTGACTCCGGGCCGGCCGTCCACTGCAGAGCCGGCTAGTGGAGGTTCGGGGGCACGTCGAAGGTGGCGACGACGGCCTGCCAGACCTTCTTGGCGGGTTCGCCGTCGGCGAGGGCCTGCTCGATGGTGCGTCCGCCCAGTTCGGCCATGACGTAGTCCTTGGCCACGCTCTGGGCATAGACCTCGCCGAACTGCTGGTTCATCCGATCCCAGAAAACTGTGAGCCGCACGTTTCCCACGCTATACGGCTCCCGCGCCGTACGGCGAGGAGCGTCCCGCCGGCCCGCGCCGGACGCCGGGCGAGCCCCGGGAGCGAATCGTCGTACCGGCGAGGCAGTATGGCGCCATGGGCGGTGACGTGCTCGAACGCTTCTCTCCCGCGACCCGGGAGTGGTTCTCCGGCGCGTTCGCCGCGCCCACCCCCGCCCAGGCCGGCGCATGGGAGTCGATCTCGAGCGGCGACAACACGCTCGTCGTGGCGCCGACCGGCTCCGGCAAGACGCTGGCGGCGTTCCTGTGGTCGCTCGACCGGCTCGTCACCGGCCCCGAGCCGCAGGACGCCCCGCGGCGCTGCCGTGTGCTGTACGTCTCCCCGCTGAAGGCCCTCGCCGTGGACGTGGAGCGCAACCTGCGCGCTCCCCTGACCGGCATCCGGCACGCGGCCCGGCGTCTCGGGCTGCCCGAGCCCGCCGTCCGGGTCGGGATACGGTCGGGCGACACTCCCGCCGACGAGCGCCGCCGGCTCGCCGCCCGGCCCCCGGACATCCTGATCACGACGCCGGAGTCGCTGTTCCTGATCCTCACCTCGCGGGCGCGCGAATCGCTCCGCGGCGTCGAGACGGTCATCGTGGACGAGGTGCACGCCGTGGCGGGCACCAAGCGCGGCGCGCACCTGGCCCTGTCCCTGGAGCGCCTCGACGCCCTCCTCGAACGGCCCGCCCAGCGGATCGGCCTGTCGGCGACGGTCCGTCCCACCGACGAGGTCGCGGCGTTCCTGGGCGGGACGAGGCCCGCGAGGGTCGTCCAGCCGCCCTCGGAGAAGGTCTTCGACCTCGACATCGTCGTCCCCGTCGAGGACATGGGCGAGGTGGGGAACTTCGTCGACGACTCCGGTTCCGCCGACCCGCGTCAGCGCAGCATCTGGCCCCACGTCGAGGACCGCCTTCTCGACCTCATCCAGGCGCACCGCTCGACGCTGGTGTTCGCGAACTCGCGGCGGCTGGCCGAGCGTCTGTGCGGGCGTCTGAACGAACTCGCCTACGAGCGGGCCACCGGCGACTCCCTGGCCGAGGACCACGCCCCCGCGGCCACGATGGCCCAGGCGGGCGCCGCCAGAGGGGCGCCCCGGGAGGTCGCCCGCGCGCATCACGGCTCGGTCTCCAAGGAGGAGCGGGCGGGCATCGAGAACGCCCTCAAGGAGGGTCGCCTGCCCGCCGTGGTGGCGACGTCGAGCCTTGAGCTGGGCATCGACATGGGCGCCGTCGACCTCGTCGTGCAGGTGGAGTCGCCGCCGTCGGTGGCCAACGGGCTCCAGCGCGTCGGACGCGCCGGCCACCGGGTCGGGGCCGTGTCGAAGGGCGTGATCTTCCCCAAGTACCGGGGCGACCTCGTGCAGACGGCGGTGGTGGCCGAACGCATGCGCGGCGGCGAGATCGAGGAGCTGCGGTATCCGCGCAATCCGCTCGACGTCCTCGCCCAGCAGATCGTCGCGATGGTCGCCATGGACGAGTGGACGGTCGACGACCTGGAGTCGCTGGTCAAGCGGGCCGCGCCGTTCGCCGCCCTCCCCCGCTCCGCGCTCGAGGCGACCTTGGACATGCTCGCCGGGCGTTACCCGAGCGACGAGTTCGGTGAGCTCCGTCCCCGCCTGGTGTGGGACCGCGTCACCGGTGTCCTGAGCGCCCGTCCGGGAGCGCAGCGCCTCGCCGTGACCAGCGGGGGGACGATCCCGGACCGCGGCCTGTTCGGCGTCTTCCTGGTCGGTGAGAAGGCGTCCCGGGTGGGGGAGCTCGACGAGGAGATGGTGTACGAGTCGCGCGTCGGCGACGTGTTCGTCCTCGGCGCCAGCTCGTGGCGCATCGAGGACATCACCCCCGACCGCGTGCTCGTGTCCCCGGCCCCCGGCCAGCCCGGCAAGCTGCCGTTCTGGCACGGCGACGCCCTCGGGCGTCCCGCCGAGCTCGGGCGGGCGCTCGGCGCGTTCACCCGCGAGCTGTCGGCGCTGCCCGACGACGCGGCCCGCGAGCGGGTCCGCGCCGCGGGCCTGGACGAGTGGGCCTCCGCCAACCTCGTGTCGTACCTGCGCGAGCAGCGGGAGGCGACCGGGCACGTGCCCGACGACCGCACGATGGTGGTCGAGCGTTTCCGTGACGAGCTCGGAGACTGGCGGATAGTGGTCCACTCGCCGCTCGGCGCCCGGGTGCACGCGCCGTGGGCCCTCGCCATCGCGGGCCGCCTGCGCGAGCGGTACGGCGTCGACGCCCAGGCCATGCACGCCGACGACGGCATCGTGCTCCGCATCCCCGACATGGACGACCCGCCCGGGGTCGACCTCGCCGTGTTCGACGCCGACGACGTCGAGCGGATCGTCGCCGACGAGCTGGGCGGGTCGGCGCTGTTCGCGGCCCGGTTCCGCGAGTGCGCGGCCAGGTCGCTGCTGCTGCCCCGCCGCCGTCCCGACCGGCGCATGCCGCTGTGGCAGCAGCGTCAGCGCGCCGCGCAGCTGCTCTCCGTCGCGAGCAGGTACCCCTCGTTCCCGATCGTGCTGGAGACGATGCGCGAGTGCCTGCAGGACGTGTTCGACGTTCCCGGCCTGGTGCAGCTGATGCGCGACCTGTCCGGGCGCAGGGTCCGGATGGTCGAGGTGGAGACGCCCGAGCCGTCGCCGTTCGCCCGTTCCCTGCTGTTCCGCTACGTCGGCGCGTTCATGTACGAGGGCGACTCGCCGCTCGCCGAGCGCCGGGCCCAGGCGCTCACGCTCGACTCGGCGCTGCTGTCGGAGCTGCTCGGCCAGGCCGACCTGCGCGAGCTTCTCGACCCGGAGGCCGTGGCCGACACCGAACGCGAGCTGCAGCGCCTCGCCGTGGACCGGCGGGCCCGTGACCTCGAGGGCGTCGCCGATCTTCTGCGCGGCCTCGGTCCGCTCACGACGGCCGAGGTGGCCGCGCGCACCCTCCTCCCGGGCGCCGAGGCCCCGGACGGAACCCCCCGGGACGAGGCTCCCCAGGACGAGGTGCTCGCCCAGGTGGGCCGGTGGCTGGAGGATCTGGAGGCGACACGGCGGGCGATCCGCGTCAGGATCGCCGGGGAGGAGCGCTGGGCCGCGGTCGAGGACGCGGGGCGGCTCCGCGACGCGCTCGGCGCGCCCCTGCCGGTCGGCATTCCCGAGGCGTTCCTCGAACCGGTCGACGACCCGCTGGGCGACCTGATCTCCCGGTATGCGCGCACGCACGGCCCGTTCCGGGCGGGCGCGCCGGCCGCGCGGTTCGGGCTCGGCACGGCCGTGGTCACCGAGACGCTTCGCAGGCTGGCGGGCGCCGGGCGGGTGGTGGAGGGCGAGTTCCTGCCCGTCGAGACCGTCACGGGTCCGCTGACGGCCGAGTGGTGCGACACCGGCGTGCTGCGGACGCTCCGGCGCCGGTCCCTCGCCCGGCTGCGCGCCGAGGTGGAGCCGTCCCCGCCGGAGTCGCTCGGCCGGTTCCTGCCCGTCTGGCACGGCATCACGGGCGGGTCGCGGCTGCGCGGCCTCGACGCGCTCGTCCAGGCGATCGAGCAGCTTCAGGGCGCCGCCGTTCCCGCCTCGGCGCTGGAGACGCTGGTTCTGCCGTCGCGGGTGCCGGGCTACACCCCCGCGATGCTGGACGAGCTGACGTCGGCGGGCGAGGTGGTGTGGGCGGGCCAGGGCGGCCTGCCGGGCGGCGACGGCTGGGTGGCGCTCTACCTGGCCGACACCGCCCCGCTGCTCATGCCCGACCCCGCCGAGATCACCCTCACGCCCGTGCACCGCGCCGTGCTGGACGCGGTCGGAGACGGCGGCGCGTTGTTCTTCCGGACGCTGTCCGACCGCGTGAACAGGCAGGTCACCGTCAACGACGCCGATCTCGCCTCCGCCGTGTGGGACCTCGTGTGGTCCGGGCGCCTCACCAACGACACGATGGCGCCGCTGCGGGCCGCGCTCGGCTCGGGTCGTCCGGCGCACCGCGCCCGGACGACGCGGCGCGGCCGTCCCGTGCTGCCGTCGCGGACGGGCCCGCCCACGGTCGCGGGACGCTGGTGGGCGCTCCCCGAGCGGGAGACCAGCGTCACGCGCCGATCGCACGCCCGGGCGGAGGCGCTCCTGGAGCGGTACGGCATCGTCGTCCGGGGCGCGGTCGCGGCCGAGCGGACGCCCGGCGGGTTCTCCGCGGTGTACCCGGTCCTGCGCGCGTTCGAGGAGTCGGGCCGCTGCCGGCGCGGCTACTTCGTCGAGGGGCTCGGGGCCGCCCAGTTCGCGCTGCCGGGCGCGGTGGACCGGCTCCGCGCGCTGCGTCCGGCGGCCCCGGCGTCCGGCTCCGGCGGCGCCGAGCCGTGGGAGCCGCGGGACGGGCCCCGCGAACCGGACGACCGCGCCGTCGTCCTGGCGGCGGCCGATCCCGCGAATCCGTACGGGGCGGCGCTGCCCTGGCCCGAACGCGACGACGAGGTCGCCTCCGGTCACAAGCCGGGCCGCAAGGCCGGGGCGCTGGTCGTGCTGACCGGGGGGCGTCTCGTCCTCTACGTCGAGCGCGGTGGTCGCACGCTGCTGACCTGGGACGACGACCCGTCGGTCCTGCAGCCCGCGGTGGACGCGCTGGCGCTCGCCGTCCGGGAGGGCGCGCTCGGCAGGCTCACCGTCGAACGCGCGGACGGCACGGCGATCGCCGACTCCCCGCTGGCCGCCGCACTGCAGTCGGCCGGCTTCCATCCGACGCCACGGGGACTGCGCCTGCGCGCCTGACCCTCCCGCGCAAGGCAGGGGCGACGCACGGGCTGATCGGGTGATTCAGCGTCGGCGGCGGCGGAACATGGAGATCAGGCCGCGCAGGGCGCGTTCGTCGAGGCTTCCGAAGGGGTTGTCGTGGACGAGGTACGTCCACGTCGCCGACGGACGTTTCACGCCCACGGCGTCGAGGTCGACGCCGTCCGCCGTGACGGCGAGCGACTCGAACGCGGCGACCGCGCGTTCGCGGGCGTCGGCGAGGAGCCGCTTGCCCGCCGGGACGGCCTCCCGGTTGAACTCCATCAGCGGGTCGAGGCCCCGGCCGAGCGACCGCAGGTGGATGCCCTCGCGCAGGTCGGCGAGGAAGGCGAGGTGCTCGGCCCAGCAGCGGTCGAGCTGGTAGAGCATGATCTGGCGCGCGGCGGCCGCCACCGCCTGGGCGCCCACGGCCTCGGTGAGCTCGGCGTGCCGGTCGGGGGCGGCCTCCTTCAGGTACCGGTCGGCGGCGTCGCCGTGCAGGATCTCGTCGCGTTCGGCGAGGATCTCGCGGCGCTGCAGGCTGATCAGGTGGTTGTAGCGCCAGGTGTTGCGGTGTATTTCGAGGGCGACGCCCTCGGCGACGCGCTGGGCGTGCCCGACGACCCAGTGCGCGCCCTTGTCGGTGACCAGGCCGTCGTCGTTCACGCGGGCCTTCACCTTCTCGTCGGGCGCGTAGCGGGTGATCAGGTCGTCCTGGAGGCTGGTGAAGAACACCGAGCCGCCGGGGTCGCCCTGCCGGCCGGCGCGGCCCCGGAGCTGGTCGTCGAGGCGGCTGCTGTGGTACCGGCCGGTGCCGATGACCAGGAGGCCGCCGACCGCGGCGACGCGCTCGCGGGCGTCGTTTCCCGCCTCGCTCCCGTCCCCGGCCTCGTTCCCGTTCTCGGTGCCGTTCTCGGAGAAGACCCGCGCACGGCTTCCGCCGAGCCGGATGTCGGTGCCGCGCCCGGCCATCTGGGTGGAGACGGTGATCGCGCCGTAGGCCCCCGCCTCCGCGATGATCGCGGCCTCCTCGGCGTCGTTCTTGGCGTTCAGCACGACCGGTTTGAGCCCGGCGCGGACGAGACGGCGGGCGAGCCGCTCGGACTCGGCGACGTCGCCGGTTCCGACCAGAACCGGGCGGCCGGCGGCGTGCGCGGCGGCGATCTCCTCGACGAGCGCGACCTCCTTGTCGGCGGCGGTCGCGTAGAGGCGGTCGGGCTCGTCCTCGCGGATGCACGGCGTGTTCGGCGGGATCACCGCGATCTCCAGCGAGTAGAACTCGGTGAGCTGCGGCGCGACGGCCATCGCGGTCCCGGTCATGCCGCACCGGACGGGGTAGCGTCCGATGAGCTCCTGGACGGTGATCGAGTCGAGGATCTCGCCGCTCGGCGAGGCGTCGAGGGCCTCCTTCGCCTCGACCGCGGCCTGCAGGCCGTCCGGCCAGCGCTGCAGCAGCGCCACCCGTCCCCGCGACTCGCTGATCAGCTTCACCTCGCCGTCGCGGACGATGTAGTCCACGTCGCGTTGCAGGAGGACTTCGGCGTGCAGGGCCACGTTGACGGCGGTGAGGGTGCGCAGGTTCTCGGGCGCGTAGAGATCGACGCCGAGAACGCGCTCGACCTCGCGGGCCCCCTCCGAGGTGAGCTGGACGTTGCGCGCCTCCTCGTCGGTGGTGTAGTGCACGCCGGGACGCAGCCGGCGGACGAGGTCGGCGTACCGGGGCTCGGCGTCGTCGACGTCGGCGGCGCCCGCGAGGACGAGCGGCACCATCGCCTCGTCCACCAGCACCGAGTCGGCCTCGTCGATGAGCGCGACGTCCGGCTCGGGCTGCACGATGTCGGCGGGGTCGGTGGCGAGCCGGTCCCGCAGCAGGTCGAAACCGATCTCGCTGACCGGCGCGTACGTCACGTCGGCCGCGTACGCCGCGCGCCGCTCGTCGGGCGTGGACGACTGCCCGAGCCAGCCGGTCGTCACGCCGAGCAGCCGGTGGACCGGGCCCATCCACTCGGCGTCGCGGCGCGCGAGGTAGTCGTTGACCGACATGACGTGGACGCGGTGACCGCGCAGCGCGTACCCGGCGGCGGCGATGGCGCCCGCGAGGGTCTTGCCCTCACCGGTGGCCATCTCCGCGACGTGCCCGGACAGCAGCGCGAGCGTCCCGATGAGCTGGACGTCGTAGGGCCGCTCGCCGAGCGCCCGGCGGGCGGCCTCCCGTCCGAGCGCGCACAGCTCGGCCGGGTCGTCCTTCTCGCGGAGGGCCGATGCGGCGGCGGCCAGCTCGGCGTCCGACAGCTCCCGGACGCGCTGCTCACGCCGTCCCGCCTCGTCCACGACGGCGCGAAACGGCGCGAGGTCGACGCTTCCCGGCTTCTGCACGAGCCGTCGCAGCCGTTCACGCAGCGCCACGGCACTCCCTCGGTCGGTCGGTCACGGGTTCTCCCACGGGCGGGTCACGGTACCCCGAACCCCACCATGATCCCAGGGCCGGAGCCGGGATCGTCCCGGTGCGTCCTCCGCTCACGGTCGGACGCCGATTTCCTTCCTGCGGCGGATCCGCGGGCCCTCCTCGTCTGAGATCATTGGCGCATCACGGGGTTTGCGGCGGCACGGGGACGACGCCGCCGCGGAAACGGGGTTCGACATGACACCAACGGCACGCAAGGCGGCCGCGCTCCGGCGCAAGCGGCAGATCATCTGCCGGACGGTCATCGACCGCGCGATCAACGACCCGCGGCGCCACGAGAAGCGGGCGGCCGCGACGACCACCAAGTAGGACACGGGAACGACGTCGAGTGAGCGCCCCCACGCGGTGGGGGCGCTTTTCTGCGTCGGGGTGCGGCGCATGCCCGCTCGACCGGGCGCTCTCCGACGCCCTTACGAGGAGAAGACGTCGTCGCGTGCCCGCTGGAGCGCCGCGTGCAGGGCGCCGCGGAGGACGGGGTTGCCCTCCACCTCGGTCACCACGACCGTCGGACGGGTCGGGCTGAGCCGCGCGACGATCTCCTCGATCCGGGTGGCCAGCGGCCGCCCGCCCGCGCGGCCCAGGCTTCCCGACAGCACGACGAGCCCGGGATCCAGGACGATGTTGACCGAGGTCACGCCGTAGGAGATGCGCCCGGCCAGCTCGTCGAGGAACGCTCCGCCGCGCGCCTCGTCGGCGACGGCGGCGCGGACGCAGTCCACGACGGTCGGCTCGTCGAGACCGTGCTCGCGGGCGAGGGCGAGGATCTCGTCCGCGCCGACCAGGGCGCCGTAGCCGCCGGCGAGGGTCGGGATCCCCCATGTGCTCGACTCGGTCACGCCCTCGTCCTGCGAGTCGCGCCGGGCGGCGCCGAACGGCAGCGGCGCGCCCGGGACCGGCAGGTAGCCGATCTCGCCCGCGCCGCCGGAACGGCCCCGGTGCAGGCGCCCGCCCAGCATCACCGACATGCCCATCCCGCGGTCGAACCACATGAGAGCGAAGTCGTCGACCCCGCGCGCGGCGCCGTAGGCGCGCTCGGCGATGGCGGCGAGGTTGACGTCGTTCTCGATCGTCACGGGGCGCCGCAGGTCGGTCCGCAGCGCGGCGAGGACGCCCTCGTGCCAGGCGGGCAGGTCGAAGGAGAACTGGACGTCCCCGGACCTCGGGTCGACCACCCCCGGGGTGCCGATCACGAACGCGTTCAGCTTGGACAGCGCGACCCGCGCCGAGCGGCACGCCTTGACGACGGCGCTGTGCACGATCCGCACCGGGTCGTCGGCGCCGTTCGGGTCGACGGTGACCTGGGCGCAGACGTGCCCGGTGATGTCGGCGACGGCGGCGGTGACCCCGTCGGGCCCGACCTCCAGGCCCGCGACGTAGGCGCTGGACGGCACGACGGCGTACAGGGCGGCGTTCGGCCCGCGTCCCCCGGCCTGCGTCCCGACGACCTCGACCAGGCCGCGTTCTTCGAGCCGCGACAGCAGCTGCGACGCCGTCACCTTGGACAACCCGGTGTGCTCGCCGATCTGCGCCCGGGTCAGCGGTCCCTGCCGGACGAGCAGGTCCAGCGCCGCGCGGTCGTTGAGTTCACGCAGCAGCCTCGGCGTTCCCGGGCGTTTGGCGGCCATGCGGTACCTCTCGAAGTCTCAATCCGCTAACAGGGAGTTTTGTTTAGGAAAGTTTATTGTTAGTTTACGCCCATGCGCCAACTGGTCCGTACCGCGGGCAGGGGCGCTCGACGAGCGCCGACTGGCGAGCAGGGCGCCCGCGTGCGAAGCGACCGCGCGAGGGACGTGGACAGGGCCGGAACCCCGGAGGGTCCGGACCTCGTCCCCGCGCGGAGCCGGCCACGAGGCCGCGCGAGGTGACGCCGGAAAGGAACCCCCAGTGAAGTACATCAAGGTGGCGGCCGCGGCGGCCGCAATCGTCCTGGCCTCGACGGCCTGCGGCGGTGACGACGGCGACGGAGCCGACGCGGGCAAGGACCCCGCGCAGCTCAAGGTCTGGATGATGGGCGAGGGAACCCCCGAGCAGACCAAGTTCCTCGACACCGTCGAGGCGGAGTTCAAGGCCAAGCACCCCAACACCGACGTTCAGATCAAGTACGTTCCGTGGCCGCAGGTCGCCACGACGTTCCAGAAGGCGGCCGCCGGCGGCGAAGGCCCGGACGTGACCGAGATCGGCAACACCGACGTCCAGTCCCACATCGCGCAGGGCAGCCTGGCCGACATCACCGACGAGTTCAACGACTGGGCCGACGGCAAGACGCTCAACAAGACGGCGCTGGGCAACGACCAGGCGGACGGCAAGACGTACGCGGTGCCGTGGTACGGCGGCGTCCGCGGCGTCTGGTACCGGAAGGACTGGTTCGAGGAGCTGAACATCCAGCAGCCGAAGAACTGGGACGAGCTCGTCGCCGCCGCCAAGAAGATCCAGGACGAGAAGAACGTCCCGGGCATCGGCGTCCCGAGCGACCAGACCAACGCCCTGCTCAGCTTCATCTGGGGCAACGGCGGCGACGTGGCCGTCAAGGAGGGCGACCGCTGGAAGGGCGTGCTCGACCAGCCCCAGGCCGTCGAGGCGGTGAGCTTCTACGCCGGGCTCGTGACCAAGGAGAAGGTCGCCCCCGAGAAGTACGTCGGCAAGAACGAGCTGGAGGGCCCGCAGCGCGACTTCGCGCTCGGCAAGCTCGGCATGTACATCGACGGGAGCTGGGCGCTCAAGGAGATGAAGAAGATCTCCGACAAGGACGCCGACAAGTGGGGCGTCTTCCCGATCCCCGCCAAGAACGGCGGCAACGCGCCGGTCATGGCCGGCGGCTCCGACCTCGCCGTCTGGGCCGACAGCAAGGCCAAGGCCGCCGCCTTCGACTACATCACGATCCTGAACAACGCCAAGAACGCCAAGGCGTGGGCCGACTACAGCGGGTTCTCCTCGATGCGGTCGGACGTGAAGTTCACCGATCCGAAGCTCGCGGTCTTCACCGACATCGCCGCCAACACCAAGTTCCCGCCGATCAGCCCCGGGTGGGGCGAGTTCGAGCAGGCCAAGAAGGTCCTGCCGAACGCGGTCAAGGCGATCATGCAGGGCGCGCCCGCCGAAGCGGAGATGAAGAAGGCCAACGAGCAGGCCAACACCCTGCTCAACGCGTCCTGACCCGCCGCTCTCCCGGTTGATCGGAACCTCCCATGCTCGACACCGCACCCGCGGTGCGCAGGCCGCCCGGCCGGAACCTCTCCGGCCGGGCGCGCCCCCGCCGCAAGATCCGCCCCTGGCCCTACCTGCTGATCGCGCCCACCGTGGTCGTGATCGCCGTGCTGATGTTCTGGCCCATGATCCAGATCGGGATCATGTCGTTCCAGAAGGTCGGCAACCGCCAGCTGCGCGGCGAACCCGCCGAGCAGGTCGGGACCGAGAACTTCGAAACGATCCTCACGGACCCCTTCTTCTGGCAGACCGTCCGGCAGACCGTGCTATTCGCCGCCGTCGCGGTGACCCTCACCCTGGTCATCGGGACGCTGGTCGGCCTGCTGCTGCACCGGCTCGGCCGGCGCATGTCGGCCTTCGTCGCGGGCGGCGTGATGATCGCCTGGGCGACCCCGCCGGTCACCGCCGCGATCATCTTCTCCTGGCTGTTCGGCTCGACCGGCGGCCTGGTCAACTGGACGCTGGACCTGCTCCCCGACGCCCTCGTCGGCGGCGGCTGGAGCGACCACAACTGGTTCGCCACTCCGCTGTCCACCTACACCGTGCTCACCGTGTGCGTCGTCTGGCAGGCGTGCCCGTTCGTCGCGGTGTCGGTGCTGGCCGGGCTGAAGAGCGTCCCGCAGGAGCTGTACGAGGCGGCACGCGTCGACGGGTCCGGCCCGTGGCGCACGTTCTGGAGCATCACCTACCCGATGCTCAAGCCGATCTTCCTCGTGCTGCTGGTCATGTCGATCATCTGGGACTTCAAGGTCTTCACCCAGCTGTTCATCATGTCCGGAATGGCCAACCGCGACGCGTTCAACCTGTCGCTGTACGCGTACTCCGAGGCGTTCGGCTCGCTGAATCCGAAGCTCGGCATGGGCTCGGCGATCGCGCTCGTGCTCACGGTGATCCTGCTGGTGGTGACCGCCGTGTACGTGCGCGTGATGGTCAGGCAGGGGGAGACACAGTGAGACGCTCGCTCATCCGCAGGGCCGCGCTGAACGCGACGGGACTCCTCGTCTTCCTCGTCGCGGTGTTCCCCGTGTTCTGGATGGCCTCGACCGCGTTCAAGCCCAACACCGAGATCTTCAGCACCACGCCGAAGCCTCTGCCGGTCAACCCGACGCTGGATCACTTCGACCTGATCCTCAACGGCCGCATCGCGGAGGTCTCCTTCTGGGAGTACCTCCGCAACAGCGCGGTGCTGGCGATCGTCACCGTCCTCGTGTCGAGCCTGCTCGCGCTGATGGCCGCGACGGCCGTGGCCCGCTTCCGCTTCCGGTTCCGCACCACGTTCCTGGTCATGCTGATCGTGGTGCAGATGGTGCCGCTGGAGGCGCTGGTCATCCCGCTGTTCCTCGACCTGAAGACGCTCGACCTGCTCAACAGCCTCACCGGGCTCACGCTCGTCTACATCGGCTTCGCCGTCCCGTTCGCGATCTGGATGCTGCGCGGCTTCGTCGCCGCGGTGCCGCGCGAGCTGGAGGAGGCCGCCGCCATCGACGGCGCCGGGCCGGTCCGGACGTTCTTCACGGTCCTGCTCCCGCTCGTCGCCCCCGGACTGGTGGCGACGAGCATCTTCTCCTTCATCACCGCCTGGAACGAATTCATCTTCGCCTACACGTTCCTGAACGACCAGGACAAGTACACCCTGCCGATCATGCTGCAGTTCTTCTTCGGCCGCAGCGGCAACGCCTGGGGGCCCATCATGGCGGCATCAACGCTGCTCACCATTCCCGTCATCGCCTTCTTCCTGCTCGTCCAGCGCCGCATGGTGTCCGGGCTCACCGCCGGGGCGGTGAAGGGGTGAGGACCGACGACATCGCGACCACGGCCGACATCGCCCGCCTGGCGCGCGGCACGCTGCTGCCGTCGTTCCCCGGCGCCACCGCGCCGCGCTGGCTCCTCGACGAGATCGAGGCCGGTCTCGCGGGCGTCACCCTGTTCGCCCTGACGGGCAACGTCCCGAGCCCGGAGTCCCTGGCCGCGCTCACCGCGCAGCTCCGCAAGGCGGGCGACCCGTTCGTGGCGATCGACGAGGAGGGCGGCGACGTCACCCGGCTCGGCGGCCACCGGACGGGCAGCCCCTACCCGGGCAACGCCGCGCTCGGCGTCGTCGACGACCCGGAGCTGACCCGCCGGATCTACCGCTCGCTCGGCGCCGAGCTGGCCGAGGTCGGCGTGAACGTCAACTTCGCGCCGTCGGTGGACGTCAACACCGCCGACGACAACCCGGTGATCGGGACCCGCTCGTTCGGGTCCGATCCCGCCCTCGTCGCCCGGCACGCCGCCGCGGCCGTGACCGGGACGCAGGAGGCCGGCATCGCGGCGTGCGCGAAGCACTTCCCCGGGCACGGCGCGACCGTGGACGACTCCCACCTGTCCGTCCCGCTCGTCGACGCCGACCTGGACGTGCTGGAGCACCGCGAGCTGGTCCCGTTCCGCGCGGCGATCGAGGCGGGCGTGCACGCGGTGATGACCGGGCACCTCAACCTGCCCGCGATCACCCACGGGGTTCCCGCGACGCTGTCCCCGGAGGCGATCACCGGGCTGCTGCGCGAACGGCTCGGCTACCAGGGGGTGATCGTCACCGACGCCCTCGACATGGAGGGCGCGAGCGGCGCGATCGGCATCCCCGAGGCGGCGGTGCGGGCGTTGATCGCGGGCGCCGACCTGCTGTGCCTCGGGCCGAACGAGCACGCCGAGACCGTCCAGGCGATCCTGGCCGCCGTCGACGCGGCCGTGCGGGACGGGCGCCTTTCACCGCGGCGGCTGCAGGACGCGGCGGAGCGGACGGGCCGGCTCAGGGAGGCGCTCGCGGGGCGCTCGGACGCCGTGGTCGACCGTGCCGCCGGGCTGGAGGCCGCCCGCCGCGCCGTCCGCGTGACGGGGTCCCTGCCGGGCTGGGACCGCCCGCCGCTGGTCGTGCAGACGCAGGCGACGACGAACATCGCGGCCGGGCCGACCCCGTGGGGCCTCGGCCCGTGGGCGCCCGACACCGTCCACGTCGACGGGACGGAGGGGACGGCCGAGCGCGTGCTGCGCGACGCCGCCGGCCGCGGCCTCGTGGTCGTGCTGCGCGACGCGCACCGGCACGCCGCCCAGCGTGCGCTCACCACGGCCCTGCTGACGGCCCGTCCCGACACCGTCGTCGTGGAGATGGGGCTGCCCGTGTGGCGACCCGGATCGGCGGTCTACATGGCCACCTACGGCGCCGCGGCGGCCAACGGGCGGGCGGCCGCGGAGCTTCTCGGGCTGCTTCAGGAGGCGACCTGAACCGAAGTGGTCCGATCGGCAAGGAATAATGCAACACATGCGATTGTCCGCCCGGGTCGACTACGCGTTGCGTGCCGCAGCCGAGCTGGCGGTCGCCGGGAGCCGCCCGGTGACCGCCGTTCAGCTCGCCGAAGCGCAGCAGATCCCACCCAAATTCCTCGAGAACATCCTCGGCCAGCTGCGCCGGTCCGGACTCGTCCGGAGCCAGCGGGGACCCGAGGGGGGCTACTGGCTGGCGCGGCCGGCCGAGCAGATCTCCCTGGCCGACATCATCCGCGCCATCGACGGGCCGTTGCTCGGCGTGCGGGGCGAGCGCCCCGAGCACGTCGGGTACGAGGGCCCGGCACGGTCCCTGCAGGAGGTGTGGATCGCCCTGCGCGCCAGCGAACGCGCGATCCTGGAGCAGGTGAGGTTGTCGCACATCGCCAGCGGCGAGCTGCCGGAGCAGGTGCGCAAGCTGACCGAGGACCCGGCCGCCTGGGAAAGCCCCTCGCTGATCTGACCGGCCCGGACGCATGCCCGAGGGCGACGTCGTCTGGCTCACCGCCCGGCGCCTGCACGAGGCGCTCGCCGGGCGGGAGCTGACGCGCTCGGACTTCCGCGTCCCCCGGTTCGCCACCGCCGACCTGCGCGGCCGGACGGTGCTCGAGGCCGTGTCGCGGGGCAAGCACCTGCTCATCCGCGTCGAGGGCGGGGTGACCGTCCACACGCACCTGCTGATGGACGGGAGCTGGCGGATCCGCCGCGCCGGTCCGGCTCCTCGCGGGGGGACGGCCCCCCGCACACGCCGGAGCCGCCCGGACCCGCGCGACCACCGGGTCCGGGTCGTGCTGGCGAACGCGCAGTGGCAGGCCGTCGGGTACTCCCTGGGCGTCGTCGAGCTGCTGCGCACCGATGAGGAGGACAGGGTCGTCGGACACCTCGGCCCCGACCTGCTCGACCCCGCGTGGAGCACCGCGACGGCCGCCGAGGCCGTGGCCCGGCTGCGCGAGCGTCCGGACACCGCCATCGGCGAGGCGCTCCTCGACCAGACGCGGCTCGCCGGGATCGGCAACGTCTACAAGGCCGAGATTCTCTTTCTGAGGGGCGTGAATCCGTGGACCCCCGTACGGGACGCGGGCGACCTGTCGGCGATGGTGGAGCTTGCTCACCGCCTTCTGGACGCCAACAAGGAGCGGCACGGCCACATCACCACGGGGGACCTCGGGCGCGGCCGTGAGCACTGGGTGTACGGGCGGGCGGGGCTCCCCTGCCGCCGCTGCGGCACCCGCGTCGAGCGCGCCGAGCAGGGCGGCCCGGGCACGGAGCGCCTCACCTTCTGGTGCCCTCACTGCCAGCCGTGACCGGCGGCCCGCACGGCCGCAGGCGGCGGACGCGGGCGGCGGGAACACGCGCAGACGGGGAAGGGCCGCGAACGAGGCGGACATCGCGTCAGGGACGTGAACACGAAGCGGAAAGCGAAGAAGTCACGTCTCCGCCGGGGACCGGCGGAGACGTGACCCCTCCGCACGCGGATCCGGCCGGGGCGCCGGGATCGCGGCGGCGCGCACGGCCGGAGTCGGGATCGCCCGGTCGCAGCGACCGGACGGATATCAGATCAGGCGTATCAGATCAGGCGTACCAGCTCAGGACAAGGAGCCTCAGGTCTGCGCCTGGAACATCCAGTGCTGCTTCTCCAGCTGCTTCGTGATGCCGATCAGCAGGTCCTGGGTGACGAGGTCCGTCTCGTCGGTCACCTTGATGCGCTCGCGGAAGCGCTCGATCATCTGGGCGAGCAGGTCGGTGATCGCCGCGACGACCTTGTCGTCGTCGAGGTAGCCGGCCTCCAGCTGCGGGTTCTGGGTCCGGTCCGCCACCGTGCGGGCGCGTCCGTCGGGGTTCACGCCGATCGCGATGGCGCGCTCGGCGACGTCGTCCGCGCCGTTGCGCGCAATGCTGACGAGCTCGTCCAGGTGCTCGTGGACGACCTTGAAGTTACGGCCGGTGAGGTTCCAGTGGGCCTGCTTGGAGACCAGGGAGAGATCGATGAGATCGATGAGCGAGGCTTGGAGGGCCTCCCCCGTCACCTTCTGGTCCGACTCCGAGAGAGGGCTCTTGACCGCCGACATTCCGGGCTCCTTCCGCATCGTCACAGTTGTCTGTTACAACACGGAAGCCTCCCCGGTAATGCCGTGTTCATGCGTGAGGCCGCGCACACCCACGGCCCGGGGACGGGCATGAACACGCCATCGGCGGGTCAGGCGGCGACCATGTCGGCGCGAAGCTCGCCGGTGATCTCCTCCGGGG